>CAUZJO010000013.1:0-44376 GCA_963580245.1 Candidatus Sumerlaeia bacterium | reverse complement strand
TCTTTTGCTGCGTCTGGCGCAAATCACGAGTCGAAAACGGATGCCTCTGGTTCACCCGGGCTCATCTCTGATTGGCTGGGCTGCTTGAGCAGGGCTTTTCAGGATCGACTATTTTAGCCCGACGGAAACTTTTTATAGAATAGACCAATCTGGATCCGTAGAACTTGTGGGATACTTTCGTCCGCGTGGGAATATAGCCTCGATCGATGGCCTCTTGCTTTTTCAGCGCGCAAGTCTCGGCGTAAATGGGGGAGGTGAATTGTGGAAAGTTGACGTAGAATCTCTTCAAGCGGGTCTAGTCCGCGATATATACGAAGGTGAGTCTGAATCGGATCCGCAACAGATTACGTCGATTGGCAATGTCGCCGTATTCGTCGCCGATGACGGCATCCACGGCCGAGAACTATGGATGACCGACGGCACGAAGGTCGGCACCCGTCTCGTCATGGACATTAATCCAGGTCCGGGGGATTCAAACATCCAACACATGGCCGTCTTTAACGACATGTTGATCTTTTCGGCGGACGACGGTGTTCACGGTCAGGAATTGTGGGTCTATAAACCGAATCCCTCGGCTTCAGTGTAGAGCGGTGTCTGGCTGGACTATGCGGACTGGGAAACCGGTCACGTAGATTAAGCGCCTATTCTCTTCAGAAAGCACAACCGACACGCTCCCATCCTATTCATACATCATCCACAAAGGACCGGCGGCGTTTTCGTCGGGATCGAAGCCGAAAGTTTGGATGCAGTCCTGGCCGCTGAATGACCCAACAATCATGTAGATCAAACGGATATCCTTGGCCCGAAGCTCCGCCAGCGACTGTTTCGAGATGCCGGGTTCGAGCCTCGGCTCGAAGAGAAAATCCTCGCTGAAATTGTGGTGCCCGGGTCGATAGGTCTGGGAGTAATAGTCGCGCAGGACGAGCGGCTCGCTCGTGTAGCCCTCGATCACGGTTTCGGCCCACCTGATGAGCGGGGCCGTGTAGCCGGCGACGGCGCCCGTCGGCGGCGGGGGCCAGTAGAACGTCGTCGAGATCGAAACATCGCCCGGTCCCGCGCACGAACGCTCTTGCAGCAGGTCTCCCTTCTGCGTTTCGGGTTGGGCGTATAGCTGGATATCCTCCTCCGAACGAGTCGCGGCCTCGCCTTGCCAATCGATCCAGAAGACCGGATCGGAATACTGAACGTGGACATCGAGAGTTCGGTCGCTGATGGTCCACAACGGACTCTGGTCCGTGCGCACTCGGACCTCGTTGCAACCGGTTATTAGTTCGTAGGCGCGGGGATTGTACAAGTCGCCGAACTCCCACAGGTTCTTACCAAGCTGATCTTCGCAAACGAACCGGGCGCCGGGCCACTCCGCCGGCGGACCGCTGTAGACTATAACTTGCCCATGCGCGGCGTATTCGATTTGAACGTTGGCCAGAAAGCTTTCCCGCAGGTATTCCTCGCTGAGCCAGAGGTTCTTCGTTTCAAATCGCCAGCGCGACTTGAGACGGTGATTGGCGAAAACGTCACCCCATTCGCCCTGAAAGGTGCAGAACTCGGCTGGCTCGTTAATGAGGAAGGGCAGAACCGAGACTTGCTCGGCCGCTTGGGGGATCGCGCGGATTTGTTTGACGATTAAGTGCCCGCCCGGCACGACTTTCTTGTATTCCAGGTCGGTGAGCTTGTGACCAGTGATAGCGCCGAACGCGTCCGCGGCCGCCGCGAGTAAACGCGTCAAGTTTTCATATTCGTCGGGCCAGCTCATCACCGATTCGCCGAGCAACACCAGATTCGAGGGCCGAATCAGACTGGGGAAGATACTGAAGTTGCCCCCCGAGCGCCAGCCCGAGACCGAAACCTCTTCGGGGATGGAACCGCCTTCCGCGTTCGCCACCGATGTCGCGCCCTGCTGCGTGACCAGCGTGATTTGATAGGAGGCGGATTGTTGCGAGGGATAGTGCCTGACCGTGGCCACGCCGTTGGCCAGTTCAAACTCGTCGGGGAAAGAGTGGTGGACGAGCAGCCCCATGCCGACCTGGTTCTCATCCACGCCGTGGCGCAGACGCTCCAGGTAGACGTTGTCGTTATAGAAACTGGCAAAGACCTTGCGGATGGCCCGGAAGATGCCGCGCTCGCCCGAGCGGGTCGGATCACAATGACTGGGACCGGCCTCATCGCCGTCGAGGTCGTCGGCCAGGCAGCCGCTGAAGCTGTCGTAGAGCCCGGCACCGGTGAACTGGTCGCCGTCCTCGACGTTGGTCGAGCTGCGGATGCGGATTTTGCGGTTGGGGTCGAAGCCATATTGCGCGTCCTGGAGGGTGTCGATCACCGCCTGGCGCAACTCCGCGCTGAACCCGGTCACGCCGGGATCGGTGAACATCTCCCGGATCAGCGCGAGCGCGGCCATGTCGGCCGGCGGCCAGGTCTGGCCCGCCAACCGATCGTCGATCGCCTCGCGCAGCGTTTCGCCCCCCGCCAGGGTCTGATCGAGGAAGCCGTTCCAGAGATCGAACGAGAACGCCGCGGCGATCGGTGAGTTATCCGCGATGGCCAACCGCAGAATCCCGAAGTTGGCCGCCTTGCCGCCGAAGTGCTCAATATCGGCGGGCAGAAGGCCCTCGGTCGAGGCGCTGTAGGCGCCGAAATCGGCCATGGGCGACAGATCAAGCGGCGGAGGCCTTTTCAGTTCGAGAATCTCGGCGACCGTCTCGTCATCAAGCGCCCCTTCGGCGTCAATCAGCCGCAGGTCGCACGCCCCGAATTCGATCGCGAACTCACCAAAGTTGTAGCCCGCAACCCGATGCGATGACCGATCAATGCCCAGGCGCGGTCGATGTCCTCGGTCAGGACCAGGTGAACAAACGGAACGCCGAAAGTCCGCGCCAGGATGGCCACGTGCGAGTTGGGCGTGCCCGGCTCCAGCGTCAGGATGCCCGCCATCAGGGGGACCTCGGCCGGGACGCCATCGGTCAGCAGAATGTCGCCGGGCAGGAGCTGCCCGGCGAGAAACGCCGAGTCGATCTCCTCGGCCGCGAAGTATTTCAATTCACCAAGAGCCCAGCCCTCGGCCCAGCGGTCGGCCGAGCTGATGGGGACGCCCTGGTCCGCCAACCAATCGCGGTCGGCTTCGGCGGCGGCGCGCTGTTCAAAGGTCGGGAAGTAAAACGCCTGAACTCCCGGATCCGCAACGACGCCGGCCCTGACCACGTTGAACAGGTCGTGGAGCTGCTCGCGCGGGTAGGGATCCCGACGCGCGAACTGGATGCCGTACTCAGCGATCCCGGGCGACGGGGGAAACGGATGAACCGTCGGCGGAAAAAACACCGCGCCGAGCACGGCCCGCTATCCCTCGGCGTTGAGGGTGACCGCGTCGAATTGCTCGCGCGTCATCCCGATAAATGGGTCGAGCAACTCGCTGGCAAAATCGTAGTGGAAGGCGTATTGCTGACTGTCCTGGAAATAAACCGTCGCCGGATCGTCGAGCAGGATCGAAAACTTGATCCAACCCGGCAACGCCTGCCCGCCGAAGGGGTTCGACGACGAACGGAACGGATCGTCGGGAAACTCGACCTGGTTTTTCCAGAAGGGAGAAGGCGTCACCGGCCCGACGGCATTCACAAGCACCGCGAGAAGCCACGCTGATGAGATGAGATAACTTCGGTATTTCACGGCATGGACGTTAATACGATGGTTTCGATGCCAAAAACCCCGACTCGATCCTTTGTCTTGATTATATTCCATCGAGTCCGCCGAATCCCAGTCAATTTCGTCGGTGCCCCTACCCCCCAACGCCAGAATACCGATTGATCTCTCGCCGGGACCGCGCCAAGATAAGCCCGCGCAACTAGAGGAGAGTCCAAGTCGGCCTACGATGAAAATCGAGCTTTACCTAAAGTACGCAGCCGAGTATCAGATGGGCGAATTGCTGACGCTGGGGGAGACCATCGACCGGCTCAAGCACGAACTCAAGCTCTACAGCATCGTCAGCGACGGGCCCGGCGATGAGGTCATGTCGGCCCTGACGCGGGATCAGTATCCGCCGCCGCCGCCCAACGCCGCCGAGCCTGAACCCGAGGACCCCGACCAGCCCGTAACCGTGCGCCGTTGCGTGGTCCTCGATATCGAAGCCGGTCGCAGCCAGATCGAGTCGATCATCTTCCGCATGCTCCCCTCCCATTTGATCCATGAACTGCGGTTCGGCTACGTTTGAAGCCGGACGGCGGCGCCGCATGACGGGGGGAATTCGAATCCCCCGGATTCGCACGCTCCGGCACTTTTGAACTTGATCCTCGCAAGGCGAATTCGCTAGACTCAGAGGCATGGTTCAGCTGGGGGTGCTCCACCCGCGAGGGCGGGGCTTGAGAATCACCCTTGGAACCTGATCCGGATAATACCGGCGCAGGGAAGCTGCTCTCCTCCCTCGGTGCTCCGCGAGAGAGCCTTTTTCCCGCCCTAAATCTAGCGACAACGGAGTGTCGATAATGTGCGCCCTCTCTTCCACGCATGAATCGGTCAAAGTCGATCCGGCCATGCGCCGGCCCTTCCCCCACTCGCGCAAGACCTACGCGACCGGCAGCCGACCCGACCTGCGGGCGCCGATGCGGGAAATCACTCTAGCGGACACGCATTCCTCGGCCGGCGTCGAGCCGAACGCGCCGGTCACGGTCTACGACACGTCCGGCCCCTACACCGACCCTGCCGTCGAGCTCGACCTGACCCAGGGCCTGCCGCGCCCGCGCGAGGCGTGGATCGAGGAGCGGAACGACACCGAAGCGCTGGACGACATCACCTCGGAATATGGCCGCCGTCGCGCCGGGGACCCGGCCCTGGCCGACGTGCGTTTCGAGTGCCTCCACGGCCCGCGGCGCGCCCTTCCTGGTCGGCGCGTGACACAAATGCATTACGCCAAGCGGGGCGTCGTCACGCCGGAGATGGAGTTCGTTGCCATCCGCGAAAACCAGCGGATCGAGTCGCTGTCCGAGCAGGACCGCCTCGCCGAGCAACACCCGGGTGAGAACTTCGGGGCGGCAACCCCGCGCCGGATCACGCCCGAATTCGTCCGCGACGAGGTGGCGCGCGGCCGCGCGATCATTCCCGCCAACATCAATCATCCCGAATCCGAGCCGATGGCGATCGGCCGCAACTTCCTGGTCAAAATCAACGCCAACATCGGCAACTCCGCCGTAACCAGCTCGATCGCCGAGGAAGTCGAGAAGATGATCTGGGCCACGCGCTGGGGTGGCGATACGGTCATGGACCTCTCCACGGGTAAGAACATCCACGAGACGCGCGAGTGGATCCTGCGCAACAGCCCCGTTCCGATCGGGACCGTTCCGATTTACCAAGCCCTGGAAAAAGCCGACGGCCGGCCCGAGGAACTGACGTGGGACATCTTCCGCGACACGCTGATCGAACAGGCCGAGCAGGGGGTCGATTACTTCACGATCCACGCCGGTGTCCTGTTGCGCTACGTCCCGCTGACGGCCAAGCGCGTCACGGGGATCGTCTCGCGCGGCGGATCGATCATGGCCAAGTGGTGCCTCGCCCATCATCGCGAGAGCTTTCTCTACACGCACTGGGATGAAATCTGCGAGATCATGGCCGCTTACGACATTTGCTTCTCGATCGGCGACGGCCTGCGCCCCGGTTCGATCGCCGACGCCAACGATGAGGCGCAATTCGCGGAGCTGAAAACGCAGGGCGAACTGACGCGGCGGGCATGGGACTTCGACGTCCAGGTCATGAACGAAGGCCCCGGCCACGTCCCGATGCACATGATCAAGGAGAACATGGAAAAGCAACTCGAGTGGTGCGGTGAAGCCCCGTTCTACACCCTGGGGCCGCTCACGACGGATATCGCGCCCGGTTACGATCACATCACGTCGGCCATCGGCGCGGCCATGATCGGATGGTACGGCACGGCGATGCTCTGTTACGTGACGCCCAAGGAGCATCTGGGCCTGCCCGATCGCGACGACGTGCGCGAGGGGATCGTCGCGTACAAGATCGCCGCCCACGCCGCCGACCTGGCCAAGGGCCACCCCGGCGCGCAGTTTCGCGACAACGCGCTCAGCAAGGCGCGCTTCGAGTTCCGCTGGGAGGACCAGTTCAACCTGAGCCTCGACCCCGACCGCGCGCGCCAGTTTCACGACCAGACGCTCCCGGCCGAGGGGGCCAAGGTCGCCCACTTCTGCTCGATGTGCGGCCCGAAGTTCTGTTCGATGGAGATCACCCAACAAATCCGTGACTACGCCGCCGAGAAAGGCTTTGCCGACGTCGACGAGGCGATCGCGGGCGGCATGCGGGAGAAATCGGGCGAGTTTAACGAGTCGGGCGGGGAGATTTATCAGAAAACTTAAATACTGATTTAATAAGTTCCGGATGACGCATCAAGACGCATCAAATCGGTTTCCGTTTGCCTTATTGTGTTTTTTAGAACAGAATGCATTGCAGGCCGTGATTGGAAATCAGTTTCTCGATGAGCCGCGCATCTTCGCTTTGCGCGGTTTGTCGAATCGTGAACGCGCGCTCTTTATCATGGCGCATTTTGATCATCCCCGCGAACTGACGCCCGAAGCCCGCGACGGGATCGCCACCATGCTCGATTCAAACGCGCGCATGATCAACCAATGCCGCTTGATCAAAGGCACCGAATTAGATAATCCACTGGAATTCGCCGTTCGCAAACCGCGGCGGCTTTGTATCAGGCCATGATTTTTGCCATCCATTCCCGTTGCCCCTCCATCCGGGAGCGATCGGCGAGGATTCCTCTTTCCATCGATCCCGAGCTCATAGTAGGGTTGCCTATTTCTCAGGGAACCATTGCAAAGAACGCCCGATTCGAGGTAAACTCTCATGGATTATCGCCATGATCCCGTGATCGATGTCGAAGGTGGAGGGCCGATGACCGAATCGGTGGACCTTAAGCAGATTGACCCGGAGCAGTTCCAGACAGTCTTGGAGGAACACCTCCAGTGGCTGCGGACCGAAGGTCAAGCGGGCCGCAAGGCCGATCTGAGCAACGCCGACCTGCGCCAGGCCGAGCTTAGCCGGGTCGACCTGCGCCAGGCCGATCTGCGCGGCGCGGACCTGCGCGGGGCGAGTTTCGCCACGGAGTTTCAAAGTCAGGGCGACCGGCCCGGGGTCAACCTGAGCCAGGCCGACCTGCGCGAGGCAAACCTCGCCGAAGCCTACCTCATCGATGTCGATCTGAGCGGGGCCAACCTGGCCCAGGCCAACTTGAGCGGCGCCCATCTGACCAAAGCCAACTTGGGGGAGGCCGACCTGTCGGGGGCCAACCTCTCCGATGCCGACCTGATCAGCGCCGACCTGAGCGGGGCCCAGCTCAACGGTGCCGACCTGAGCGGGGCCTACCTCATCCATGCCAACCTGAGCGGGGCGAATCTTTCGGGGGCCAAAATCGAGGAAGCCGATCTCGACCAGACCAAGCTGGACGAGGCCCAGTTGAGGCAACTCGAGGGCTCGGAAGCGGCCGAGCCGCAAGGCGTCCCGGAGCCGGAGGAAGCCACGCCTGAAGAAGCCGCGCCTGAAGCAAGAGAGCCGGAGGAGAGTCAACCCGAAGCGGACACGGGCCGCGCCGACACCTTTCGCAGCCTGGCCGGGATCGTGCGGCCGCTGGCGCCCCAGCAAGACCTATTGGAACGTTATCATCTCATGCAGGAATTGGGCCGGGGGGAGGTCGGGGCGGTCTGGCTGGCTCTCGACATGCAACGGGGCAGTCAACTGGTGACCTTGAAGGCGCTTCCCGTTGAGTTGTGCGAGCACACTCAAGTCATCAACATGCTCATCGAAAAGACCAAGCCGGTGATGCGACTGAATCATCGCGGCATTATGCGCTTGATCAACTTTGAACAGGACGATGGCCTCCGCTTTTTCGTGATGGAAAACCTGGCCGGTCCGACGTTAAGCGAGGTCTTCGACTACCGGTACTGGCAATGCAAGAAGGAGGGTGATCCCGTCATTTATGGCAAGGAGTTCGTCGGCCTGATCACCCAACTGTGTGAGGCGCTGAGTTTTGCTCACCGGCAAGGCGTCCTCCATCTGGCCCTCAGGCCGCGCAACGTCATGTTCGAGGAACGCATGGAGAACATGCTTACGCCGATCGATTTCAAACAGCAGACGATGAAGATCTGCGATTTCACATTGGCCCGCTCTCTCGAGGAGTGGCTCATGCAGCTGACCGGCGCCCCGGCGGCCGAGTCCCTGCTCTATCAGGCCCCCGAACAATTCGAGGGCGCAACCCCGGGGCCGGCCACCGATATCTACTCGCTTGGATGTCTCCTCTACGAGAGCCTGTCGGGACAGCCCCCGTTTGTGGGCGAAGATATCGCGGCCCGTCACCTGCAAGAGCAACCAAAACCGGTACAGGGACTCAAGGAGAAAGTCTGGAACGTCCTCGAGTGCTGCCTGGCAAAAAGACCCGAAGATCGATTCGCATCATGCGACGAACTGCTCGAGCAACTGCTGGGCAAGAGACCACGGCCCGCGGAGGCACGGCCCCCCGCCGCCGCCCAGACGTCTACGGCCGCCCCTCGCGTCCCAAGCCCTTCTGAACCTCCCACGGCCAAAGCCGAGCCCAAGCAGGCCGTCACGACCCAACCCAGCGAGCCACAAGTCGCCCCGGCCCCCTCGGCGCCTAAAACCAGGGATGCGCAACACGATTACGTCGAAACGCACTCGGGCCTCAACGTGAAGATGTTGTGGATCCCCGAGGGCGCGTTTCAGATGGGAATGGACGTCGACTATTATGAGGAGCAGCCGCTTCATGAGGTGGAGATCGATGGGTTCTGGATGGCGGCGACGCCCGTGATGCAGGCGCAGTACGAGGCAATCATGGGCCAAAACCCGTCGGCTAATAAAGGCCCCCAGCACCCCGCCGAAAAGTTGAGCTGGAACGACGCCAATGAATTCTGCAATCGACTGGCGCGGGCAACGGGCCGCCACTACACGCTGCCCACCGAGGCGCAGTGGGAGTACGCATGCCGCGCCGGCAACGCCGCTCGATGGTGTTTCGGCGACGACGAGGACCTCCTGGACCAGTATGCCTGGCACTTCGATAACGCCGGTAAAACGACGCACCCCGTGGCGCAAAAGAAACCGAATCCCTGGGGCCTGTTCGACACGCACGGCAACGTGTGGGAATGGTGCCGCGATTGGTTTGACGAATACTTCTACAGCCACACGCCCCGCCGCAACCCCCAAGGCCCCGTCAGCGGTTCGATGCGCGTGCTGCGCGGCGGTTCATGGGATAGCGACATCGGCTCGACCCGCTCGGCGCGCCGTTTCCGATTCAATCCCAAACTTGCCAATAATCTGTTCGGATTTCGCATCTGTCGCATCCCGTCGCGCGACTGACGGATGAAGTGTCATCCGCGTGAGGGAACCTGTGAGGCGGGCCGCGGCCATCGGTATAAGCCTTTAGGGAACCTTTAAAAACCCGGTTTGCAGTCGTCCCCACGGGACTCAAATTCCTTATCGGTTTGATTTCCCGCCACTTGCGTGGCGGGCTGAAAGCAATCGTCCCTGCCGGGACTGAATTTTTAGAGGCGCTCTTTGGGTGATTACATTTTGTCATGTTTGGACTTCAACCGTGATTCAACCGTCTCCAACATCCGCCCGGCCAGCGCGTCCCAACTGCGCTGTTCGGCCCAGCCGCGCGCGATTTGCAGCCGCGGCGCCCGATCGGCGGGGGCAGACTCGTCCAGGACCCGCAGGCTCGCCATGAACTCCTCGCCGGTCCGGTAGAGCCACGCGCCGTCGGCGTAGTAGCGCTCGACGTCGGGCAACGCGCGCGCAATGATCGGGAGGCCCGCGGCGCCGTACTCGAGGATCTTGGTTGGGTTAATGTGACGGGTCAACTCGCTATCGACGAACGGCAACGCGGCGGCGTCCCACGCGTGGTAATAGGAGGGCAGGTCGGCGTACGGCCGCGCGCCGAGCAGGTGAATGTTGGGAACGCCCTGTAGATCATCCACATTCGTCGTGACCGGCCCCAGCAGGACAAATCCCCAGTGCGCAAACGCACGCGCCGCCGCGCGTAACATCGCCTGATCGATCCGCACATCGACCATCCCCGCATAGCCGAGTAGCCGGCGATAGCGGTTGCGCAAGTCGCGATGGACCCGATCGGCCCCCGCCGCCCCCTGCTCGTCCTTGGCGCCCGAACCGCGCGCGAAGTGCTCGACCTCCACTCCGCTCAGGATGCACTCAACCGGCCCTTGCGCCAGGCGGCCCTTGCCTTCGTAGAGAGCGCGCGTCCCGGCGAAGACGCAATCGGCCCGCCGCAGCAGCTCGATCTCCTCTTCGGCGATGTTCGCGGGCGACCAGGGGAAGCCCCGATACTCGTCCATGATGTCGTAAACAACCAGGTCGTGGGCAACACGGTCGACCAGGTGTCCCTCATGCGGATTGTAAATCCACAGCACGCGCGGGCCCTCGGCACCGGGGGGAGACGGTCGATCGAGTGCCCGCGCCAGCCGGGCCTTGTTCCACGAGCGGATGGGCGGCAGCCGCTCGCCGTTGATCAACGTCACCGGCCACACCTCGAGGTTCGCCTCGGGCCGCTCGGGCCGTGCCCGAAAAAACTCCGCCGCCCGCCCCGCCAACCAGCGCGCGTATCGACACTCGACCCAGCGCACAGTATGCCCGCTCCGAGCGAAACGCATCATCAAATGATGCGGCCGCTGCCGAATTCCGCGCCAGGGGTGAGGCGTTTGGACGAGAAAAATCATCTCCCCAGCCCTTGTTCGATCGACGAGTCCGTCACTCAACTTCTTTCGTACAGGGCGAACCGGCTCTCGAGCTTGCGGGACGATCCCTAAACTTGACCTCTCTCAATGCGGGGCCAACCTTGCGTCGGAAAGAAAAGATCGAATCGGCGCGCGAAGCCGACGTGGAGGGCGACAAAATGGAAAGGGCTCGGGCCCATTTAGGGCTCGACGTTATTGTGTCTGCCGCCGCTCCGGTTCCTCCGTCGGTTCCCGCGATAGGGACACCTGCTTCTGCTCAGTCGATATCTCGATCGTCGCGCCGCCCGCGTACCATTGACCCGGCCCCCCGGTCAGGTAACCGGCCAGGCGCAGCGTACTCGCGCCATACGGTTTATTCAACGGACGTTCCAGTGACCCCTGCGGGGCATCGACCGAATGGGTCCATTCGTCCACGAGCTTTTCGTCTTTGTCGAGCACGATCAGATTCAAGGGCGCGGGCAGCTCGATGTCTTCGGGTAATTCGTAATCGAACGTGAGCCGGCCATCGACGTCGTCATATTGGACGTTTGTAATGGCCAGCGTGGGCTCGGGGAGATTGAACTCAAGCGAGGGGTCCCCTATCAATAGATACGTCGAAGCCCGCTTATACTTCTCCTTGGCCGCAACCATATAATCGCCGAGCCGGTTGAATCGACGTTCCTTGAGGGCCTCCATGAACGCCTCCATGTATATATAGTTCAGCGAAGTCGAGCTGCGGCCGGTCGCGCCGATGACAGAGATCGCGCCTCCCGGTGAATTCATGAACGTCTCGCCGAGGGTCTGCGTCACGTGCGGATCGTCAAATTTGTTGGTGTAACAGGTCAAGGCGAACACCAACGGCAAACGGTCGCGATTTTCAAGTTTCGCGACGTTCTTCTGATCAAACAAGTGGGTGCGGAAGTACCCACCGGCCATCGCCGGTCCCACCTCCCATACCGTGCCGCCGCCGTGACCGAAGAAGGCCGTGATCAGATTACCGGTATTCAACTGGTCGACGATCTGTTGGGTCAAAAAGGCGTGATACTCCGGCGAGGACTTGTGATTTTCCGTTCTTAAGAGGCTGCTGGCGAAGTGAGGCCGAACGAATCGGTCAATGAGTTTATCCGCGTCCCTGGTGGCCCAGGCCGCCGCGGCCGCGATCACGAAGAACCGCGACCGCCACGCGCCGTTGTCCTTGCCGCTTTCATAATCGATGATCTTGCGCGTGATGTCTTGAATTTGTTCGGCCTCGCGCACCGAAAACCGACCCACCGCCAAGACCGGCGCGTCAAATGGGTCCACGAAGTTCGCGAAATAGTTGTCGTTGGGGGGGAACCCGCTCTGATGGAAAGAATAGGCGGGCATATGGGTCATGTATTTTGAAATCAGGCTCGAGTCGCCGACCAACAATAGATACTTCAGCTTTGGTTCGGGCTGACTATTGTATACGTACTCCACGTAGTCACGCATTGATTCGACCGTGGCAAAGCCCGCCGATTCTTCGTTGAAGATATCGTCGATATCCACCATGTGGACCTTCAGGCCCCGGCTCACCTTCCAGTCGATGAACGGCTTGAGCGCCGAACGAAACTGACCATGGGTCAGGATCAGCATATCGCAATCGACGGGTTGTGCAAACAGGTTGCGCAGCCTCACGCGTTTCATTTCGAAGGGATCGAGGGCGGCCGCAAAGGTTGTCGCCACCAAGGTCTTCTCGCCCGGTTCCAGTCGCAGATTCACCCCGTAATTCTTCGAACCCTTCTCGCGAAAGGGCTTGGGTTGAAAAACCTCCTTGTTTTCCACGTCGAAAACGAGAATCCCCCCTGATGAAAAGTTGCGAATGCTCAGCGAGATTGGTTCCTTCAGGTCCTCTTCGCTAAAGTAGAACTCATTGTAACCCTCATGGACGTTTGTGAATTGCTTGAACCGCACCTCGAACCAGTCCAACGCCACAACGTCAATCTTGAGCTTGCGCGCTAGCCCGGTCGTGGTCAATTTGAACACTTTCGGAGGATGCAGGGTGGCTTTGAATTCGTTCTTGCCCTTGCGCAGTTTGCGGGGCGGTATCTCGACGTGGGCCGTAAACTTCGCCGGCTGGCTCCATTCGTAGTAGCGCCTGCACTTGCCATTGAAATCCGTCGTCAGATGGTGCTCCATCGATTGCGTGAGCCCGCCGACCGCGCTGATGCCCATCAACCGGATCTCCGCGCTGGCGGTCGATTCAACGTCGAGGTCCGGCAACACAAACGGAATCGTCACGGTTTGTTCCGTTTCATTGCTCTTGGGATAGGTCATCTTTTCCCAAAACAGGTAATCGACCTCCGGGTCTTTCATGGCGCCATCGCGGACGAACTCCCAGATCGGATCTTTCTCGAATCGTCGGCGGCCCTCAGCCAGATAAAGCGGATACGCATCGGGATCGTCAATGGCGCGCGGCCCGGTCGACTTGTGGATGAAGAGATCGGGTTGGTGGCGCGACGGACCCAAGTGCAACGTGAATGATTGAGAAACGGGATAATAGGGCCGACGCGTGTTGATGTACGGCAGCTCTTCGGTCTTCGGGCCTTCGGCAAAGAAATAAATTGAATCCCCTCGGTTGAAAACTCCGTCGTCCAGACCCACCGCGTGGAACGGGACCGACTCATCGTGGTGGACCAAGGCGATCTGATCGTGCTCGATGGCCCTCAGCCTTATCCCCAACTTTGCCAGTTGATCGCCGCGGACCCGATGGATGCCGTGTTTGACGCACGTTATCCGGACGACGTCGACCGGCTTGGCGCGGGCGTCGGCGGAATCGGCCTCTTGGGCCCGGACCCGGTCCGTCCCACTGCCCGCAAACCCGAAAACGAACCCGATGAGGATCACGTGTACGATTCGCTTTAGGCGGCAACCGTCGAAGCGGACCCGCCATCCGGCGCGGTCCCTTCGCTCGACCTCGGCGTCGTATGTTCTGCGACTCATTGTGCTCATCTCCAAACCGTCCGTCTTTCCTCTCACCAGCCTGTGTGCTTACTGCTCTAAATATATAGCATCTGCCTGGGCCGCCGCCAGAAAAGTTTTTTGGGCGCCAGCGGGCTCTCCGACCCCTCCCGACCTTCCGCGCACCGGCCCCAAAGGCCCTTTACGGCTCCGCCGCGACCCAGAACCAGCATGTTTTCCACTACCCCACGAACCCCCATATACTCTCATATCCGCTGGATTCAGTAAACACCGTCTTCCCACCGACAACGCCAGCCGGGCCCGTCATAAGCGATACCCACGTCATGCTTGACGCAGCCCCGGATGCTCCAAGTCCTCCAATTGAAACCGCCCGGTCCGTCGAAAGAGAACCGGGCGTGAAGCCCGAAGGTGAACCAGATTCTTGAATTCGGACTTAGCGAATCCGCCCTTTATTGAAGACCTGACCGGCGCCGAGAAAACCCATCCCATGACCGACATAGTAAATGTCCCCGGGGCTGACCGTGCCGTTGGTTGGATCGTAGATGAATCCGGTGTCGTGCGACCAGATCACCAGGTTCGGACCGCCGCTCTGGAGAAAATAGCCGATGTCATAGATCCAGATGAATTGTCCACTCTGGCCCGCGTCATTCGGAATACCGAAATTATGCGTCTTACAACGGTCCACCGCGTAAAACATGCTCGCGTTGGCCAACCCTCCCCAGCTCTTGGAGTACTTCAAAATATAGTCGGTGTTAAACTGATCGAGGGGCAAGTCGGTCATATAGGCGATAGGGCTAGTCAGTTGACCCCCAATGCCGCTGAATGTTCCGCCAAAGGTTTCAGCCCGTAGGAACCACTTGCCCCACGTTTGTTTTTGTTTACAGGTGGGCTCCCTACCCGGGTAATAAGCCGAAGGCCGGGTATTGCGATCAATAACGTATGATTCGATCGCAACGTTGACCGCCCGCATGTCCGACAGGACGGTCGCGACCCGAGCGCGAGTCTGTGCCTCCAAAAAATTGGGCACCGCGATGGCCGCCAAGATCGCGATGATCGCCACCACGATCAGTAGTTCGATAAGTGTAAACCCCTTGCGCATCATAGCAATTGCCCCTTCTATCCTTACGTGAATGCCTTAAACTACCCCCCCCCTAAAAATAAAGAGTATATACGTCCATGGCCCGCTTCGTCAATGAAAAAAGCCCATTTCTGATCATGGTCATCCGCCGGCATGTCCTGGGTCGGAAACTGATGATTAGCGACATTCGTGTGGTTACCGAATGCCCCGCCCTCGGCCCATGGGAACCCAGAAGCCGGGGGCGTCTCGTTCCCGATGGGATGACCCGGCTTGGTCCCGGCTTCAGTCGCCGGCGGGGGAATGGCCAAGGATTCACTCGATCGCCTGGCTCCAGCCGCCGACCAGGCCCACCGGCGACGGGTCGTTCACGGTGACTTCTTCCCGATAGATTTTTTGCAACAGGACTTCGGACCGAGTATCCAGGCGCGAGTCGGGACCAGGTCGGTCCGCGATCGCGCGGGGGGGGCAGATGTCGGGCGTAATCGGGGAGGAAAGCTTTTCTATGGGACCGGGTCGAGACGTGAACGTTGAGCGTCGGCGCGGCCGACCCATCGAGGGGCCGGCCTGCGACGGCTTCCAGCTCGCTCACCATCTGGTAATGGCCCGCGTGGACGACGCCGCGGGCCTCGATGCGCCAATTCCCATCCTCGCCCGGTTCCAGGCGCAATGCGTAAGTCCCGGCTCCCTCGACTTCCCCTTATAGGGTTTGCGCCGCCGGTTGCTCCGTACCGTCGGCCAGTTGGGCCTCGGCAATGGCCAGGACGGATTGCGCAAGCAGATCGGCCTGAATGCGTTGATGATACCGGCGTGTCTCCCCCCCGCGCCACGTCCAGCCGCGTCAGGACCGTCAACAGCAACATCATCACGATCGGGATCAGCAGGACAAAGAAAATCAGGATCGTCCCACGCCGCCGGTTCGCGCGGAGGATATGAAGGCACCGGCTCATGGGCGGACCTCACCCACCGCCAGCGGTGTGGCAAACCCTCCATAACGCCATGACCATTTCTGCATCCCATCGTCATATCGCGTGACCCAGGTCAGGCGGTAGCCGCGACCGACTTGCTGAAAACGAACATCGCTGACGTTAGCGGCCAGGATTTGCTCGCGCGGGGCTTGGCTGGGGGTGTCCGTTTGGATCACGCGGACCAGACGCCCCGCATCCGTCCAATGATAGCGGACCCGTTCGGCCGGCCCATCGGAGCCATGGGGCTGGATCGTCATCGATCGCCCCGCGTCGCCCAGTTCGATGTTGGCCGCCAAGGTCACGTCGCGACGCCAGCGCGTCAGCGTGCTCAGAGCCTCTTCCCGGGCGTCAAGCCGCTCGCCCAGCCGCTCCCGAACGGCGCCGAATTGGGAGCGAAGCCCAAAACCCGCCGCGAATGTCATCGAGATGATCGACGTGACAATCAGCAGTTCGATCAAGGTAAATGCAAGGCGCGGCCGTCGGCGTCGAGGATGCGTCATGGATTCACCCCCCGACCGTCCCGCGCGACGGGCAGCAAGGCCGCCAGGCTCACTTCGCGCCGGTCAAACTCGTTGTTGATCCGGACGGTGACCCGCACCTGCCGCACCCGCTCATCGGCGCCCGACCCGATTTCGACCGTCGCGCTTTGGCTCAGTTGCGAATGCAAGTCGGCGACCTCCTCGTGGACGCCGTGGATGCCGGGGTCGGGCAGGCGCTCCCCGGCCCGCAGCATCGCGATCTCATCTTGGGCCAGCTCGACAGCCTCGACCCAGGTCTGCTGAGAATGCGCCGACCGCAGGATCACCGCCGACACGTGCGCCGCCGAAACCGCCAGGATACTCATGATGGCGATGATGATCAGGATTTCGATCAGCGTCATGCCGCGCCTTTCGGTCCCCAGCCGCTGCAGACGTTCCGGCTTCCAGAAGTACTTAAGCCGACGATGAACGGGAAACCAAAACCCGACCAAGATGCCAAGGGGGTTCCAAATACAGAGATATGAGAGGATAAGCGGGATAAGACTAAGGGGGGAACTGGGGATCGAAAGGGCCTGAAGCGGGTGCATCATGACCAGGACGCTTATCAGGGCGATGATCGCCCATAGTACCAGCGCGAAAGGACTCGCCGTGGCCTCGAAAAACTCTCCCCAGACTATCCCGTGCATCGCGTCGGTTTGAGTGTTATAGAACACCAAACCAAAAAATAGATCTGGCAATACCACGGCGATGATAACGAGCCACGCGAAGAAATCTCGGATCGTATGAGTCGTCGCGCGTCGCCAGAATAATAGGACGAGGCAATGCGCCAATATCAGGGGGATGATCACAAAAAAGCCGATGAATTCGGACCCTAAAAGGTCAAGGACAATGAAATGATATGCGTTCGTGACCAGCCAGATATAGAACGCGCTACCTCCAATGAGGACCGCGAGGATCAAAGCAGCGATCTTCGTTCCGGGAGAAGTCCGCCTCGGCCCGGGTTTGTTACCCGGATTCGAGACCGGGTTCTTGGAATCGTTCATCACGTCACCGTCCTCTCGCCGCCCGTCAGTGACGTCAAACCGCTGAGACGCTCCATCGCGCTGGGCGCAACGCGACCCGACCGCACCAGCTCCAGGACCGCCTCGCGGGCGGGGACCGACGTATCCAAGCTTGCGGCGACCTCCGAAGCCGGGGCGGCGGATTGCAGGGCGAGCACCGTCCGGCTGGTCGGCACGAGCCACTCGCCGGTCCCGATCCGCCCCCGGTGCCCGCTGCCGAGGCAATCCTCGCATCCCACGGGCTCGGCGACGCGGGCCTCGGGCCATGAAGCCGCCTCGGGCGCCGGCGCCAGTTCTCTCTCAGTTGGCGGATGCCCCTCGCGACACGCCTGGCACAACAGTCGCACCAACCGCACGTTGAGCACGCCGGCCAGCGCGGAGCTGATTACATAAGGCGGCGCCCCCATCTGCCGGAGCCGCACCAGGGCCTCGCCGGCCGTCAGCGTGTGCATCGAGGAGAGAAGCCGGTGACCGGTCAAGGCGGCCTCCAGGGCGGTCTTGGCCGTTTCGGCGTCGCGGATCTCGCCGATCATGATGACTTCCGGGTCCTGGCGCACCACCGCCCGTAGAGCCTCGGCGAAACCGAGTCCGCGATTCCGGTCGGCGGAGATCTGGGCCGCAAACGGCATCGACTGCTCGATGGGGTCCTCGATCGTGACGATCGAGACCGGACGACCGGTCCGCTCGTTCAGGTCGCGCAGCAGCGCGTAGAACGCCGTGCTCTTGCCGCACCCGCTCGGCCCGACGGCGAGGATCAACCCTTGAAGGCGATCCACGGCGCGGCGCAGCGACTCGGCGAGCCCCTCCGAGTATCCCAACTCATCAAGCCGGCGCAACCGCCCTCCCCGCGCAGCGTCGGCAGCACCGACAGCCGCGCCTCGCCCTGTTCGGCGTGTCCGTTGAGCGTGAAGCGGCCTTCCTGCACCAACTCGCCCGTGTAATCCGAGCAGCGACCGAGCACCTTGAGCCGGGCCATGATGCGTTCGTGGACCGACGGCGAATAGCACGCGACCTCGCGCAACTCGCCATCGATCCGCGCCCAGACCATCGCCCGGCCATCGGAGGGGAAGAGGTGCAGGTCGGTGACGCGGCACTCGTGGGCCCACTGCAGCAGACGGGCCAACCACACCGGCGCCTCCTCGACGCTCTTGGGCGGATCGAGACTCGCGCGGTGGTCAGCGGTCGCCGGTTTCATCTTTTCTTCCACGGGCCCCTGCCCTCCCCTCGCCTCGCCGGACCTTCCAACTTCGAGCACGGGCATGGATTCGCGACCCTTCACCCGATCAACTTCGAGATATGAAACAGTGGCATATAGAAGAACACGCCCACCAGCAAGGCGACGAACAGACCGACCAGGATCAGCATCAACGGCTCCATGACCTCGCGCAAGAGGGTCAGGCCGTGCAGCGTGCGTTCGTGGTAGAAGCGTCCCAAATGACGTAGCGTCTCGGCCAACTCGCCCTGATCTTCGGCCGCCGCGATCATCACGGCCATGCTCGCCGGGAAAAGCGGATGGTGCTCCATCATCGCGCCGAGTTTCTCGCCCGACTCATAACGCCGCCGAAAGTCCTCGACCACCGCCCGCACGTAGCGGTTCTCCGAGGCGTCGCTGATCAGTCCCAGCGACTCAGCCAGCGGGACGCGGTTGTCCAGCAACAGTGAGAGGTAATTCGCGAAGTTGGCCGACTCGACCAGCCGCAGCGCGGGACCGATCAACGGGAGTTGCAACAACAGCCGCCCCGAACCGAAACCCCACACGCGCAGCCCCAGCAGCGCGGCCAGCAAGTAGGCGATCGGGACAAGCAGGATCAGATTCAAGATCAGGATCGCCGTAGCCATGTTCCCGCCCAGAGGGGCCGATGCGCCAAGCGAGGCACCCAATTCCATGTAAATCGCCTCGAACTTTGGCCGTAGCACGATGGTCAGAAACGTTGTCACGCCGAACATGACCAGCAGAAGGATGAGCGGGTAGGCGGCGGCGCGGCGGAAATGTTCGTACGTCTTCAGGCCCTCCTCCATCCGGTCGGCCGTCTGGCGCAGCATCCCGACAAGGGTCCGGCCTTGCTCGCCCAGGCGCACCAGCCGCCGGTAAGCGGCCGGGAAGACCTTGGGGTGCTTATCCATCGCCTCGGCCAGGGGCTGACCCATCGCCACGTCATCGGCGATTTTTGCCACCGCGTTCTCGACCGGCCCGCCCTCGCTGTCGCGCAGGTAGGCGCGCAGGAACTCGGGCAGCGGGGCGCGCGTGGCCATCGCCCCGGCCAAGTGGCGCGAGAACAGGGCCAGGTCTTCCATCCGTCGCGGGGTTCGAAACAATCTAAACATGGTCCTCTAAGCTCCTCGGGCTGGGCTTGTCCCTGCTTCCGGCCGACTCCCCGGTCCGGTCGTTTCAGGGAACCATCTGGTAAATGTCACCCGGCGACGTGGTGCCGTTCGTGGGATTGTACGGCAAAACCTGGACCGCGCCGTCGGGATGGATCGTGGTCGCCACGGTTCCCCCGTCGGGCCGCAGGGCGCGGTGGGGGCCGAGTCCCCATAACAGGCCGGTGCCGAAGCCCCTCAACATCCGTTCCGAATACGCATCGAAGGGCCTGAGCCCCTGCTCGGGGTCAAGCTGCAGGGCGTTGTAAAACCGATAGGGAACCGGGTTGAGCGGCACAGGGTGGTTCCGACCGCGCGCCTCCTGCGTGGTGAGCGCGTCCATCGGCAGTCGGCTGAGGTAGACGACCGGCGTCGTCAGCGCCAGCAAGTCCCACGAACCGGCTTCTCCGGGGACCGCATTGAGAGGAAAGCTCCCCTCCTCGAGGCGATAGGAATCGATGGCCATGTTGAGCAATGCCAACTCGCTGCGCGAACGGCTTACCGTCGCCCGCACCCTCGCTTCCATGAAATTGGGGACGGCAATGGCCGTCAGGATGGCAAGGATGGCCATCACGATCGTCAGCTCGACAAACGTAAAACCCGCAAGGATCGATTTCGCCGATGTTGAGTTCGGGAAAGTCGGTCCGTTCAACGTCGATGCGGCTTCATATTTCTCCATGGTATTCCTCTATTATGGGAGCGAGCCCCTCCGGCGACCCTTCTCAGCCGATCACCAGGCGGCGGCTGGGGCGCAACCGGCTCGGCGACCCGCGGCATCCCAATCCAAGCTCCCCAAGCATTTCGCTGGACATACGCAGGATCGGCGAGTCCTCCGAAACCAGACCGATCCCATCGACCGCCACCAACCGCGGGTGCCGAAGGACCTGTGCGCTCAAAACTTCTCGGTCCCCGCTGGGCGCGATCGACGCCCGTTCAACGCCCCCCGCAGCGGACCGTGTGGGACCTGGCATCCGGTGGGCAAACCCCGCCAGCAGCCAGATCGCGAACAGCCCGCTCATGACCGCCGACGCCAGTTGCGGTCGATCCAAACTGATGCGAGCTCGGCGCGGGCGCAAGGACACGGGCACCGGCATCCGCCGGTGGATTTCGGCCAAGACCCCCTCGAAATAAACCGGCGGCGGCGCGCCCGCCGGATCGCCTTCCAGCCCCTCGCGCAGCCGCACGTGAAAGGACCATGCGTCCGCGCACGCTTCGCAACGGCCCGTGTGCGCGGCGACAACCGCGCGGGCACTCTCATCCAGCTCGCCTTCGACCGCCGAGGGCATGAGAGAATGCATCTTGGCGCAACTCGATCTCACACACGAACCTCCCGGCCGATCCGGGGACGGCGTTCCGCCCGGTCCGCGGCCTCTTCCTGGGCAATCCAGTCGCGAAGTTTACGCACCGCCAACGAATGATAGCTCTTGGAGCTGGAAAGGCTGCAACCCAGAACCCCCGCGATCTCGGCATGCGACAGCCCCTGGAAAAAGCGCAGCACAAAGACCCCTGCCTGGTGCTCGGGCAACCTCGGGATCAGGGCCTCCACGCGGCGCAAGAGTTCGTCGCGCCGCTCGGCCTCGCGCCGCAGGCTTTCGACCGCGATGATCCGCGCCGCCGGCGTCCCGGGCGCGTCGAGCGAAACCCCGGCTCGCCGCCGCCGCAACGAATCGATCGCCCGATTGACCGTCGCGCGATAAATCCACGTCGAGAGCGAGGCCTGACGGCGAATGTCCCGCGCGTTGCGCGCCAGCTTCAAGAAAACCTCCTGGAGCGTATCCTCGGCCTCCTCCCAATTATGGGTCAGCGATATGCGGTCGCGTGAACGCGGGGGGCGTAGCGGCGATACAGCGCGCCAAACGCCGCGCGATCGCCCGCGCAGAAGTCCCGCAGCAATCGTTGGTCGGTCAGGTCATCCACGCCGGCGCGCGCCTGAGGTCGGGTCGATCACAGAGTTCATCGTTCCGCTCCTGAACATAGAGACGCAGACCGACGGAAAAGGTTGAAGCCCTTGAGCGATTGATGGACCCTAATCTTGCCGCCAAGCCGCAACCCTGCCAGAAAACCCTAATCCGCGCAATCCGCGTCCCGTGTCTTCGGGTTCCCCCGACGCCATGCTAATGGTCATCCCCTGCTCAGGCGCGCCTTCTTTGGTCTGGACCGGACGGGCGTGCACCAACGGCCGCTCCACATCTCACAAACAAAAAGTGGCCTTCTTCGAGGGATTCTTGTGATTCGGCCCGGTATTTGGACTAATATGGGAAAATCGGAGACTTCTGGCGGGGGGCTCCGTTGGCGATGGAAGGCTCTTACACGCCCGCCATCCTACAATGATGGCGCGCCGGGACGGATCGGTGCGCCAGGGAGTTGTTGTCCAATGATTTACCTCGATCACAACGCCACGACACCACTGGCCCCCGAGGCCGAGGACGCCATATGGGAAGCGGTGCGGGAATTCGGCAATCCGTCCAGTATTCACCAGTTCGGGCGGAAGGCCCTCGAAGCGCTCGAGGACGCGCGCGTCCGGCTGGCGGGCTGTCTGGGCGTGTCGGCCGAGTCGATTGTCCTGACCGCCTCGGGATCGGAGGCCAATAACCTGACGATCAAGGGCATCCTGATGCGGCGCGCCGGGCGGCCTTCGCACCTGGTCGTCTCCGCGATGGAACACCAATGCGTCTTGCGTTCGGCGCGCTACATGGCCGCCCGGTTTGATTGGGTCGGACTCACCGAGGTCAACCCCGGCCCCGACGGACGGCTCGATCCGGCCAAAGTCGGGCGGGCGATCACGGGCGATACCTGCCTGGTCAGCGTCATGTACGCCAACCATGAGACCGGCATGATCCAACCGCTCGCCGAGATCGCCGAGATGGCCCACCGTTGCGGCGCCCTGCTGCACAGCGACGCCGTCCAGGCGTTTGGCCGCATCCCGGTCGAGCCGCAGGCTTTGGGCTGCGACCTGCTAGCACTGGCCGCCCACAAATTCCATGGCCCCAAGGGCGTCGGGGCGCTTTACGTCGGGCCGGAGGTCGAACTCGATCCGCTGATCCACGGCGGCTCGCAGGAAGGCGAGCGGCGCGCGGGGACCCAGAACCTGCCCGGGGCGGTCGGCATGGCGACGGCGGCCGAGGTGGCCCTCAAGCGCAGAGAGGACGCCGCGGCGCACCTGCGGCGACTCGAGTCCCTCTTCTTGGAGCTGGTCCGGGAGGGAGCGGGGCCTTGCGAATTGAACGGCGCGCTGGAGAACCGCATCCCCGGCGTGCTCAATCTCGCGTTCGAGGGGGTGGCGCAGGACGACCTGGTGGTCGGGATGGATCTGGCGGGCGTGGCGATCTCGGCCGGATCGGCCTGCACCTCGGGCGTGATCGAGCCGTCCGCCGTGCTCCAGGCGATGGACCTGCCCGATTGGCGGGTCAACGGCGGCGTGCGCATCTCGTTCGGCCGCGACAGCACCGAGCTCGAAGCCCGCTCCGCCGCCCGGCACCTGATCGACCTGTGCGCCCGTCTGCGCGGCGGCGAGGTGCTCGACCCGCCGGCGTGAGGCGTCCGAACACGGCCCACCATGTTCATAAATGTTTAAGGGAACCTCTAAAAATTCAGTCCCTGAGGGACGGATGCTTTCAGCCCGCCACGAAAGTGGCGGGAATGCGAGCAAAATGGGACATGAAGTCCCGACAGGGACGAATGAATTCGAGCACGAGCCAATTATTAGAGGTTCCCTGATAAGTAAGAGTATCCAAGATTCCCTCGCTGAAAAACCTTAGAGGGTCGGGAGGAGAAATCATGGCGTCGGCCTTTAAAACTTGCTTTCGCCGCCACCGGGGGTAAGAATGCCGGACGAGTTGGACAGGTCAGCAGGGTTCAGCCGGCCAAATCGGATATTTTGAATTGAATGGGAATGATCGGTTGAGGGGAACGTCTATCATGCGGCCACTCTTACGCCCCACGATTTCCCGTATTTCAGAAGAGAGGTAGGGAAATGCCAAAGTACACGTGCGGGGAACTCATTGCGGAATACATGGTCAAGTTCGAGATCCCCTATATGACCGGGATCATCGGCCACGGTTGTCTCTGCCTGGCCGAGGCCTTCATCGATTACCAAGACAAGATCAAAGTCATCCAGGCCAAACATGAACAGAACGCGGTCCATCTCGCCGATGGATACGCCCGCGCGACCGGCAAGCCCCTGGCGGTTTTCACCTCGGTCGGGCCCGGCGCTTATAACACCCTCATGGGCATGGCAACCGCTTATGCCGATTCGATTCCGATGCTCGTCTTTACCGGCGCGGGTCAGACTTACTTTTTCGGCAAAGGTCCGTTTCAGGCCATTGAGCGCAGACACCGTCCGGATTTTACCAATGTCACCCAGTTTATATCCAAGAAAAGTTGGCTGATATCCAACATCGAGCAACTTCCCGACGTCCTGCCCGCCGCCTACCGAATCGCGACCACCGGAAGACCCGGTCCGGTTCACATCGACCTGCCCATGGATGTCCAGGCGCAAAGCGTCGACGTTGAACTGATGGGAGAAATGAATTTCAGAATCAACGCGAGGGTGGGACCCGACAAGGAAACGCTTCAAAAAGTCGCGAAGACGCTCATTGACGCGAAACGACCCGTGATCCTCGCTGGAGGCGGGACGATCATGTCGGATGCGACGGACGAACTGGCAAGGCTGGCCGAGTACCTTGGCGTCCCCGTCGTCACGAGTTTCGCCGGTAAAGGCGCGATCTCGGAAAGGCACCCGCTTTGCGCGTTTTACACCGGATTCAAGGGCTCTCCGTGCGGAACCGAACTTTCTAAAAAGGCGGATGTTTTACTGGCGCTCGGATACAGATTCGCCGAGTGGTCATCGAGCTCCTACGTGCAAGGGGTCAGTTTCAACATCCCGCCCTCCAAAGTGATCCAAGTCGACATGGACCCGCAAGAGATCGGGCGCGCTTACCCCATCGAGATGGGCATCGCCTCGGATATCAAGATGTTCCTTCAGGGCGTTTTGGATGCGGTCAAAGAGATCACCGAACCAAGGGACTACGAGAAAACCGAATACTTCGCGGAGCTTCAACAACTTAAGGGCGAATGGAGCAAGGCCCTGGATTCACTCGCCACCGACGAGCTGCCCATGAGCACCAGCCGGTTCCTGAAGGAACTGCGAGCGTTCATGCCCGATGACGGCATCGTGATCGGCGGCGCGGGCTACACTCAGATGCAGCTCCTTCACGAGTTCCCGGTCTATCATCCCCGCACGTGCATCACGTCATCGTCCTTCGCGCCGATGGGCTTTACGCTACCCGCCGCGCTCGGGGCGAAACTGGCGCACCCCGATCGAATGGTCGTGGCGTTGATGGGCGACGGTGATTACCTCATGTGCTTGAAGGAGTTGGCGACAGCCGTTCAGCTAAACATTCCGATCATTTGCGCCGTCTTGAACAACTACGGCCACCTGAGCATCCGGGATCTCCTCATCAACTTCCTTGACCGCCATTTTGCGACCGAGTTCACGGATGAGGCAACGGGAAAACCTTATACCCCGGATTACGTGACCATCTCCAAAGCGTTCGGCGCTTACTCGGAGCGTGTCGAGAAGATCGAGGACATTCAGCCCGCCCTTGAACGGGCGCGAAAATCCGGCAAGCCGGCGGTCGTCGAGTTCATGTCAGCCATGGAATACGGCCGTTCAGGAGGCGTCTCGTTCGGCATTGCCGACACGCCTTCCACCAAGAAAAAGAGCCAGAGAATATCATGTGTCGTCAAGGAGAACTAAACGATGGGTGAAAACAAAGGAATCTCGGTCGGTTTTAAGGCGTCTTTGGGCTTTTACGAAATGGAGGTCGAGAAAGTTTGCGAAATCCTCTCGCGTATAGGATACAAGAGCATTGAATGGGACATGCCCCATTTTGATCCCCGCAAGACCACCGCCGCGCAGCGCAAAAAATGCAAGGAAGTTCCCATTCAATTCGGTATGGAAGCGTCCGACATCATGGTGCAGGACGACTATATCACATTATCCGAAGATGAGCGCAGCGATCGCATCAAGCACACCATCGAGTGCATCCAGGCGGCCGCCGAGGCGGGGGTTCACATTATTAATGTCTTCACGGGGCCGCGGAAATGGGAAGAAGGAAATCCTCGCCTTCACACCGATCTGCCGGAAGGGCGGGCTTGGGAAATGGTCCTTGACGCTTACGAACGGATCGTGCCCGTCGCGGAAAAACACCAGGTAATCCTCGCGCTCGAAGTTTGCTGGGGGATGGTTTGCAGAGATTTCTACACCGGCAATTTTCTGCTCGACCACTTCAATTCAGACTATCTGTGCATCAACATGGACCCCTCCCATCACCATTTGGTAAGGAACGATATACCTTGGGTGATCAAACAGTGGGGCCCGAAAATCAAACACGTCCATCTTAAAGACGCGATCGGCAAGGAAGGCTATCAAGATGAGACGTTTACGTACCCCGTGCCCGGAGGGGGAAGCATTGATTGGAAAGCGGTTTTCGAAGCGCTCGATGATATCGGATACGACGGTTATTGCACCGTCGAATATGAAGCGTTCACCTACTATGAGAGAGTACTTAAGGAAGACCCGGTCAAAGCCGCCGAGACTGCCTATCAACAGGTCATGGCCCTTGTTCCCCAGAGCTGAAGTAAACGTTTCCCCTAGTTTAAATCCATCAGATCATGGCGCGCGAAGGAAGGCATGAAATGAAGATGAAGGACGTTGAGACGACAAGACAAAAAGGCCTGAACTGGATCCTTGAGCGTTTGAACGATGACGGCTCGTTTAAAGCCGCCCGGCCGCTCTTGAGTTGTTACCCGAAGGCGCCTTTCGCCTTGATGAAATCAGGTCGCAATGAAGAAGCCATGAGGATACTGGACTGGATAAAGAACAATTGTTTCACGGACGACGGAGACTTCAGGGCCTGTGACGAGTACAAGATAGAGCCTTCGACCGATAGTTTTGAATGGCGGTTGTACCTCTACCACAACGCATGGTTTTGTCTCTCGGCCCTCCTGAATGGGAGGTTCGACATCTCGAAGCCCGGAATCGATTTTATGCTGAGCCATCAGTGCGAGACCAGGGGAGGTTTTTATTCAAACATGATCGGTGGAGACTACAAGGGCTTCACGGATATCGCGTCAACGTCGTCCGCGTGCCAGGTGCTAACTTATCTCGGGAACGAAGCGGTGCTCTTAAGGGCGGCGGATTACCTGATCAAAACGTTTGACGCGCAGAAGAACGAGGACCTGTTTTACTTGTACATGAACGAAAATGGGGAACTCGTGGAAGAACTACCGAACCAGAATCCCACCCATTACATCGTCAATTCAACAAAGAGTCCCCAGAACTTTTGGATGGTGGGCATATCGGCCGCGATACTCGCTCTGACGTACCGCTTGACTCGGACGCAAAAATATCTGGACACCTCGAAGAAGTACATCGAGTTCCTGTTGCGATGTCCCGACGATGCGTTCGCGTCTTTCGGCTGTTGGAAGCAAGGCTGGGCGTGCTGTCTGCTTTACACCATCACCGGCGAGTCGCTCTACAAGAACAAGGCGACCGGCGTCATCGACTATCTCATCGAATATCAAGATGCCGACGGCGCGTGGAAATTCAACAAAGACCTCGGAATGCCAGAAGAGGACGACAGTATCGTCTTCAACATGACCTCTGAGATGCTCCTCTGGTTCCAGGATTTGCCGAGGTACCTCGTTTGATCTCCCCCCGCTAAAGCCTTACCAGTCAAGGACGACCGGCGAGACGTAACGGCTCACCTTCTTCATCGGGGCCTTGTCGCGTTTGTAGTGATCTCTCAGGTAGATCGGGTAGGCCGTCGGGTTCGTCTCGCGCGGCGAAATATCGACGACCGTGTTCCCCTTAAACGTAATCGTGTACTCCTTGTCGAACGGATGAGTGTACTTCACCGTCTGTTCGACCATCGGAAACTCGATCGTGATCACGTCTTTCTCCTGAAGGCCATCGAACACCAACGTGTTGCCCACCCAGAAGAGGTCCACCTCCGTTTGATTAACCGTGCCCTTGACGACCTCTTTATCGACCCAGCGTGGAATTCTGACGGTCATTTCCCGAGCAGTCTTGTTCCTGATGACGACTTTCCCCTCGTAGGGCAGGTAGCTATCGATGTCCAACCAAGGGGATACCCGGTTGAGCAGCAGGTTGACCCGCGCCACGCCGTCCTTATAGCGGGTAATGCTTTCCCAGGCGTAATAGAGCGCGTTGGTGAGATTGCCCGAGCAGCAGCCGCCCTGGACCGGATACGAGATCGACGTGGGCATGCTGAAAAATGGGAACAGGCCCAGGCTGCGCTCGATCACGCGATCCGTCTCGGGCTTCTGGGGAGCCGTCCGATCCAGAACGCCCTGAAACCCCGCCGGTCCCCAGGCGGGGGGCAACAATTGGTCGGTCGCATATTGTTGATAAGCCTCCGGATATTCCGTCACGGCTTTCGACGCCTTTTCCAGCAGATCGGCCCGCACGAATTGAGATTCCGTCGCCTGGTTGCGCACAAACTGGTCCACGTCATCCCAGTAATCTCCGACCCCGAAGTCGGATAGTCGGATCGCCAGGGCAACCATGTCCGCGATGCTGCAACCTTCCGTATAGGCCTTGTGGGCGTGGTCGCCAAAGATTCCCATGCGACCGATCCCCCAATCACGGGCGTACTCGAAGACGTCGCGAACGAACTCCTTGAGCCGCGGGTCATTGGCGGCATGGGCGTATTCCAGGATGCCGCGTGTCGTAACATGACGCCCGTGAAAATGGCCGCGGAAATGACCGTGCCCGGGTCCGTCGATCCCGATCGAGACGGCGTCGGCAACCCACATCTTGCGCTTGGTCACGAAGTTCACCAGCTTGCGCGCGGTCTCTAGGGCCTGCTCGTCGCCGCTCATCTTGTACCAGCGGGATAACGCACGGATCTGCGCGCCCTGGTAAACCAGCGTCGAGCCCTCCGCGCCTTCATTTTCGCTCGCGGCCTCCTCGACATACTTGTAACCCGAATCCTTGAGATAGCTGAACTCCATACCGACCTTGCCTTCGGGATAAAAAGCGTAATCACCCTTGAAGACCGCGGTTTTCGTCAGGCCGTCGGCCACCCTCTGAATCTTCTCCAACCACGCGGGATTGCGATCGCGCTCATACCAGGCCATCATCGCCAGCATCAACCTGGAGTTTCCAGCAGGGCTGGCAATCGGCTCGTCAGCGATGTCATAGTGCCCCCGTTTGAACCAGGGCTTTTCCTCGAGATCAACGGTCAGGTAAAAAATCCCGTCTTCCTCGTCGATCATCCCGCTGATGGCCTCCATCATTTTATTCTCAACGTCAACGTTCTGCTCGCTCCCGCTCATGATGCGCATCATGGGCAGGGACTCGATCCACTTGGATTGGCAGCACATGTAATCCCCAATATCCATATGCAGCAGAAAAGGGGGATCCGCCGCCAGGCAGGTCAGAAAGTACATTTCATAGTCATGCTTCGCATCCACAGAGCGGGTCAGTCCGTTAAGGGCAAGTCGCGCGCGATCCGCCAAATCCAACGTATCAGGCGCCTGCGCCTCGTAGCGCTGGCCCGACGCCGATGGATCGCCGGTCTCTTGCGCGTAACTTCCCTCGGCCGCAAAACTACCCTGCGCGGCGAGGACCGCGCCAAACAGCAAAAGCCGCAAACAAACCGTCAATGGTCGACCATCATGCATATCGAACCTCCAATCCCGTGTTATTCATGCTAGGCGTCATGCATAAAACAGCCTCGAACCGTCCGGTCTTACACCGCCCCCGTTCTCAGTTCTCCAACTATTCGGACTCTCACACAATCAGACGGCCTTGGCCAGTGGTTTTTCAATCAGCCGTGGTTTTTCGACCATCAAGAATCGGCGGCGTCCCTTAAGGCTGTCCGGATAATTCGTGGCTCGAAATCCGTGGTGTTTTGGCGTACAATCCCCCCGACTTCGCTATGCGCCGAAACCTTCGACGAGGATACACACTGATGAACAAACGCATCCTGCTGACGCCTGGGCCCTCCAACGTGCCGCCGCCGGTGCTCGAGGCGATGGCCCGGCCGATCATCCACCACCGCTCACCTGATTTCGACCCCATCTTCGAGGAATGCCGGCGGCGGCTCCAATACGTCTTCCGCACCGAGAACCCCGTCCTGACCTTCGCCGGCTCGGGCACCGGGGCTATGGAGGCGGCCGTGACCGGGACGCTCTCGCCCGGCGACACGATGATCCACGTCGAAGGCGGCAAATTCGGCCAGCGCTGGGGTGATATCGGCAAAGCCCACGGGCTGAACGTCATCACGCTCGAGATCGAATGGGGGACGGCGATCGCACCCGAGGCGATCGAGCAGGTCCTGGGGAGCCATCCCGAAGCCAAGGCCGTCTTCACGACCCTCTGCGAGACCTCGACCGCCGCGCTGACCGACATCCAGGCCATCGGCCCCATCGTGGCCAAGACCGACGCGATCCTGGTCGTCGATGCAATCAGCGGGCTGGCCGCCGATGCGCTTGAGACCGATCAATGGCAGGTGGACATGGTCGTGGGCGGCTCGCAAAAGGCACTGATGCTGCCGCCGGGTCTGGCCTTCCTGTCGGTCAGCTCCAAGGCGCGCGGGCTGACCGAATCGGCCCGTTGCGCAAGCTACTATTTCAATCTGCGTAAAGCGCTCAAGAGCCTCGGCGACAACACGACGGCCTTCACCCCGGCCATCTCGCTCATTCAAGGCTTGATCGTTGCCCTGACCATGATCGAGACGGAAGGTCTGCCGCGCGTGTGGGGCCGCCACGCGGGCCTGGCCAACGCCCTGCGCGCGGGGGGAGTCGGCCTCGGCCTGGAGCTGTTCAGCCAGGCGCCCTCGAACACGGCCGTGGCCTATCGCCTGCCCGAGGGGGTCGCCTACAAGGACCTCTCGCTACGCCTGCGCGATGATCACGGCATCACGATCGCGGGCGGCCAGGACCATTTGAAAGGCAAGATATTCCGCGCCGCCGCGATGGGCTACGCCGACTTCAAGGATGTCTACGCCTTCCTGGCCTCGCTCGAGCGGGTCCTCGGGGAACTCGGCCACGAGCCGCCGGCCCCCGGCTCGGGTGTCGCCGGTGCCCTCGAGGCGACCAGCCAATACCAACCCCAGCCGGTCTAGGCGGTCCGGGCGAGGCGGTTCCCCTTGACAGTCCACGAATCGACAAACCATAATGCCGGCCGGAATGGCCCCTTCGCCAAAGAGAGATGGTGACGACGGTGGCCGAAACAAACTTTATTAAGTATTTATAGTTTTGAATTGTTAGTTCATAACCGGTGACTTCAAGAAGGACTACCTTGCCATGCCAGTCACACCGCCCTTGGCTCTAGGCGCGCGCCCGACCTTCGCGCTCGCCGTCTGCGCTTTGATCGGCAGCCTCACCGCGACCCGGGCCGCCGCGGATCCTCCTCCCGAAATGATGAACTACCAAGGTCAGCTTACCGACACCAGCGGCATGCCGATCACAACCCCGCAGACCGTCTTCTTCTCGCTGTGGAAGGGAGGCGACGAGAGCACGGCCAACTCCGGCGCCGAACTGTTCCGCGAGAGCGCAACCGTGACGCCCAACGCCACCGGCATCTTTTCGCATCAAATCGGCACGGGCACGGTCGAGGCTTCGCTCGATCCCAGTGACTTCCGCGTTTCCGAACCGATATTCCTGCAGGTGGCGGTCGGGAGCGTGGGCGGCGTCTTGCTCCCCCGCTCGCGCATCGTCAGCGTGGGTTTCTCGTTCGTCGCCGACTACGCCAACACGGCCGGCGCGGTCACGGGCCTTCCCGAGGTGACCGACGTGGTCGACACCACCGGCGGGCTGACCGTCGTTGGCGACCTGCTGCGGATCGTGGGCGATGGATTGAGCGAAGCCGAGGTCCTCATCGGTGGCAAACCCGCCCGCGTCAAGTCGCGGACCGACAGCGCGATCGAATGCCAGGTCCCCACCGGTCTGCCGCGCGGACTCAACCGCGTGGCCGTTGTTGAAGCGGAGACGGGGAAGGCCTCCAACACGCGGTTTCACGTTGACGTGCATCGGTTGATCGTCGGGGTCTTCGGCCGAAGTGGATCGGATCGAGTGTTCGTCATCGACGCGAACACCGGTGATCTTGTCGCCAGTTTCGACCCCGGACCCATTGAAGATACCCTTCCGCCCATGCAAATGGCTTTCGCCCATGAGGGTGCCCTTGCGTTAATTCCGGCCAATACGAGCAACGGTAATCTTTTCGCCATCGATCTGACCGACGACCCTCCCAGCCTGGTCGACACGTACGCCCCCATGGGGTCGCGTTGCGCTTCGGTCGCCGTCAGTCCCGATAACGTGGCCGTGGTGACGAGCCACCCCGATGGTAATCGCCTGAGGACGTTCGGATTTGGGCAGCATTTCCCGCCTTATAGCTCTTCGGTTCTGGATGGCTCCACCACTGAAATCGAAGGGCCGGCCAGCTCTTCGACCTACAGCCCTCGCGGAAACACGTTTATCGGTAACGGATTGCTGCTCGTCTGCGCCTCGGGCAATGGAACGGTGCTCGGCTACCGGCGCGAGACCGGCACGCGAGAGTTCGAGGATGAGGCGTGGGAGATCACCGAGATCGCGGTGGGGACGGGCCCGTTCGCCATCACCCGCACGCACGACCAGTCGCGAGTGCTCGTCACCAACCAGTCGAGCGCAAACTTGAGATCATTTTTAGTGTCGTCGGTGGGTGTGAGCCCTGATTTTCCCGGCGGTTCCGCAGTCGGAGGTCCCTTCGCCCTGCGCATGGCCGTCTCACCGGATGGGAGGACGGTGATGGTTGCCGACCAGTCGGGTTCCCAGCCCGCCGAACAGGGCGCGTTGCAACGGGGCCTGGTGAATATCTTTGGCCTCAGCGGCAGCGGCCTGTTCAAGGCCGGGACTTATGCATACGCCGATTATGAAGACTCCGGCGGCAACATCACTGGGATCGATAAAGACGAATTGCTCCAATTGGTGGCCATTGATCCCGTCGATGGGGACTTGGCGCCCATCGGCATCCAGACCGGTAGCGTGCGAATCTACGAACGGACCGGCGGTGCGCTGGCTTTCCTCAAAGCGGTCGAGATCCAAGGTGGGTCCAGCTCCAACGGCCAGATGCTCGAGATGCAATTCCAACCTTGACGGCGGCCATTCGCCCGGCGAAACGATGCCCACCACCCACCTCGAAAACCGGCCGCTTAAAGTCCTCCTGGTTGGAGCCGGCCCAGCCCTGGGTCAAATGGTGGAGGAGATGCTGGTTTCCGCCGGGAAGGGCCGCTTTCAGCTGATCCGGACTGAAAAGATCGAGAACGCCTTGACGAGACTCGAGCGGGAGGCGTTTGACGCCGCCGTGCTCGATGCCCAATCGATCGCCCCGTCCGACGGCGATCGATTTGAACTGATCCGGCGCATTCCCGAGTCAACGGCGACCGTCGTGATGGCCGACGAGCGCGATGAGCAGTCGGCCCACGAGGCCACTCGCCACGGCGCGCAAGACTGCCTGGTCCGCGGCGAATTCGACGCCGCGTCGCTCACTCGCGCCCTGCGCGGCGCCGTCCAGCGCCAGCGACGGCTCTGCGAACTACGCCTCGACAGCCAAAGCGTGCTGCGTAGCGAGGCCAACTTCCGCCAAATCGTCTCGCGCAGCGCCGACGGCCTACTGACCATCGACGGCGGCCGCATTCTGTACGCCAACCCGGCCTGCGAGCGGCTGTTCGGTTGCGGGTCCGAGGACCTCATCGGGCACCCCTTCGAACACCCGCTCGACAAAGGTGCCACCACCGAGATCGAAATCGTGCGCGATGACGGGGGGCACACCATTGCCGAGATGTGCGTGGGTCGCGTGCTCTGGGAGGGCGAGGCGGCGCACGTCGTCTCGCTGCGCAACATCACCGCCCGCCGCATGGCCGAGAACATGATGATCAACGAGGCCGCCCACGACGGCTTGACCGGCCTCTACAATCGTCGCGTGATGATGGAGACCCTCGAACACGAAATCAACCGCGCCCGACGCTACGACCATCCCCTGTGCGTCCTCATCCTCGACCTCGATCACTTCAAAAAAGTCAACGACGTCCACGGCCACCTCGTCGGCGACAAGGTCCTGGCCGCCACCGCCCAGACCCTGAGCGCCTGCTCGCGCTCGATCGACGTCGCCGCGCGCTACGGCGGCGAGGAGTTCTGCGTGATCATGCCCGAGACCGAGCTCGTCGGCGCCCAAACCCACGCCGCCCGCCTCCACGCCACGATCTACGCCATCGAGCACCCCGCCCCCGACGGCGCCACCTTCCACGTCACGTGCAGCATCGGCATCGCCGCGCTCAACCCAGCCGCCGACAAAACCCAAAACCTCCTCGAAAAAGCCGACCAGGCGCTCTACCAAGCCAAGTCCGAGGGGCGCAACCGGATTTGTTTGAGCGGATGAGGGGATGTCACGTTTACGGAGCAGACGCCCGGTTGGTCACAGGAGGGGCTCGGACGCCAAAGATAATCCCCGGGTAGTGTTACGAGCGACCGCCGTCCTCGCGTGATGCGCGTTCTCGCCGAACCCATGGCGAGGCCACCGCGTCAACACCTCAGTCGCATTGGGGGGCCATACCAAGACGCACATTCTCGTGCCGCCGGCTTCCCGTCACTTGTTCAACTGCGCCAGCATCTCATCCCCGGTCTGAACCGGCAAGAGGCAGACGTAGTTTTCGCAAACGTAGACGGTCGGGCGGTCTTCGATTGCTTTTTTGTCGCGCAGTAGGGCGATTTGGAACTCGCCGTCGTTGCCGTCGTTGCCGACCGCGACGGCGCGGCTGGGGAGGTACTGGCTCCACAGCGACTGGAGCAGCGAGCGGGTCGCTTCGCTTTCGGGCGCGCCGACGATGGCGATTTCCTTGGGCGGTGCCATGTCGAAATCGAGCGCGCACAGCATGTTGTTGTAGGCGCCGGGGATTTGGCGCAGTTGCGGCGCCATGACCGCCATCGTTTCCCGCGCCAGCTCGCGATAGCGCGGATTGTTGAGCAACAACCCCAGCCGGCCCAGCGCGTGGACGGCCATCGAATTGCCCGAAGGCGTCGCGCCGTCGTAGAAATCCTTGAGCCGGACGATGATCGTGCCGTCGCGCCCATCGGTCGTGTAAAACCCGCCGACCTTCTCATCGTGTAACAATTCGATCATGCGGGCCGCCAGTTGGTCGGCGCGTTCGAGATACTGACCATCAAAGACGGTCTCATAGAGCTCGATCAGCCCAACGGTCAGGAAGGCGTAGTCTTCCAGGAAGCCCTGGATCTTGGCCTCGCCGTTGCGCCACGTATGGAGCAGGTCGCCGTTTTCTTCCTCCATCTTCGCCCGCATGAAACCGACGGCGGCCTCGGCGGCGCGGGCGTATTTCGGGTCGCCGGTCACTTGCGTCCCGCGCGCCATCGCGCCGATCATGAGCCCGTTCCAGGACGTGAGGACTTTGTCGTCGAGAAGCGGGGGTATGCGCTTCTTACGTACCTCGAGCAGTTTCAGGCGCATCGCGTCGAGCCGCTCGCGCCACTGGTCCGGTTCGATCCCCTTGTGCGCGGCGTAATCATCCATCGCGACCTTGACGTTGAGGATGCTGGACCCGTGGCCCTCGTGCCAGTTGCCGCCGGGGTTGATGTCGTAGAACTCGTTGAACAGTTGGCCGTCCTCTTCGCCGAGAACCTCGTTCACCTCGTCGGGTTCAAAAATGTAATACTTACCCTCGCGGCCCTCGCTGTCGGCGTCCTGGGTCGAGTAAAAACCGCCCTCGGGATGGGTCATGACATCGAGCGTATAGTCGAGAATCTCGCGCCCGATCCGCTTGTAAAACTCGTTGCCCGTCACAAGATAGGCGTCGAAGTAGACCGGGGCCAGCAGAGCGTTGTCGTAGAGCATCTTCTCGAAGTGCGGCGCCAGCCAAATGTCGTCGGTCGAATAGCGATGGAACCCCTTGCCGAGCTGGTCGTACATCCCCCCGCGCGCCATTTTCTGCAGCGTCAGCTCGACCATCTCGAGCAACTTGACCTCGCCCGTGCGTTTCCACTCGCGCAGGAGCAGGTTGAGCGCCATCGAGGGGGGAAACTTGGGTGCCTGGCCAAATCCGCCGTGTTGACCGTCGTATCGCGATTTCAAGCCGCTGACCGCCCCGGCGATCAGGTCCCAGCTCAGGGCCGTCTCGACCGAGCCGGCGCGGCTGATCGCGTCGGTCGAGATCGCCTGCTTAAGCTTGCTGCCGGCCTCCGCGATCTTGTCGGGCTGCTCGCGATAGACCTTATTGAGCCCCTGAATCAGTTCCATGAAACCCGGCCGTCCGTATTGCTCGCTGGGAGGAAAATAAGTCCCGCCGAAGAACGGCTCGCGCTTATTATTCAAGAAGACGGTCATCGGCCAGCCCCCCGAGCCGGTCATGGCCTGGACGGCCTGCATGTAGATATCGTCGATGTCGGGCCGCTCCTCGCGGTCGACCTTGATGCTGACGTAATGCTCGTTCAGGTATGCCGCGATCTCCTCATTCTCGAACGACTCGTGCTCCATGACGTGACACCAATGACAGGCCGCGTAGCCGATCGAGAGGAAAACGGGCTTGTTCTCGCCGCGCGCCCGCTCGAAGGCCTCCTCGCCCCAGGGGTACCAGTCGACGGGGTTATGGGCGTGCTGGAGCAGGTAGGGGCTGGTCTCGTCGACCAGGCGGTTGGTGAACTTGTGCTCGGCGGTCTCGGTCATCGTCTCGGGCTCCTCGGCGGTTGCGCACGGTGATATGGGCCCGATCAGGAGACAGCCGATGATCAGGGCGTAAAAGCGGTTCGCTCCGGTTGTGGTGGAATGCATGGTGAGTGCTTCTTTCGATGGATTCGGGGACCATGGTGATCGACTAGACCAACCCCCCGGTCGTCCAAGCACCAAATCGGGGGAGTCCTTACGGTAAAGAATTGACCTCTGCCACTGTCCTTCCCGTCGACTCTAACACTCATTTAGCGGCGCAACCATGAAAAACCGATTTGCGGAGACCGAGGGCGCGGGCTTGGGCGCCGTGATAGTGGACGGAATTCTCAGTCGCGTTTCGAGATGGCGAGGGGGGCGAATGATTAAGCAGGGCATTTTATCTGGGTTGGCGTGAGACTCGCGCAATGGCCCGACGGGGATGCGTCGACGCATACGATGAGCGGGAAGCGGCGCGCCACGAAAAACCGGGAAAGGTCCCTGAAACCCTTTTAACTCGCTTGTTAACTCACGGGTTGCGCCCTATTCGGGGGAAGCTCAGCTTCCGTCGTTCACTCGGGCGGCAGTTGGGCGAGGGTTTGGTGGATGTCATCGATCAGTTGCTGGGCTTTGGCTTCGTCCGCGGCGGCGCGGCCTTGGTAGTGCTGGAAGTCGCGGAGGGCGGCCTCGGCGTAGGCCTGAGCGCGGAGCAGCAGGTCGCGCTGCCGCTCCCGGCTTTCCTCCCGGCCGGACGCCTGCGCATACATGTTCCCCATGTTGCCGCGCGTCTGCCCGGCACCGTGGCGGTCGCCAGTCTGCTCGAAAGTCTGCGCGGCTCGCTCGTAGTGGTCGCGGGCTTGCTCCGTCTGGCTGACATCGTCGTAGAAGTTGCCCAACTGGCCGTGCGCTGGGCCGATGTCGGCAAGGGCGGAGGGGGGTAAGAGTGCCAGCGCCTGTTTGTAGTGCACTTCCGCCGCGCGGATGTGGCGCAGCAACGTTTCCGGTGGCTCGCACTGCTGCCGTGCCTCGTTGAATCGCTCGTGATACACCATGCCGATCTGTTGGATGGTTTTGCTGCGGTTTAGAAAGTCGTTTTCTCCCCAGCCATCTAAACTGCGCTGGTAGGCGGTCTCGGCAGCGTCCAGATCGCGGATGTCGGAAAGGTCTTTGTAGACGTGTCCGAAGCTGAAGTGAGCATGGGCTTCGCTGCCGGTGTCTTTGATGCGCCGACAATGCTGAATGGATTCCTCATACGCCTCCACACAGCTAACGCTACCCTGTTCGCGCAGAATATGGCCAAGCATGAAGACATTGATACCCCGCGTTCGGATGCGGTTGCGCTGGTCGTCGTCCAGCGGGGCGTCCTTCGGCAACGCCAGCGCGGTGGCGGCCTGCCGGCGGTCCAATGCGACCAGTTTGTCCTGGAGAGCGGCGGCCTGGGCGAGGTCACGTTCCTGCTTTTGGGCCAGAAAGACGCGGTATCCCATGACCAACGTGTAATCGTCTTCCCGGCCGGGGACGGGTTCGTCGTCGTCGGTGCAGTAGTCGGGCACGATTTCGCTGACCAGCCGGGCCCATTCCGCCCTGCGGCCCTGGTAATCGTAAAGCGCGCGCAGGCCCTGCATGGCGGACACGATTCGCGACCACCAGCCGTGGCGGCGGGCCGAGCGGCGGGCGCGCAGCAGGTTGGCCTCCTCCAACGCAAGGAACTGGATCACGTCCCGGTTACCCTCGTTGAACTGCCGGTGATAGTAAATCCCCAATTCGCCGACGGCCTCGACCCAGGCGCGGAGGGCGGCTTGGGCGGTGGAGCGGCCGTCCCGGCCGTCGTGGTGCCGGGCGAACATCTTGCTTAGAAACCAGGGGAGCGCCGGATGGATTGTAAAGTACGCTGGTCCGATTTGCGTCAGTAGGCCCGTGTCGCTTGCCCGTTTCAGCAGACCCGTCAGGTGTTCCTTGGTCTTGCCCCGCACCTCCGGCAATGCGTAGTCGCCTTCTCCCATGATTTCCAGCGCAGCGATTTCCACCGTGCCTTGGAACAGATGCAGCAGGGCGATGATGGGCAGTTCATCCTCCTTGAACGCGTGGCGGAAGCCGTAGTCGAGTGATGCGCCGAGGGATTTGTCGCGGCCTTGCGCCTGGTCGGCGTCTTCGATCTGTTGCTCGCCGTCGCGGACGGCCTGGGCCAGCGAGCCGATGGCGCGGACTTCGTCGTGAACGCTGCCGGCGGCCACCGGCCGGTTGGTGGCCTCGTGCATGGCGGACTGACAGGCATTCAGCAATACAAGAGGGACGCCCGCGTCACGAAGCAACTGTCCGAGGATGTGCCCATCGACCGGGCGCATGTTGTCCTTGTTCCCGGGATGCTCGAAAAGAAGAAACCCGTGTTTACCCTCCGCATTATCGCCGCGACGAAGATGATCCATGGTCGCGAGCCAGTCTTCCAGCGTCGGGTCGGTCAGGTCCGCGTAAGTTCCATGCCCGTCAAAATGCACGACGTGGTACGAACGCCCCTTTTCTTTCGCGTCGTTTAGTTCCTCCTGAAACCGTTCAAATGTCGGCGGGCGCAAGACTTTGATTTCAAAGCGATCTCGGTTCTTGCCAAGCTCGTTCAGAATGCGGTTGGCGTCACAACGGAGCGCGATGTCCTTCTCTCTTCCGGGGCGACAAATCGCCATCAGAATCCGGACCACATTCGCTTCATCTTCCGGCGCCGGCACAAAGCTGATACTCGGATCGGACTGAACCCGAACAAACTCCTTCACGCGCAGCGCGATCGGCGATTTGGACTGCGGATCGCGCATCAGCTCCCACGGAATCGAAGCGGCCTCGGCGATGCCGGTCGTGATCTCGACGCGCAGGTCGGCGAGTTGCTCGCGGATGGCAAACCAGATGGCCTGGGTGTTCTGATTGCCGGTGAGGACTTTGTTGTAAAGCTCCTCGCCGCGATTGCGCATCAGGTCTTCGACCTGCGCGACTTGAACCTCTTCGACCGATTCGGCCCGTTGGAGATAGTCCTCCAGGTACCAGCGAAGCTCTTCGTGTTCCTGCTCCGTGAGGGCGAACTCGATGCGGGCCTCGGCTTCGAGAGGGGCCTGATTGGGCGGACCGGGCCGATTCAGCGTGAGGCGAATCAGGTGTTTTCCATCAACAGGAGGCTGCTGTCGAATGTGAAGCGCGGCGCTCATGAGCGTCTTTCCTGGGCGTTTCCGATTTCGACCTCAAACTAATGCTAAATCATCCTGTTCATTTTGAATTCTAACTTTTCATGAAGACCCGAGTCAACATGATCGCACTCCGTTGAAGGATCGAAATCGGGCCCACGAGGCCCAGCGACCGACGTTTGCGACGATCGCTCCGTAAGATTTGGATGGATTCCGCGGCACAAGCACGCACTTCTTCCTCCGGTCCTTGCCGGCCATCTCCGGAGCGTAAGCGGAATCGAGCGGGCATACAGACGGGATAAAGGTATCGCGGCATCATGCGAACCGCCACAAAGCATTGATTTTATTGGACTTGGTGACTAACGCCAGGTTTGGTCCCTGGCGGCGGGGCCTCTAGTCATGAGTTCGTCGGGGAGATTGGGGGTGTAGTCGGGCGGTTTGGGATTAACGGGCCGCTTGCTTCCCGATCGGCCGTCGGGCCGGGACCCCCGCCCGCCGCGGATACTTGGCCGGGGTGGGTTTGGATTTGCGGATGAGGCACACCACGCAGCGTTTCCCGCCCGGCCGCTCATAGGGCATCAGGAGAGGTTGAGGGGCTCCCCCGAGGCGATCGATGGCCTCGGCGGCACCGGCCAATTCGGGCCCCAGATCAGCCGATTTCATCGCCGCCACCCAGCCCCCGACCCGCGCCAGGGGCAGCGTCAGCTCGGCCAGAACCGGCATGGCGGCCAGGGCCCGGGCCGTCACCAGGTCGTATTGTTCACGCCGGGCTGAGGACCTCCCGAATTGCTCGGCCCGGTCGTGATGGACCATGAGGTTGGTCAACCCCAATGCGCGGGCCGTCCGCTCGAGGAATCGGCACTTGTTCCCGTGCGATTCCAGCAGCTCGACGCGGGTTTGAGGCCACAGGAGGGCCAAGACCAGCCCCGGCGCCCCCGCCCCGCTCCCCACGTCCAGCAGACGGACATCTCGGCCCGGGACCCCCAATGCCTCCTCCACGCGCCGGGCCGCCAGGAGGGCGTCATCGACGTGACGCGACCAAAAAAGACGCGGGTCGTCATCGGCGGTCAGGTTCATGCGCCTGTTCGCATCCAGGACCATTTGGACCAGGCGCGAGAGCGATTCGATCAATCCAGGGCGCTGATTGGGACCGGCCGACGCCTGGTCGATAAGATCGAGAGTGGAGTCAGGGGGTCTGGCCATATCAATATACAATACAGAATCAGTTAAAGATGACGCTTGAAACAAACGAAAAATACTAGAGACGGTCCGATGGGCGAAGGATTAAGGGGGAGAGTGCGGTTGAAGACGTATAAGGTCCAGACGATCAATTCAGCGAGAATCGGCCAGCTGTGTCTGCTGCCTGAATTCCACCCCGACCATTGGGACGACGTGAGCCCGATCATCGACGAGAAGATTGGCCACGGCTTCTTGACCTGGGACATCGACCTGCGCAAATTGACCCTGATCAACAGCATCATGCTTGGCTATTTCGTCGAGCTCAACGGTAAGCTCATGAGCACCCGGGGATCGCTCCGCCTGATCCTGAAAAGGGATTCCAAGCTCCTACAACTGATTGCCCTCTCGAAAATCCACTTGATCATCCCGATCCACGAATGTTGAGAGAACACCGCGACGCTAAGGCGATAAATCATGGCCACCGACAGTAAAGAACCCCCCACCGCATGGGACGACGCCGAATTCTCCCATGAGATCATCGAGGGCGACCCGCCGCGTGTCAATGTGTCCCTCAAGCCGGGATTTGACGAGGAGCATTGGCTCGTGTTTGAGGAGTTTCACCGCCATTATATCGCCAAGGGAATCATCAACTGGAACATCGACCTGTGCGAGATCGAGAGCATCACGAGCCAGTTGATCGGTTTGATCATCGGCTTCAACGCGATCGTGATCAGCCGGGGTGGCGTGATGCGGCTGACCGTCAAGAAAGACTCCCCCGTGGCCGCCATTCTCAAGCAGCAAAGACTCGCAATCATCATGCCGATCAAGGAGAAGATCGTTGTCGAGAGGACGGAGCGGCGTGGCAGATTCGGACGTAAACGCGGGAAAACACGCGCCCGGCAATCCTAAACCGAGGACTCCCCTCGCCCCCCGAACTCACCGTCGGCACCCCTCTCTCACTTCTAGCCCCAAATCCGTTTGACTGGACCCGTCGGGCGATTCAACATGGAGCCCCCGGACGTGAGGCGGGTGGGTCCAATGCCAAAGTCGCGCCAGGCTCTCGATCTCCGTCGTGATGACCGAGACGTCACTGAAATCATGATCCGACCCGACCAGCATGAGGCGGTCCAGCCGGCCTTCGGGATCCGCTCCACCGACCTTGATCTGATCGAGGAGCTCGAACGGCGGCTGGCACTCGAGTTCGGGGAGGTGATTGAATCAACCCGGCCGCTGGAGCTGGGGCCGGCGGAGCTTTCGGGGCCGTTCGCGGAGGGCCGGGCGCCGTGGGTCTATAAACAGTGGATCGCGACGGGCGAGACCTACCCCCCCGAACACCTGGTGGCCGTCAAGCTGCACACGCTGCGAGTCGAAGCCCTCTACACGGATGCCGCGGGCCAACCGCGCGTCCGAATCGAGCCGGTTTACCTCGACCGGCGGCGGGTCGTGAAGACCCGCGCCGAGGACGCACCCCACCGTCTGGCCCTGGGCCAAGGGGTCTACGGTGAGATCATGTTGACCCACCCAGAGAGCGGCGGATTCGACCCTCCGCCCTGGTCGCCGCCCGAAGACCGCCGCCGCGAAGTCCTCGATTTCTTTGACCGGGTGTACCATCACATCCCGAGGCCAGGCCCCTGAACCGCTCATGGCGAAGAAACCCATCAAACCAATCTATCTGTTCTACGGCGACCAGGCCGATCGGATCCTCGAGGCCCGCGACGAGATCGTCCGGGCACTCCTGCCCGAGGAGGAGGCGCGCGGCGAGAACCTGACTGAGTACTATCCCACCGCGAAGGCCAATACGTTCAGCCTGGCCTCCGCGCTCGACGAGATCGCCGGCGACCTTGCCACCGTCTCCTTCCTGCCCGAGGCGCCCAAGTGCGTGGTCGTCATGAACCCAGCCGAGTTGCTCGGCAAGAGCGGCGGCCGGCGCAAGGCCGCCGACAAGGAGAGTCGCCAGGAGCAGCGCCTGGTCCACTGGATCACCCACAACCTTCCCGCGACCGGCCAGCACATGGTCCTGCTGGCCTTCGAGGACGAGGCCGACATGCGCGAGGTGCGTATGTCCGCCCCGCTCTTCAAGGCGATCATGCAGGTGGGCACCTGTACCGCCTTCAAGGACAAGCCGGCCTTCTTCAAGATCGAGGACGCCCTGGTCGCACGCCGGCCCTCGGCGCTGATCGCGGCGGTCCGCGACCTGTGGAAACCGAGCAAGGGCGACGCGTCGGTCTATAGCAGCGTGGTGCGCACCCTGCGCTACCTGATCCAGGCCAACATCGCCCGCGAGCGCCGTCTGCGCGACGACCCCGCCCTCCTGGCCGACCTCTTCCCCGGCGCGGCCCAGCAAAACCTCTTCAAGGCCTCCCCCCACACCCAACGCCGCTACCTCGCCCGCCCCGTCTATCGCACCCGCGACCTACTCGACGCCTACTGCGGCGTGCTCCAAGTCTACCGCGCCCTCCGCCCCCGCCCCGACGACATCTACGTCCCGGACGCCTTGGGGCTGCTCGAAGAAACCCTGATGCGACTGATGACCTCGCCGCGACCGGGGCGGTGAAACAAACAATCGTTTGATTTCGGTCACTGAAGCGTGCTAATTCAGACGGACAGAAAGGACGCACCTAGGCCAGAATTCAAAAAGCCGAATGAGTTTGCTCCCATGAACACCAGTAGGGCCAATAGTCGTGGCCGTAGTGAAAATCCTGGAAGTTACAATGTCAATTGGGCCAAGATTCATTGGAGGCGTCATGGAACCTAGGGTGGCGTACTGGATGATTTCTTAACTCTTGACCCTATAGGACAGATTAGAAGGAATATTCTTATGAACCACATAATATCTCTTCAGGGCATCAATACTCATGGCTTGTGGCAAAAAGAATTAAACACAGTTTTTTAAGAATCCCGTTACGGCCACTCGCCTTATGATTACACTAAAGATCAGAGACTTCGAGGCTTTTGGTATTTTTGTTCCAAAACCAGCCGTGGCAGAGCTTTAAGTGATTTTCTAACGTGGTACACCACGAAATGCGGAAGCATAACCGACGCACAACACGCACCAGATGTGATCGCCCACAGTTTTGGCACGTGGATAATTGGGAACGCGCTATATCGTTATAGGGAAATCGTTGTTCGGAGAATTATCCTCGTTGGTGCGATTCTGCCTGTAGATTTCCCGTGGCATGAGATTCATGAGCGGGGTCAGTTTATCGAAATCTTGAATGAGAATGGCACCTTGGATAAGTGGCCAGGTCTCGCATCATTTTTCACTCCTTTTTCCAGAGCGCGCCCTCTGGTTTTTCCATCAGCTCCTCAAAGATGAAACGCACCTACGCCTCATCGCGGCGGCGTTTGGCGTGCTGCTTTGGCTGGCGGGGAGGGCACTGCGCTACATTCTGTTCAGAGTCGGTTAGGGAATCCGGCTCAACCGCTCTACCCGACATTTCCCATTTTGCTAACCAAACCGTTCGATCCTCAAAATCTTTGAGTGGATCAGCCCACCGTGCCTGGCCAAAGGCAAGGGATTTGACCATGGATTCTGGCCGAAGAAGCTCTTTTGAGTTCTCACGGCCGGCAATTTCAACATTCACCCCCATGGATCACCTCCTTCTCTGACGGCAAGACATGACTCACCCTGTGATTTTGCGACTCCCGAGTTTTTCAGCGTGCCATCCATCCTACCCGGTCCCGGGCAACAGTCGT
>CAUZJO010000012.1:0-48600 GCA_963580245.1 Candidatus Sumerlaeia bacterium | reverse complement strand
GCCGTGGAATTCCATCTTCACACTGGGGTCAAACTGGACCCGCAAGGCCTCTTTTTTGCTCTCACCCATCAGATCTCTCAACTTTTGCTGCTCGAACATCAACTTCAGCCTTTATTCATCGGCCATTCAAAAAATTATACCATAACTTTCTATTTCTCAAATGGGAAATATGGGGTAAAAACCATGAGACGGCGTCCGACTTGCCCGACTCCATATTCGTCGCGGGCGCGTCATCGTTTATCCGAATTAAAGGCCACTGGATTATGGACCGCATCTTGATCGAAGGTAATCGGCGTCTGGTCGGGGAGATCCACGTCAGCGGCTCCAAGAACACCGCGCTCCCCCAGATGGTCGCCTGCCTGCTGGCCTCGGGGGTCAGCACGCTGCGGAACGTGCCCAACCTCCAGGACGTGCGGACGATCGGCGACTTGCTGGGCAGTCTGGGGGCCGCCGTCGATTTCGAGGACGGACGCGTCACGATCGACACCGGTGGCTTCGCCAACTACGAGGCCCCGTACGACATGGTCCGCAAAATGCGCGCCTCGGTCTACGTGATGGGACCGATGCTGGGACGGCTGCGCAAGGCGCGCGTGTCGCTGCCGGGGGGGTGCGCTATCGGGGCGCGTCCGATCGACCTGCACCTGCGCGGCTTCGAGAACCTGGGGGCGAAGATCCAAATCGAGGAAGGCTACATCCTGGCCGAGGGCAGCCGGATGAAGGGAGCGGAGATGACCCTGGAGGGGACGCACGGCTCATCGGTTGGGGCGACGCTGAACGTGCTGATGGCCGCCGTCCTGATCCCCGGCCGGACGATCATCCGCGGCGCCGCTTGCGAGCCGGAGGTCGGCGAGGTGGTCCGGATGCTCAACTTGATGGGCGCGCGCATCCTGGGGACCGACAGCCCGACGCTCGAGATCGACGGGGTCGAAGGGCTCAAGCCGATCGTCTACTCGACGATCCCCGACCGCATCGAGGCCGGCACGTTTCTGCTGGCCGGGGCGATCACCGGGGGCGACGTGACCGTGCGCGGTGCCCGGCCCGATCACCTCAACGCCCTGCTCGACAAGATGATCCAGGCCGGGTGCGAACTCGAGATCCTGCCCGATGGCGTCCGCGTCCGGCGCACACGCCCGATCCAAGCCACCTCGATCCACACGCTGCCCTACCCCGGTTTCCCCACCGACATGCAGGCCCAGTTCATGACCCTGCTGTGTCTGGCCGAGGGTGAATCGGTCGTCACCGAGGGCATTTACCCCGAGCGCTTCATCCACGCGGCCGAGCTCCTGCGCATGGGCGCGAACATCGAGATCGGCCGCGGCGAAGCGCGCGTGCGGGGCGTCGAGCAGCTCACGGGTGCACCCGTCATGGCCACGGACCTGCGCGCTTCGGCGGCACTGGTGTTGGCCGGGCTGGCCGCCAAGGGGCAGACCGAAATCTTGCGCGTCTATCACATCGACCGTGGCTATGAGCGGATCGACGTCAAGCTGGCGGGGCTTGGGGCGTTGATCCAGCGGGAGCAGACAAAAGCGGCATAACTAGTTTAAAATCAACGGTTGACAACCGCGAATCCAACCACGCCCTCCGAACAGACTTGATCGTTCACCGTCACCGTGCCGTGCGCCTTGCCGTAGCCTCGGCGCAGGCGGAAATCATAGGCATGGATCCGCAGCATGTCGCCCGGCCCCACCGGACGGCGAAACTTGGCCTCCTCGATGGATGTCAAGATCGCCATTTGATCGGGGCCGATGGCACCCATCAGCGTGAGATAGATCGCCCCGGCTTGGGCGACGGCTTCGATCTGCAGGACTCCCGGCATGACCGGATAATCGGGGAAATGGCCCTGGAAATAGGGTTCGATTTGCGAGACGCACTTGATCGCGGTAATCGAGTCACCGGGCTTGAATTCGACCACCCGGTCGAGCATCAAGAAGGGGTAACGATGGGGAAGGATCGCGCGAATCGCCGCCGCATCCATGGGAAGACTGGGGGACTCGGGGCTCATTCGATCAATTCCCTCTCGAGCTGGCGGATAAAGGCGTGATGCAACGCGTGACCCGATCCGCGGGCGGTCACCAGCGCGGCCACGGGCCGCCCCAGTATGGCAAAGTCGCCGATCAAGTCGAGTAATTTGTGGGCGGCCAGTTCGTTGGGGAGCCGATACTCGGCTTCGTACGGTTTTCCGTCGCGGATCACCAGTGCGCAATCGAGCGAGCCACCGCGAATCAGCCCCGCCGCGCGCAGCGCCTCGACCTCTTCGTAGAAGCAAAACGTCCGCGCGGGCGCAACGTCTCGGCGAAAGGCCTCGGGTGCCAGGTCGATCACCGCCGCCTGGTTCTCCAGTCCGGCGTGGCGCAGGCTGGCGAAAAAGGCGAGCTGCATGCGCTCGGCCGGCAGGGCAACGATTTCGGCGTCCCCTCGCGCCAGGGTGACCGGACCCTTCAGTCGCCAAACCTTGCGTCCGACTTCCAGCACCTCGAGGCCGGCTTGGTCGATCAGTTCGGTGTAGGGCAGGGCGGATCCGTCGAAGATCGGCAGTTCGGGCCCGTCCAGCGTCACCCGCGCGTTATCCAGCCCCAAACCCAGACAGGCTGCCAGCAAGTGCTCGGGGGTGGCCACGGTCGCGCCGCCGGGCCCGACCAATTCGGTGCGTCGCTCCAGGGCTTCGCCATTGACCGAATCGGGCCGGGCCGCCACGCGAGGGCTCCCCGGCAGGTCGCGGCGTTCGAAGACGATGCCTTCGTCCGGGCCCGCGGGCCCCAGGCCGATCCTCACGCGCGCGCCCGCATGCAGGGCGATGCCGGCGGCTTCGACCGGCTGGCGGACGGTTGTCTGTAAAGGGCGATCGCCGCTCATGGTCAATCGGATGAACTGTCCTTGTCGCCGAAAGCAGGGAGCCGGGGGCTGCTGCCCTTGCGGTCGAGTTCCTGGATGACCAGCGGCGTGATGTCGACGCGGTCGGAGTAAAAGAGGACCCCTTCATTCATGAGAATCAGGTCATAGTCGTCGTCGTGCGCGATCCGCTGGATCGTCTGCTCGATGCGTTCGAGTTCAGGCGTGATCACGTCGATCTGGAACCGATCGAACTCCTTATTGATCTCGTACTGAATATCCTCGACCTCCCCCTCGATCCGGCGGATGTGGCGTTGCTCAGCCCGGACATCCTCATCGCTCAAGACCGAGCGGCGGTTTCTCAGGTCGCGCTTCATCCGCTCAACTTCCATGAAACTCTTATCCAGTTGCGCCTTGCGGGGTTCGAGCGACTTCTCGATTTCCTTCATTCTTGCCTGGATGCTCTGCGAGCGGTCGGTGATCTCCTTCATATCGACCACGCCGATCTTCAACGCCGGGGCCTGCGCGCCGCCGACCGCCGCCCATGGGAACAGCGCAACCACCCATAACAGGCGGTTCAGTCCGACCAGCCTCGAAGGCCGGTTTGTCTTTCTTGCATGGATGCACCCGCTCATCGTTCTCATCTCCCATCTCATCCATTGACGGACGGGTCCGCGCAATGGAGACCGGATTGGTGGATTGTCCGGCCGGCAAAGGAGGCACGGACATGGCCGCTTCATTGGCCCGTGGAATGGGAGCAATCTATCAATTCCCGAGGCGGATCACAAGAGGTGAGGCCGCCGCGCGGGGGGAACAGGTTGTGATTCGGAAAAGGAAGCGTGGACGATGACGGTTATCTTGTTCGACCCGGTCATCCGCATATGTTGAGGCATACTTTAGAAAGTGTGGCGCTCATGCACTTCACACCGGCGTGGGATATTGTGTTTTTGGCCAAGTGGTTGGGCCACCGCGATATAAACACAACGTACAAAATCCATGGTCATTGGCTCGCGCCCGAAGCCCCGTCAGGTTACGCGCCAAACGGTATTTTGAATGCTTCGACGGGGGCGATTTGAGCAAAGCACTACAAAAGTAATACAGTCAGCCCGAGATACCAATGTTAGGCAATGTTCATAGGGGTGTTGATGGGATAATGTAACATAGTTTCTGTAAATTGAAAAAAGGCCACGGGTCTGCTCCAAATGTTGGTGAAACAAATCCGCGGAAGGGAGCGAATGATCCCATGGCTCGTAAGAACACTCAAACGCAATTGGCCCTGGAAGGTCAAAATCTGTTTGTCGACAAGGAGGCCTTGGCGCGCATGGTCCAGACGTGCGTGGGGATGGTTTTGGGAGAGGAGTTGACACGGTATTTGGGTACCGAGCCCTACGAGCGTGGCGCGGGCCGGCGCGGTCAGCGCAACGGCAGCAAGCCGCGCACGATGAACACGGCCGTCGGCCGACTTCGACCTCTCGGCGGCGGCGGTCAGCCGCGCCATGGGGGAGCTGGACGAACAGATCGAGCGTTGGCGCAACCGCCCGTTGGGCGCGCGCGCTTATCCCTATCTGATCATCGACGCCCGCCACGATATAGCCGCGCATTAAATTCAGGAAATACAGATCTCGTAAACGTTAATGATAATAGCGATAAAGTCTGCATGAATTTCCCATTACTTATGCGCGGCTATAGAAAAAGTCCGCCAAGGGGGCCGCGCGCGCAGCCAGGCGGTGTTGATCGTGGCGGGGATCAACGAAGCGAGGCACCGCGAGATGTTGGGTTATTGGCTGGGCGACAGCGAGAGCGAAGCGACGTGGAGCGAAGCGTTCGTTGAGCTGAAACGACGCGGCCTGCAGGGGGTGGAGTTGATCGTCTCGGACGCGCACAAAGGCATCCGCAAAGCGCTGGGGCGTCATTTTCAGGGGACGGCGTGGCAGCGCTGTCGCGCGCACCTGATGCGCGAGATGCTCAATAAGGTCAGCTGGCGAGACTGCAAACAACTGGCGGCCGATCTCAAAGCGATCTTCGTGAGCGATTCGCGCGAGCCGCGGATGACGGCGGCGTTGGCGGCCGGGGTCGAGGACAGCCTGACGGTCCAGGCGATGCCGCGCGCGCTGCGCCGGCGGCTGCATTCGACCAACATGCTGGAACGTCAGATGCGCGAGCTGAAACGACGCACGCGGGTGGTCTCGATCTTCCCGGGCGCGGCGGCTTGCGAGCGACTCTACGGCGCGCTGCTGATCGAGACCGACGAGGCGTGGCTGTCCGTGGTCCGATTCCTCCGACGGGATATTCGTCCACACACCACCGGCTGTTCCCGAGGTCTCGATCACGCCCGTCGGACCGCGTACGCTCGATAGGATCACGGCCCAGGCCGAGGCCGGTGACGCCGACGGACACGCCGTGGTGGAATATCGTTTCGAATGGGAACGCGACGGTCAAAAGCAGGCGGAAGGGCCTGAACTTTCTCCCGACCTGACGGCGAAGAATCAGCAATGGCGGGCGAGGGCCTGGGCGCGTGACGAACACGGCCTGTGGGGGGCGGCCGGCAGCCATCCTTTCGTCATCCTTAACTCGCCGCCCACCCAACCGTTCGTCGAGATCAAGCCCCAACCGGCCAGTCCCGACCAGGACCTGATCGTGGACGTGCAGATCTACAGCACCGATCCCGACGGCGACCCGGTCGAGTACGACTTCGATTGGTTCAAATCGACCGACGGTGGCCAGAGATGGATCCACAAGATCGAACTGAACGGCTCGCCGCAGGTCAGCAATCTGTTTATCAGCGCGGGCGAACTCTGGCAGGTGCAATTCACACACTTTGAAGCGAACGCGTCACTATCCACGGTCCCCGGCGTGTCGACCGTCGCCAAGACTAACCGAATCAAGGGCCTGTACGGTTTCGACTGGGTCTACATCGGCGAAAACGCGCCGCCGACGTTCCAATTTGATGCGATCGAGTCGGCGCGGGCCCCCACGGGTGTAACGCTCAATGTCTACTGGACCGCCGCCGACGGCAATGATCACGACTACAGAGTCAGCCTCTACTGGACCGACCGGATGTTTTCAGGCTTGGTCCCGCTAAGTGAGGACATGACACCCGACCAAACCTCGTTCAGCGGTCTCGCCGCGATTCCCACCGACCGTCCCGTTTACTTACACGCGCTGGTCGAGGACGCCAAGGGAGCGCTCATCCAGGTCGGCAGCGGCGCGCTGCAACCGACCAACCGGGCGGGCGCATCATGGCCGCTCTATGACTGATCTTGGTTGGATCGGGCGATGCTATTCAGAACCGGGCCGTTCCTCGGTTGGCGGATCGGCGCCGTTGTCCTGTTGCGATTGAATGTGCGTCACCAGATCGGCGATGTTGACTCGCTCGTCGGCGTTCATATCCAGTCCAGCGGGATCGTCGTCCAAGCCCAGCAGGTAACGCAGCAAGCGCGCGGTGGTTCGGGCGGCGGGATCGTCGGTGGGTACGTAGATTTCGATGAAAGAGGCGACTCCGTTGGCGTCGAGCGGTTGAGACCGGGGGTTGGGAGAGGGCGTTTCGTGGCCGGGCAGTTCGTCCCAGGTCAGGCTGATCGCGCCGCTCGGGATCTCATTGATCGTCCGGTTCCCGATCCCCTGGTGGGTGCCACCGGCTCCGTCGGTGAACGACCAGGCGGCCTCTTCGGGCGTGACTCCGATGACGACCGTTCCCATCCTCTGGACCGTATAGGTTTCACCGGCGCTGAAGCCGCCGTTGCCCACGCCGGGCCCGCCGAGGGGGTTTCCGAATGAGTCGCGAATCGAATCGTCGTCGACCACTTCCAGGCCCAACGAACCGTTCTCGCGACCCGTGTCGGTGATCACGGTGTACTGATCCGGGGATTGGTCCGCCGGTCGAACGTCGATGATCCCCGCGAGCTGCACGCCTTGGGTCAACGGACTGAAATCACCACGATCAACCCCCGTGACCTCGCGGTCGAAAGTGACCCGGAAATCAACCATCCGCGCACCCGTCGGGTTTTCGCCCGCGCGCTCGATCGCGACCACCATCGGCGAGGTGTCGTCATCCAGGATGTCTAACGTATAGACCGCCGAGGACGTCAGTTGCGCGTTTGTGGGGCTGTCCAGGGTGATCTGTATATCTTCGGTGGATTCGTCGAGTGGATCGTCGACCAATGTTATCGTGAGTAGGCGCTGCGCATCGCCGGGGGCAAACATGAGTTGACCCGCGTCAAGCGAGTAATCCATCCCCATTTGGGCCGAGCCGCCCGTCACGTGGTAATCAACCGTGACCGTTTCACCGGGCGGAAGCGAGAGCGTAACGGGCGCTTGCACCAGGCCCGCATCTTCATTCGCCACCGCCGCCTCGACGTCGAAACCCACCTCCGGCAACACGACGTCAAACCGGTTGCTGATTCCCTGGTGGAGCAATGCGTCGCGGGCAATCAGTTCGGCGTTGTCGGCCGTTTGCTCGACACGGACCGAGCCGGTCCAAACCCCCTCGCTGAAGGGGGACGTAACCTGGGGCGAGACCGGGACCGGGAAGCGCAACTGAGGCGCCACATCCCAGTCGACAACCGCCGACAGATCGACCGGCCCTTCAAAGTTTGTCACCGTCTCTCCCGCTTGATTCACGGCCGTGATCGTAACCTCGATCGATCCATTGCGCGCCTGGGGCGATTCGATCGGATCGAAGCGGAACTCGGCCAATGGCCCGCTCGGGCGCGCCCGCCGCTCATTGGCGTTGCCGTCTTCATTGCCCGACGGATCCAGCGCGCGAACAACGTAGAAATACTCCACGCCGGTCTCGACCTCGAGATCGACGTAAGCCACGTCGCTTGTCTCGGCCAGTGGATGGACGAAATCCTGAGCACCGGCCGACTCGGCGCGATAAACGCGGTAGGTGACCGGCGCGTTGTCATCGGTCGCGACGGTCCAACCGAGCGTGACTTGCCAGTCTCCCCCCGCCGCGCTCCGCAGTCCGGCAAAAGCCGGCGCGTTGCAATCGAATGGCACATCGTCCACGCGCGGGATGGGCAAACCGGAGGGGTTGTTCGAGTCCAGGTACTCCACCTCCAGCGTATCGAGCGGCGGCGTGACCTGGAGTCGTCCGTCTTGCGAAGTGCCCGCGGCGGACCCAAAGTCAATGGCCCCTTCAAACGACCCGAGTCGGCCTGGGATCTCGACCAGGTCGAGCGTTTCCACGTCGTTCTCACCCGTCGTCAAGGTCACCGCGTGGCTGCCCGCGCCGGCCAGGTCGGCATCGAACAACTCAACCGTCACCTGCCCATCGGAGCAGTTGTAACCCCGGCGTCCGAACCTGACGGCCCCCGCTTCCGACGGAACCGGCAGGGGATCCTCCACCAAGGCAAAAAATCCGAACTCGTCGGTGAGGGTGCTGATTCGGTTGCGCTCCGTGTCAACGTTGGGATCGGTGAGCAACGTCCACGGTCCGGCGGCCGCCGGGGCGCGGTAGAGCTTGAGGACCGATTCGGCAAGGCCCGCCGTCTCGGCATCCGTGTATTTGAACGTCACGCGTGCTTGGTTCCAGGATTGACGGTCGCTCGCGATCTGCCAGTGAACATGGGCGACCTTTTGCGGATCGATGAGGCCCGACAGATCGGCGCGCGATCGTAACAGTCGGACCGTCTCGCGGCTGGCCCCTCCGCCGGGCGCCTGGCCGCCGTCGAAATCGATCCAGCACCTCGAGAACGGCGTGGAGTGCGACCCGTTGCGCAGTAGCCCCGCGCCGCGCCGGGGGCGATCGCCGGGCGGTGTGTTCACGTGATAGGTTCCATCGGCCGCGAACGGGACGCCATTGAACAGATAGGCCTCACCGGCCGGCCCCGCGCCGGGGTCCCCGTTATCCGTGGCACCTTGGCCAAGGTCGTGGGAGAGAATAAAATCGCTGGCGCCGTCGCCGTTGACGTCGCCCGCCGCGGACTGACCGTGTCCCAGCGGCGTGTCGTCGATCCGCGCGCCGTTGACCCCGTCGAGGTTGGCCAGACTAAACAGTGTGTGCCCCTCCACCCCGCCGGCCGCGCCGTAGATCAAGAAAGTCTGGGCCCGCGCGGGGCTCATCGCGAGCAAGTCGCTGTAACCATCCCCATCGACATCGCCCGCCCCGGTTGCCCGGAACCCAAACCGATCGTCGTTCCCAAGACCCTGGATCGTGATTCCCAGGCCGCCGTGGATCGCGCAAGCCTCGACAACCCCGCCAATTGGCAGGCCGCCGCTGGAACCGAAAACCAAATTGACGGTCCCGTGATTGAGGCTGTCGCCCGGCGCGCCGATGAGGAAATCGTCCAGCCCGTCACCATTGACGTCGCCCGCCCCCTCGACCGACGCGCCAAACGAGGCGATCCCACTCCCGTCGAAGCGCGCCACTCCCGGTGTCGTGAACCCGACGAGAAGCTGGCCGCCCACCCCGACCCCGAGAGGCGAGCCGAGAATCAGAAACGCCTGTTCGCCGGCGTCGGCGCCGACCGCGATGTCGTCATATCCGTCTCCGTTGACGTCTCCCGCCCCCGAGACGCTGGAGCCGAAGCCTTCGGCCAATCCGACGATCACGGTTCCGCCCGGGCCCGAGAGGCTATCCAGGTCCAGCTCGCCGCCGACTCCAACGCCCTGAGCGTCGCCATGGACGAGGTATACCCTCCGGTCCGACGCCGCCCCGATCAGAAAATCACGGGTGCCGTCGCCGTTGACGTCTCCCGCCCCCGACATGCTTCCCGATAACCCCGCCGGATGATCGGACGCAAACAGACGCGCACGCCGGCCGGCCGCAATGGCATCAATGCCGATGGTGCCTTCGGGGCCGAGTGGTTGGTCCCCGCCGTAAACCAGCCAGGCCTCGCCCGGACCGGCCGCGTAGAGCAACAGATCATCGAAGCCGTCGCCGTTCACGTCGCCCGCGCCGGAGACCTCGGAACCCAAATGGCCGAATGGCACGACGCTCCCCTGGATCAGGAACCCGTTGCTCCCATCCAATCGCGACAGCACGAATGTGCCCGCGTTCAGGTCGGGATCAAGCAACGCCGCCGCCGGGTCCTCCAACCGGCCGGGGCCGCCGAAGACAAGCGCCGCGGCTCCGGTCTGAGCGACTTCGCCCACGGCATGGTTGGCCACGCCGATGATAAAGTCCTCGAACCCATCCCCATTAAAGTCGCCCGCCCCCGAAACGCCGGACCCGGCCCGGCCGTCCGCGACGGTGCCGTACAGCCGCGTTCCGAGACCATCGGCGCCCGCCGCCTGGCTCGTCGACATCGGATGCGGGAACGGTTTGGGAATCGGCGGAATCGGCGCCGGCGGGGGCTCGCCGGGCGAAGGTTGGCCTCCGGTGAACTGGCCCGTGATCGAGACGTTATCCAACGCAATCCCGTCTAGAGGCGTGATTTCGTTTCCGTATTGGTTGAAGCGGATATGGAAATCGTTCGTATAACTCAGACCCAGAGCGGCGACGATCGGGTCCAGGCTCACCGTGACGGGTCGGTAGTCGCAAGTGAGCGACCCGCGCAGCCCCGCGACCTCATGCCAGGTCGAGCCATCCAAGCTGACCGCCACGCCGTCGAAGTCCGCGCCCGCATCGAACGGGCTGGTGGGGGGAGCATGGCGCTCGTCATTGAACCCTTTGGCCTGGAACGAGACCTCCACGCCCGTGTGGCCCGCCAGGTCGGCGCGGATCGTCAACTCATTGCGCGCGAAGGCCCCGTCGGTCAGCGTGTCCATCACGGCATGCCCATTGCCGGCGAAAGGCGCGTGCAGGTCGGTGACCTCCGCCCGCGAGGGTCCCACGCCGGTAACGGTCCATTGCGGCCCAAGACCCGCCGTACCCTCAAAATCATCGAAGAAGGGAACCTTGACGACGCCTTCGACCTGGACGTTGATGGCGCGCTCGATCGTGTTTCCACTCGCGGTGTTCGTGAAACGCGCAACGCCGTTGTGCTCGCCCTCGCCCAGGGTTCGGGCCGCGTCGTTGAAGCAAACGTCAAAAGTGACCGATTCACCGCCGTCCAGCGTGCCGGCGTCGGGCGTCGCGGCGAGCCACGCGACCGAAGGCCCGGCCGTCCAGTCGACCGCGTCCACGCCGGTGTTGGTCAGCGTGTATTCATGGCAATCTGGCTCGAACGGACCGCCGACGAACCCGGTCGATGCTCCGGTGATTTGCGGGATGACGGTCAGCGATTCGAGCGTCTGGCCGCTGCTGATAAGCGAGTACCATTGGAAGTCGTTCCGTAGCGAACCTTTATGGCTCACCGTCACCGTGTAGGTTCCCGCAAGCGGCGGCTGCTCGATCAAGACCTGCTCAACGTTATCCAGGATGTTGTCCCCGGTGGCGGCGGGCAGCGTGGGGTTGTCGGGAGCCAGCACGAAGGGTAAGTACTGCGTCCCATCGGGCCCGGTCACCCGCAGATCCAAATCGTTCACCAATACGGGGGTGCGATTATCTAGGCCGTTTTGAATGGTACCGGCGGGATCAGTCCAACATATCGTGACCCGAATGGGACTGGTTCCGTTCCACTCGAACGAGTACGCATCAGAGGGATTGACGCTAGAGAGGCTCTCGTCGACCTTGATGACGTGTCTGTCCGGGGAATCGGCGTGTTGGGCGATCAACTCGGCCGCGGTCCGAGTATTCATCAAGCCCCAACCGAATTGATAATCAGGTCCGGGCCGGCCCATGTCGTCCGCCGCATGGAGAATCAGCGCCTTGAGCGTGCTCGACCGCAGTTGATCGCCCGGAAAGACCTGGTTATAGTAGTCCAATAACAAGACCGCCGACCCGCAGGCATTGGGGCTGGACATGCTGGTTCCCAAGAATTGGCTATAGGCGCTGTCGTTCTCGGCGGTCGGCGAGGTGAGGAAAAACCCGTTGGCCACGATGTCGGGCTTGATGCGCCCGTCATCGGTCGGGCCCCAGCAACTAAAGGTTGTCATGGACGAAGCATTCACGTTGCGCTGGCCGCCCGAGATCGCGTCGGTCACGGCCCCGACCGTCATGATGTTCTTGGCGCCGCTATAGGTCGGGGTCGTATCATAGCCCCCCTGGTCGAAACCGTCCGAGAACGGGCCGGTGGCCGGATCGTAAATCTCGGACCGCCAGCCGTTACCCTGAAAGACGAAGAAAGTGGCGCCCTCGCTGGGCGCGTTGTCGTCGCGGTCGTTGCCGATGGCCTTGAACGGAAGATAGTACGGCGCGCTATGGCAAATCGCGTCCCAGATGGCGGCTTGATCATTGTATCGGCCTAATTCCGGGTCTTCGCGCTGGGGCCACGGCCCGAACCAGTGAGGGCCGGACATGCCGGAGAAATCCCCGCCCTGCCAGCCGACGATGTTCCCGTAGGAGTGATTCGAAACAAAGATCTTGCCCGGTTCGCTGCGCCCGGCGGCGGCTCGGCTGGTCATCTCGGAGTTGTGCTGCTCGAAATCGTACGAATCAATCGTGACCCCCGGCGCCATCCCCTCGGCGTTGGCCTGAATCCCGGCCGCGCCGATGGTCCCCGCCACGTGGGTTGCGTGACTGTTCAGCTCAACGACCTCGACCCGGTTGACGCGCCCCTCGAATTCACGATGGGTGGCGCGCACCGAGCCACCGTCCCAAACACCCACCGTATAACCCTCGCCGGAGACCAGAAACGGAAACGTATCGCGCACCCGGTCCGCCGCGGTCGTGATGGCGGCATTCATGTTGTTGGTGATCGTGTAGACGGGGCGGCCGTCTTCGACCGCCTCGATCTGATAGTATTCCCCGGCGTCGGTCCGACCGCTGATGCGCCATCCGCGCTCCGTGGCGAGTTGATGGGCTTTGCGTTTGCGCGCTTCGGCCTGGACGCGAAACGTCGCCGCCGCTTTATCGCGCGCGATCGCCAACCGGTACCCGAACGTCGCCGGTTCCCGTGCGAAGGCGATGCCCAGAATCCCCATGCAACCGGCCATGGAAACAGCAACAACTAACAGGTGTTTAAAAATCAATTGAAGGTCCTCGTCTTCGCTGTCCGCCCCCCGGCTGTCTAGCGGATCCCCCTCACCCAATATATAACGGAAAAGACGCGCTCGGCTTACTTTTTATTGCTTCGTCATGTCATAAACGTAACCTGGAGGCAGGTTTGTGAATTATGAGGATGAACGGTTTGGCGTTGACCGCTTTGAGAGCATCGCTTGGAAAGCGACGACGCGGACGCGGCCCTTGGTGATCTCATCGTTCGCTGTTACGGCGGTCGTTGGACCCGAAGTTGGATAGGGCTTGCTCATGAGCGTCGATTCCAGCTTAAATGAGAGGATTGGCGCGAGAGTTGGGCCGAAGCCCGGTTTGTCGGGTGACGCCGCCGCCCTTATCCGAGGGGACCGAAGATGAACTTCTCGAACCTAACCACGACGGACTATCAAGCCATCTGTGTGGGGATTTTTTTCTGGGCATGGTTTTTCGTTTGGGCCGCCGGTCGTTCGTTCAAGGCCGGCTTGCTTTACGAAGAACCCCCCGTCTATTTCCGGCATAGAAATTATAAGTTCGCTCGCATCCTGTTCCTGCCCATCATGGTCTACGGTTTTTTCGGGGTGGGCTACGGCGACCTCATCGAAGGCGAGAATCTGGTGGACCTGTTCGGCGACGTGGTCCAGGGGGTTTACATGGGGCCGGTCGCCGGCGTGTTGGTGGCCGCCGCGCTGCTGTGGGGTATTCCGATCTTGATGATGCGGCGTCGCATGCGGCACGAGGAAAACCCGGGCGAGTGGGGCACGGCGGCTTTCGTCTTCTTCCGCTGGTGTTGGCTGGGTCTGATCCTGCTGCTTTCAATCGGATACTTCCAAGTCATTGAATTCTTTGATGGCTTGCTTCCGTTTCCGATCGACCCGGGCACGGGGGCCGCCGTGGCCGGTGGCGGTGGCGTGCTTTACCTGTTGCTGTGGGGACTGCCCAGCTCGCTGGTGGCCCGCAACGCCGCTCAGGCGGAGCCAGCCGCCGTCGACATGCTACCGACCGTGCGCTGGATCGGACTGCCCGCTTACGTGGTCTACTTGACCCGCCGCCGGACCCGAACATCGGTAACCAAGCGAGATGGCCCGCAAAAGCTCTGTCCGTCCTGCATGCGCCCGACCAACGACCTGGGCCGCTACGAGTCGCTCCAATTCGAGAACTGCCCCCATTGCGGAGAAGTCATTCCCCCGGTCTTCACGATCAATGATTACGTCCTTCATTACTCGGAGCTGGTTGAGGAGAGTCTCGACGGCGCGCATGGCAAGGGCAAACATGGTAAGAAGAGCGGCAAACAAAAAACCGACATGGTTCAGCGCGTCCTGCGCGCCATATTGACCATGGCTATCCGCGAGCGCGGCACCGACGTCCACGTGCTCAAGGAACACAACCGCTGCCATATCCGCTGCCGCACCGACGGGGTTTTGTTCACGATGCTCGAATTGCCGGAGGAGTTGCTGCGGCTGATCGTTTCGACGATCAAGGTCCAGAGCGATATGGACATCAGCGAGCGGCGCAAACCCCAGGACGGCAGTTTCAAGACCGTCGTGGATGACCGCAAGTTGGACGTGCGCGTCAATACCAGTCCCGCCTCCGACGGCGAGGCCGCTTCCCTGCGCCTGCTCTATCGCAGCCGGGTGTTGGGAACTCTCGACCGTTTGGGCATGGGCCGGCGCTCCAATCAGATGATGACCGAGTGCATCACGCGCCCGCACGGCTTGATCCTGGTGACCGGCCCGACCGGTTCCGGCAAGTCAACCACGCTCTATAACGCACTGGGGACGATCGCCGACGGCAAACGTAACATCATTACGCTCGAGGATCCCATCGAGTTCCAGATCGATGGGCTGACGCAGATGCAGATCAACTCGCGCAAGGGATTCGATTTCACCACCGGCCTACGCTCGATCCTGCGCCAAGACCCCGACGTGATCATGGTGGGCGAGATCCGTGACTCGGAGACGGCCAAAATGACCATCGACGCCGCGATGACCGGTCACCTGGTCTTCTCGACGCTGCACACGATCGACACCACGACGACGGTCGGCCGACTGCTGGACCTTGGGGTTGACGCCCACCGTCACGCCGAGGCCTTGCTGATGATTATCGCCCAGCGGCTCGTGCGCCGCGTCTGCCAGTCCTGCGCCGAGGATATCGAGATGACCAGCGAGCAGTTGGCCGAGATGGGCTTTCCGGGTGCCCCCGAGACGCTCAAGTTCAAGCTTGGCAAGGGCTGTGAGCGGTGTCACGATTCCGGTTTCTTCGAGCGCGAGGGGATCTACGAGGTCTTCAAATCGGAACCGACGCTGCGCAAGATGATCGGCGACCGCGCCGCCCCATACGAAATCCGCCGCCAAGCCCGCAAGCAGGGGATGCGGACCCTACTGGAGGACGGCTTCACCAAAGCCATCCTCGGCCGGACGACGACCGAAGAGGTGCTTAGGGTCACGAGCTGACTGTCGGGAATCGGGGCTCGAGTATCGGGTTTTCTGATTACGCATTTTCCTAATCTTCCGAAATTCAAAACTCACTTCTCCCGCCCCACCTCTTCCACCACGTCGTTCATCACGTACTCCCAATTGATGGGAGCTTCTTCACCGAGCTCCTCGACGGGAGCTTTGACGATGACCGCTTCGATCGGCTGCTTCTGCTTGGCCGGCACGGAGGGCTTCTTCGCCTTGGCGGGGCCCGTGCCGGGGGCGGGGCGCAGTGAGTATGTCTTCTCCGGATCGATAGGGCGCCGGGCTTTGGGCGGCGGCCTCGTCGGCGGGGCCTTCCGAGCCTTTGTCTCGATCGAGATCGTGTCGGACGCCGAGCCCGCGAACCCCGGTGGGGGCGGTGGGGGCGGTGGGGGCGGTGGGGGCGGTGGGGGCGGGGCTTCCTCATCCCCTTTGGGCGCGGCGGCCGAGGCCTTCGTGGCCAACCGGCGCTTCAGTTCCTGTTCCCATTTGGGGAAATAGCGGTCCAGCATCTCCCGCGGATGTTTGGCCTCGGAGTCCTTCTCCAATGCCTTAAACCAGGATTCCCGCGCGTTCTGGCGCTGGCGGTTTTTGAGGTAACAGTATCCCATCGCCGCCAGATGCGTGGCGGTCGCCCAGCCGTTTTCCTCGATCTCTTCAAAGGCGTCCAGCGCGCCCAGGAAATCCTGATTACGCTCGCACCGCTGGGTTTCCTCTTCGAGGGCCTTAAGGGCTTTGGGATCGGGCTTGCCGGGCATCAGTCTCTCGCGGATGATCGAGTCGGCTCGGATGCGTCATGAACGCCGCCGCCGATAGCCTATCGACCACGATTGGAAGCATCCACTTCCTTCATGATCGTCATTTCTCAAGCCACGCCCCTGGTTTGGCGTCCTTGTATTTCTTGCCCAGTTCGCCCTTCTTGAACGTTTCAAAGTCCTTCTTGTCGCGCGGCGCCTGGAACAGGTGGCCTTTCTTCAGTTTTTTATCTCGGATGCTCTTGGCGAAAATCTTTTCGACCGCCGGCAACACGTCGCGCAGTTCCCCACCCTGACGCTGGGCGATCTCGACGTGGATCGTCTTGCGGTCCTTGTTCTCCTCTTTCGCCAGCTCGATCAGTTTCCGGCTCAACTCCTTGTCCTCGTGGTCCTTGGGCAGCCGAACTTCCACGTATCCCCGGTCGTTCTCGCCCAGGTGATGGGCCTGCAATTCGGCCTCGATCCGCTTGCCGCGCTCTTTGCGCCGCTCTTTGGCCTGGTTGGCGTCGTCGGCCGTGACCTCCCCCACCTCGACCTCCAGCTCCGGCGCGTTCGCGCGGGCACCCGGCGAGAATGACAGCCACGCCCACCACGGGTAGTCGGTCGGTGTCGCGGAGGCGGGCGGATTCCAGTTCCAGGAGGTCGGCTGCTCCCCGGCCGTCAGCGAGGTTGGATCGTCATCGCCGCGCACGTAACCCTCGACCTCCGAGGCCTCCTGCTGGATTTGCCGGATATCGAGGACGATATGGGCGTCGATCCTGTGGACCGTCTCGACCTTATGCTCGGTCCGCCACGTACAGGCCGCCAACAACAAGGCCCCCGCCATCAACGTCGCCAGCGTATTGCGTTTGAACGAAACCCTACTCACGTTTGCCATCTCCCGAACGGACTTGCCTTGGTTTCCCCCGAGGTCCAGATCCCTAGAGACCTCGGCATCTTACCTGGCCGATGACGCCTTGGCCACGATAATGCACAAGGCGTCTGATAAGGATTGACGCCGTCCAGGGGGTGGATGTTCCGAGGGAAAGGGGTCGTCGGGTCTCTGTCGGGTCTCGGGTTTCAGGTATTGGTATGCTGGCGGGGACTTGTGTACGGTGGCGCGGCGAAGAGGCTGGAAGTCCTCTTCCTTCCGAAACCCGAAACCCGAGCCCCGAAACCCGATATCCCCCCCTCCACCATTTTTCGTTCTCAAGCCATCTCGGTTTCCATAGAGTTGGAACTCGAAGAACACGTGGAGCCACGCCACCCGTGATGACAAGTCCCCCAGAGGAAGCGGCGTCTCCGCTTTCCGACACAAACCGCCCCTCGCGGGGTGGGCTGAGGAATCTCTACCTGCTCGGTCTTGTCGGCTGGTCGATCGTTTTCGGCTGGCTATGGGTGGATGTACCCCCGATCGAAAAGCTCCTTGGGGGTGCTTGGTTCGCGGTGGGCCTGTTCGGGCCGGTCCCGTTCTTGTTTTCCCTGGCCCTGGCGCTGCCCTGGTTCGGGAACAATCCGGGGGGTCCGCACCACCTTTACCTGCTCGATATGGCGCTGATGGGCCTGGTCATCGGCGACTTGGCGGGCCGCCTGCGTGGGGTCATTCAGCCCCGTCGCCGGGCGCTCGATCCGTGGATCGTCCTGTTCGTAATCTTTTCGTGGTTCTGCCTGTTCCCGACCCACCAATGGATTTGGTGCGAGCTCGTCTTCGAGCATATCCACTTCATGCAGCGGGTCTTCGCCATCCACGACCAGACCAGTTTCATCTACGGGATCACCGGGGTGCTGAGGCTCACGCTGGCCGCCGGGCTCTACTTCGCGTTGCGCGACCGCCCCTGGCCGGCGGCGCGGCTGATGACGCTGTGGTGGGTCTTGCTGGCATGCCTGGCGTTCTCGGCGGTCCTCGGGCTTCTGGATTATCTCGAAGTGATCTCGCTCAAGTGGTGGCGCGGGGTCAATCCGGACATTGATTTCAGGTTCGGCCATCGCCGGCTCCAGTCGCTTTACCGGCATTCGGGCTGGTATGCGCAGGTTCTGGCCGCGCTGGCCCCGGGGGCGTTGGCCTTGGCACTGGCCGGGCGGGGGCGGGGCGTGCGTTGGACCGGCTGGGGCCTCACGGCGCTTTTCGGCCTGGCGCAGTTACTGACGCTCCAGAGGGGCGGCTGGATTGCCCTGGCCGCCGGATTGGCGGTGGTCGCGGCCGCGGCGGTCCTGCCGCGCGTAGCCGGAAACCGGCGGTCCTTAGCCCCGCTGGCTGGGCGAATCGTCCTGCTGGTCGCGGCGGCGGCGGCGCTGGTGACCGTGTTGGCCTTGGTCAATGAACCCCTGCGCCAACGCCTCGGCGAGATGTTCCGCGCTCAACATCGCACCGATATCTGGCGCGCGGCGGGGGGGATGATCTCGATTTTCCCGCTCACCGGAGCCGGGCTGGGTCACTACTACCGCACATTCGAGACGCTGTTTCCGCCCGGTCACCCCTTCTCGAACCTCTACTTCAGTTTCAGAGGGACCGCCCACAGCCTGTATTTCCACATCTGGGCCGAGCGGGGGCTGATTGGCCTCCTGTTGTTCCTGCCGATCCTTGGTGGCGCGCTGATCGCTTCGTTTCGGGCCGTCCGGCGCGCGGGGGATGATTCGCCGGAGCGTCCCCTGGCGCTTGCGACATGCGGCGGACTGACGGTCCTGGCCGTCTACGGGTTGTTTCAATACATCCATCACATCCGGACGATCGACCTCGTGTTCTGGTGTCTGGTCGCGTGGTCGGCCTCGCTGGGCGGCACCGAGCGTCCCCCGCTGGACCGCCGCTGGATCACCCGTGGCGGTGGCGTGGCACTGATGGCGATGGCCGCCGTGGTCGTCCTCTGGGAACACCGAAACCAATTCGAACAGTGGAGCACCTATCTCGACGGCGAGAACTACCTGTTCGGTCCGGCCGAGGCGCGGCTCAAGATCCCCGAGGGGGCCGACCGGGTGCGCTTGCGCTTGACCTCCTGGGACCCTAACCAGCGGAAGTATCCCGTCATCTACACGATCAGCCTGGGCGGCGCCGAGTTGGCCAAGGAGACGTTCGACGATTTTGAAAGGCGGGCCGTCGTCCTGGATCTGCCCCCGGGCCGACCGCCGGGCCTGCCGCTTATCGTGCGCGCCTCGCACACCTGGTCGCCCTGGGCCCATAATCTCAAACAGTACCCCCTCCTCGAGAACGGCGTCCTCTATCTGCCGCTGGAAAAAGTCGGTCCGGATGAATAGGCTTGCATAAGACGATTTCCGCGAGGGAGTAAACCGTGGAGGAGCCCGAAAGCACCGACCTGTCCAAGCTCTTCGCCGGGCTTTCGCGCGAGCAGGTCCGACTCATTCAACAGAGCCAGTCCTACTGGATGCGTCATAAGGGCGATACCATCTTTCGCCAGTGGGACCGCGCCGATTCACTGTTCGTCGTCCTGAGCGGCAAGGTGGAAGTCTATCGCCGAACCATGTTCGAGCACGTGCCGGTGGTCGAGCTGGGGCCGGGCAGCGTGTTCGGCGAGCTGGGCATCCTGATCGAATCTTGCCAGCGCACGGCCTTCGCGCGGGCCTTGGAGACCACGCTGCTGCTGGAAATCCCCGATCCGATCGAGCTCTCGCGTCGCATCGGCGATCCCCAGGCCACGCTGCAGGTGCTGAAAAAGCTGGTCTGCCTGCTCGCCAAACGGCTCAGCCACCGCGACCTGATCGGGCCGGACTCGAAATTCATCGAGGCGCGACCCCTGAGGGGGTTCGGTCAGAAGCCGACCGAGGCGCTCGAAACGGTTGCCCAGTCCCTGCCGCGCGACGCGGCGGGCGTCTTGAAGAAGCAGGCGACATTGCAGCCGGGCGAATATCTCGTCCGCAAGGGCGAGCCGTCGGATTGCTTCTACTTCACCCACGCCGGCCGGCTCGAGGTGATCAAGGAGCCGGGGGAGGAACGCGGGGCGATGCTCCGGACCGTCAGCGCCCCGGCCACCGCCGGCGAGGTCGGTTTCTTCTCGGGTCGCCCCCGCTCGGCCAGCCTACGCGCGATCGACGAGGTGACCTACACCGAGTTCTCTGGCGCGGAATATGACGCGCTGCTCAAGACCAAACCGCGCCAAGCCATCGAAGTCCTCTTCGCCGCCGCGCGGCTGACGGTTTACCTGATTTTGAATCGGTGAACCTTCATTCGCGCAATGATTATTCCGTCCGCACCGCCCACCGGCTTAGCGACATCAGCAAGCGCCATTTGAGCGCCATCCAGAACGCGCCAAAAGTTAACATATAGAAGCTGAGCATGAAATAAAGAAACATCGAGTCATCATAGAGGTCTTCCGAGTCGTCTAGTAACACGAGATGGTAAACGCCCCATTCAGCTAGGGGAACGAGCAGCATTGCAACCAGGAAGGCGGGTCCCAATCCTTTACGCAATCGCAACGCAAGCGCCACCCCTACACCCGCGCTCCAAGCGGATGATGTGACGAAATAGGATAGCGTAATCAGTGGGTGCCAGCGGGCGTAGCTGGCCGTAAAACCGTACGGTTCAAACAATTCACCATCGAGGGGCATATCCGCAAAAACCTCCTTTAAGCTCTTTTCAAAGTGTATCAAGACGTAAGGAAATACGAACAGCCCGGCGAAACTAAGGGTCCAAATCACTCGGCTCACGTTTCTTGATCGTATCCATGGCAAGAGAAAGAGGCTGATGATCAAGATGTCGGCGACAACCTCGGCCCAATGAAACTCCGGCTCATCGAGTGGCCAGCCCGCGTAAAGCCACGGAGACGGTATCCATAGAGGGAAGTAAAGGATGAGGATTACAACCAGACCGAGCAGGAAAACCCGGAGCCATAGATGCCATAAAATGTGGACAGGCGGAATGGGCGTGACGAGATATTTCTCCAGCCGGTCTTGCGAGGCAAACGATCGGGTGAGCACAATCGCGAACAGGGGCAAGAGGATTTGCAGATAGATATGAAACCCCGTGAAATAGTAATAGAGAATTTTGTCGTGGTCTTGTTTTACGCTCCTTCCGAGAAAGATTTCAATCTTCCAGCAAAAGACCAACTGAACGGTTCCAAGGGTCGCCAGCCCCCAGACCCACCAACGTCGATGCCACGTCCGTCTCAGACGCCGCGCGTCGCGCCGGACCAGCAGGTTCTTCGTCAGCGTATCAAGCATCGGTTTGGAAATGGATGATCTCCAGAGACGCGTTCGCCCTTCACGTCGACGACGGACAACGGACCGCTCGTTCTTATTGAGGCATGCCGGCGACCATTGTTCCCGAATGCGATGACCGAAACCCCCCGTGGTCGCAATCGCCTCAATAGGCGACCGGAACGCCGCGCCGGAGTTGGTGATAGAGGGCCTCGTATTGCGGAATGATGCGGTCGGCGGCGAAGTGGTCGATGGCGCGGCGGCGGCCGGCTTGGCCCATCGCGAGCCGTTGCTCGTCGTCGCCCAGAATCTCCAGCGTCGCCTCGGCCAGGGCGTCCACGTCGTCAGTCTCGCACAGGCGACCGCAGACCCCGTCCTCGACCACTTCGGGCAGGCCGCCCGCGCAGCAGCCGACCACCGGCGTCTCGCAGGCCAAGGCCTCCAGGGCCGCCAGGCCGAACGATTCGCCCGCCGAGGGGAACAGGAACAGGTCGGCCAGGGGCAGGAAATGCTCGACGCCCGGCTGCTTGCCCAGCATCGTCACGCGGTCGGCCACGCCCAACGCCTCGGCCCGCCGCTCCGCCTTTTCGCGGTCGGGACCGTCGCCGATCATGACCAGGCGAGCCGGGAGCCGGCGGGCGACGCGCGCGAAGACGCTGACGACCTCCTCCACGCGCTTGACCGGCCGAAAGTTCGAGATGTGCATGATGATTTTCTCGTCGGGCACCGCCAGGTGAGAGCGCTGGCAGGAACCCTCCCCCGGTTTGAAGACCTGCGGGTCGATGAAGTTGTAGATCACTTGGATGCGGTCGCAGATCGAGAAAATCTCGCAGGTCTTGTTCGATAGCCAACGCGAGACGGTCGTCAGCGCATCGCTCTTGTCCAGCCCCAGTTGCACGGCCGGGTGGAACGAGGGTTTGGAGCCGACCAGCGTGATATCGGTGCCGTGCAGCGTGGTCAAGGTGGGGATGGCCCCACGTTCGCCGAGCATCTCGATGGCGATCCAGGCGCTGATCGCGTGGGGCAGGGCATAATGCAGATGCAGCAGGTCGAGGCCCTCATTGTTCACGATCTCGTAGATCTTGACCGCCGCCGAGAGCGTATAGAGCTGGCCCTGGAAGAGCGGATAGGTCTCGCCCCCGATCTCGTGATAGACGATGTTCTCGTGGAAATCGCCGGCCAGCCGGAACGGCCGCGCGTAGCTGATGAAGTGGATCGTGTGACCCCGGCGCGCCAGGATGCGGCCCAGGTCGGTGGCCACGGCCCCGCTGCCACCGTATGTCGGATAACAGACGATGCCGATGCGTAAGGGGTCGACGTGGTCGGTCACTTGATTTACCTCTAAGGCGGATTGTCCCCGAGCGGTTCCGTAGTTTAATCAATCACGTCGGCGATGACCAGCGGGATCAGAAAAACCGCTCGACCACGGAGTCGGCCAGCAGGATGCCCCGGCGCGTGAGGCGGATCGACGCGTCATCCCAATCGATGAGACCCTGGTCGCCCAAGCGGTCAAGCTCGGGCTGATAGAAGCCCCGCGCGTCGGTGCCCATCCAGGCATCGATCTCGGGCCAGCCGACCCCGCACACCCGGCGCAAGGCCAGCATCATGATCTCGCCGCGCCGGGAGCGGTCGCCGTTGGAGGCCAGCTCCGCCTCGGGCGGCGCTTCCGGCGCGCGCGCGAGGTAGCCCTTCAGGTCGCGGGGATTGTGGCCGCGTCGCCCCTCGACCACGCCGTGGGCCGACGCGCCCAGACTAAATACGTCGCAATCACGCCAGTACTTACTATTGTGCCGACTCTGAAAACCCGGACGGGCCCAATTGGAGATTTCATAATGCTCGTAGCCCGCCGTGGCCAGGCGATCCATCAAAAGCTCGAACATGGCGGTCTGGGTTTCCTCGCCGGGCAAATCGAGCTTCCCCTCGCGTCGGCGGCGGTGGTAGGGCGTGCCTGCGTGGATCGTCAGGTTGTAGGCCGAGAAGTGCTCGGGACCAAACTCGAGGGCGGCCTCCAGGTCGGCTTCGAAGTCGGCGATGGTCTGCGTCGGCGCGCCGAAGATGAGGTCCAGCGAGATGTTCATCGCGCCGATCTCGCGGATGTGCGCCAGGGCGCGCCGGGTCGTCGCGGCGTCGTGAAGCCGGCCCAGCTCCCTCAGGAGTCGGTCGTTGAACGACTGGCACCCCACGCTGAGCCGGTTGACCCCCAACGCCAGGATATCGCCCAGCGCGGCGGCTTCGGCCGTGGTGGGGTTGACCTCCAGCGTGACCTCCGCGCCCCCTTCGAGCCGAAACGCCTGCTCCAGCGCCGCCAGCAACCGGTCCAGCACTGCCGGTCCCATCAGGCTGGGCGTGCCGCCGCCGAAATAAACCGTATCGGCCCGCGGAGGCTCCTCCAGCCCAAACCGCGTCTGAACCGCCCCGATCTCCGCGATTAACGAGGCCAGGTAGGGCTCAGCGTATTGGTTGTACGGATGCTCGCGGCCGAACGTATAAAAGTCGCAATAGGGGCACTTACGCTCACAAAACGGCCAGTGAACATAAACCCCCGCCCATGCGCTGGTGGTTTCCGGACAGCTCGCCGACATTCCGCCAATGATTCTAGGTAACCTCTAAAAATCCGGTTTGCAGTCGTCCCCAAGGGACTCCAATTCATGATCGGTTTGATTTCCCGCCACTTGCGTGGCGGGCTGAAAGCAATCGTCCCTGACGGGACTGAATTTTTAGAGGCACTCTCTAGACCTTCCGTTTAGGCTTTCCGACATGGATCAAACGCCTTGGCCAGCCGTTTCATCGCGGTCGCCAATTCGCCGCCGTCCGAGCTCAGGCCGACGAACGTGAAGCCGTCGGCGACCGTCGGCTTGACCTTGTCGGGATCGAGCAGCAGGATTCCGGCCGCCTTGCCGTGGCGGCGGCAGGCGGCGAGCACCGTGGCCAGCGCCTCGCGGAAGCGCGGGTGGTCGAATTGCTTGGCGATCCCCATGTTGATGCTCAAATCCATCGGCCCCACGAACAGGACGTCCACGCCGTCGACCGCCGCGATCTCGTCGACGTTTTCCACCGCCTGGGGCGTCTCGATCTGGGCGATCGTCAGCAGCTTGTCGTTCGCCTGCTCGAAGTATTCCTGATAATCCTGGCCGAAGTTGCCGGGGCGGCTCAGCGGGGTCACGCCGCGCACGCCCTGGGGCGGGTAACGCATCGCGCGCACGGCCTGGCGCGCCTCCTCGGCGCTGTTGACCCAGGGCACCATCACGCCGGCGGGCCCCAGATCGAGGACCCGCTTGAACAGGTGCGTCTGGTTCCAGGCGATCCGGACAAGGGGGACGGCCGGCGTGCCCTCCAGCGCCTGCAACTGATACAACAGGCTTTCCAGGTCGCCCATGCCGTGTTCGAGATCAAGGATGACCCAATCGAATCCCGCCCGCCCACAAATCTCGGTTGTCAGGCTCGATCCGAGCACAACCCAGCAACCCGAAAGCAGCTCGCCCTCAAGCGCGCGCTGTCGTAACCATTTCCTCTCCATCAAATGACGCTCCCTCTTTTTGGCATTGGAAGGTCCACTCTATGGCGAATGGGGCGGGACCGGCAAGCTCGATCCGTCCGTGATCGATCTAGGCAGGGAACAAAAGGGGCGGCGCGTTGTCTGGATGCCTGGTGCTTTGTGCTTGTAACAGGAGCGCGGCGTACATTACGACCTTGAGAAGATTGGCCCCAGGAGGCAAGAGGTGATCAATGCATGGATGAAGCAATCACTGGTCCTGATCGGGATATTCGTCCTGGTTGTGTGCATGGGGGGATGTGGGTCGCCCGGCGATCGTCCGGAGGAGGATGAGGACTCTGCGGCTGAGACGCAGACGGAACCCGCCGCCACCACTCCAGTGCCGGCCGTTTCGGCAGAGGATCCCTTTCAGACAGACGATACGAATCCCGTGGAAACGACGGAGCCGGTTCTGATGGAGCAAACCGACGCGCCCAGCCAGGAGACCGAGACGGAGCAACCGTAATCGTGGCGAGCGCGCGGCGATACAAAAGGGCGACGCCATTGACGCCGCCCTTTAGGTTACCGTGCATTTCCGGCGCATGCCGTCGATCGATCAATCGATCAAGTATCCGCTCACCTCGACCGGCACGGCGATGCTCGCCGCCAGGGCGTCGATGAGGCCGTAGCCTTGATCGTTATCGGGCAAACCCGACATGGACGCCGTCGTGGTCAGGTAACTCTTGATCGTGGCCGGCGAGGCCCCGGGGTCCGCCTCCTTGAGTAGTGCCGCGACGCCCGCCGCGTGCGGACAGGCCATGCTGGTGCCCTGCAGGACGTAGTAGTTGGCGGGCCCGCTGCTGTCAAGCGTCAAGCCGTCATCGTCGATGATCCGCAAGGTCGTCGGATGGAATGGCGTGTCGCGGGTCGAGATCGTGGCGCTGCCGGGGGCGGAGAAGTCGGGTTTCTGCGTGACCGAAAAGACCGTCACGTCATCGATGCGCGGACCTTTGCTGCTGAACGTCGCGCGGGTCCCCAGTGACTGGCCGAACCCCACTCCCGTGGTTCCATCATAAGCTGTCCATGTCGACCGATGGACATACGCTGCGACGGCGCACGCGCCGTCGGCCAGGGCCGGGGTGCTCACGGTATATGACTCATCGGCGCTGTCGAACGTTCCGATTCCAACGGTGCTGTAGAGGTGGACCCGCGGGGTGATCCCGCCGACGGCGGTATTCTCCACGGTGAAGTCGTAAGTCTTCGACATGCCGGCGGGGACGCTGGGGGTCAATACGTAGCGCTTGCCCTCGGTCGCGCGGGGGCTGAAACTGGAAAACATCGGGACCAGGGTTTCTCCACCCCCGAGGGCCGTCGCCGTCGATAGGGTCATGTTGGCGTCCAAGGGCGATCCATCGCGCCAGATGACGCGGATGTGTTCCTCGTCGGTGTATGTCGATCCTCCCAACGTGTTGTCGATCGTATAGTTGAGGAGCGGCGTTGCCGAGGTGACCGTTGGTGCCACGGTAGTCGAATCATGCTCGTCATCATTGGCCTCGTTGCCCGCCGAGATGAAGACGCACATCCCTCCGGAAACGGCGGAATCAATCGCCGCCTCCATCGCCGACGAGCCGTCCATGTAGGTGCTGGTGCCGCCATAACTCATCGTGAAGACATCGGCGCCCCACACAGCCGCCTGGACAATCGCCTCGACCTCGTCGTTGCTCGTGGCGGAGCCGGTCGAGTCATTGCCAATCTTGTAGAACGCGATCTCCGCGCCCTTGGCCATGCCCGCGTAGGTGCCGCCGGAGTTGCCGCCGCGGCCCACCGCCGTGCCGGCCACGTGGGTGCCGTGTCCCGTAAGCGTGTTGGTGACGGTTGTCCCCCAATCCACCGTGCTGGTGCCGTCGGACATGTCCCACATCTCGGTCACGGCCGCGCCGGGGAAGTCCGCCGTGTTCGCGGTATCGAAGCCCGAATCGGCGATGGCGACCTTGACGCCCGTGCCGTCGGCGGCGGTCACTCCCGTGCCGGCGTGCACGTCATCAACGTTGGTCAGCACGGCGCCGACGTCGTTCATCGGTTCGTGCATGAACTCGGTGGATTGCAAGTAAGCGAAGCGGTCGTCGTTGCGGATCTTGTTCAGGGCGTTGTATTCGACCGTCGCCAGATAGAAACCGTAGGGATGCTTGCCCGGAACATCCGCCACATAGGTCGGGTGGACGAAAATCCCGTCCTCCTTGAGCGCCAGTTTCTCTTGTTCGGTCAGTTTGCCCTTGACATATAAGGCGCAGTCCTCGCGGTCCAGGTTGTCGGGGTTGAGGCCGAACTTGACGAGGTCCGACCGGTGCTTCGCCGCCGTTTTGTGGGCGGGTTGGAGCTTATCTTTGCGGTGGGCGACAATCTCGCCGTCGACTTTGTCGGCGGGCGGATAGGCAAACTCTTCCTGGCCCCAAGCGGGACCCGCAAGCAAGGCCAGCATGATGACGGCCGCAGTCGCAATCCCCAAGAACCCCGTCATGCGGGCCACGTCGGGAAGTTCGCTCCCGGCGGCCGCTTGTCTAGCAGTTCCGTGATACATGAGCTCGTTGTCTCCCTTTTTTACAATTATAATTTCCCACTTCCGCCGCCACCGGCGTTCGGGCGGTAAGAAAACCACATGGTTCGTGGATTGCTAAGCCTTCCGATCACCCCCTCCCCAGCCACGCAACTGTATCGTCGTTGGATACTCTTCAAATCTTCTCTATATGTCGGAATCCGCGTTGCAACCACTCCAAGTCCGCCGGATGACGCCCATTGATCTGAAGGGTCGCCGGGATGCATCCCATTCCCGAACGACCCAACATCCAGCGAGGCCGAAATCGCTGTCGTTTCGTAAGTTTAGTCTCACACGCTCCAGTCCAAAATGCAATCGAAAGATCGCCCGCGCCCTCCCCCGCGGGCCGGCACGACGCGGGGGAGGGCGCAAGGATATAAATCGCTGTCTCTGCTTGGTTTACGTGCGCCTTCGCCGTGGCGCAAGCCGCTTCAGGCCCAGCGCGGATCCCGCCACGTCGAGCCGCTTGATTGCTATCCGCGTTATATGTTAGGGCTTCTTATACGTCCCCGCGCGGAATCCAATGTCGAAGATGTACGCGAACCCCCAATGGCTAAAATGGGTCCTGGTCCTGGGGCTAGTCCCATGCGTTTGCGCGTGCGGTCGTTTCGCGGGCCCGGCGCGCTGGGGCGAGGGGGATGGCGAGCCGGCGCGGGTGCGGATCCGCTGGCAAACCGAAACCGAGCTGAACACATTCGGATATTACGTCTATCGCGCCGAGGCCGAGGATGGGGAGTTCGTCTGTCTGAATCCCGACCATCCGCTCGATGCGGCGGGCACGACCACGACGCCCTACCTCTATACCTACTATGACCTGGATGTCGAGGCGGGCCGCGCCTATTTCTATCGAGTGATCTGCAAGGACCTGGACGGCTCCGAGGAGCATGTGTTTCGCGAGCAGACCCTGCGCGGCGCCGCCAAGCCTCTGACCCCGGAGGATACGGAGCTGATCGAGGGGCGGGGGACCATGTTTCGCGACGAGAACCACTGAGCGGCGCCCAGACCCGGCCCCTCGAATAGCATAGCGCCTGACACCTCCTCAACGTTTCGCGTCGGCTTGCGTGAGCTCGCCCCCCGCCACTTCCCTGTGATAGCGCGCGCCGACGCGGATCGCCGGATCGCCGATCAGGGCCATCCCGGCATGGAAGTTGCTGGTGAACTGGGACTTGGCCCCGAGAAAAGCGTCGCCCAGGCGCGTGGTCGACGGGTCGCCCAGCGCATCCAACACCTCGCGGCAAAACAAGTGCCCGGCGGCCGCCGTGATCTTCCCGACGTGACCGATGCAGGCGATCGCCCCCTTGCGCGGCGCCTCGACCATGTAGATGCCGATGCCCGAAGCCGAAGGGTTGTCCCGGCGCGCCTTGTGATAGTTGATCGGCGCGTCGTAGAGATTGGAGAAGCAGGTCGAGGTCAGCACGATGGGATACATGGGTCGGTTGGTCAGCCGGGCGACGTGGCCGCTGTTGAACATGTCGCTCTGTAACTTGGAATCGAACGGCCCGGTGCGCCACATGAAGTAAGCGCCGTGGCCGACGAAATAGACGACGCCGGCCCCCTTGTCGATGGTCTTAAGGATCCGGTTTTGCAACTCGATATTCGACGCCACGTCTCCCTCGCGCGCATAAACCTCCTCTACGTCCCATCCCGCGAGGCTCTCACGCGCCAAGCCCTCGCAAAAATGGGCGAACCCCTCGGCCCCGATCAGCAGCGCCCGGTCGCGCCAGTTCGGCGCCTTCGGCGCGGGCTCTGAATTCGGCTGCTCCGTCTCGTATTCAACCAACTTGTCGATGTAATGGTTCAATGACTCGACGCCGCTGATTGGCAGGCGCCCGATCGCAACCCGGGGCGTCTTGCCGACCGGGTTGCCCAGGACGAAATAGTCATCATGGGCGTACGTGGGGGTGTAGTCATACGCCCTGCCCCCGCTGACCACATGGTGGGTCGGGACATAGTTCATTGACTCGGGGACGATGCCTTTGCTGTCGAACGTCGCGTCGCCGATGAGGAAAACGTAGCGCAGCCCCGATGCCCCGTCCGCCGACTTCTCGATCAGGTCGTCGAAGAAGTGTTTCAACGCGTCGGCCGAAATGATCCCGTGGTTGTACTCGTCGTAGACGTCCTCGACGTCGACCAGCAGCGTTGAGAGCCCCTGACCCCGGCGGTGCTCGATCAGCCGCCCGGCCGCCCCCATGAACTTGCGGTGCGTCACGATGACGTATTGCGGCGAGCGCGCGAGGTCCCGCAGGCGCGTGGGATATCCGATGACCGCTTTCTCCGGACGCATCAGGCCAGCGGGTCCCACCGCCGCGAGCTTGACGGGCTGGGCCGACCCCGGATACGGAAACTCCATGTATCCACGCCCTTTGAGAGGCCGCGGGGGCGAAGGAATCTCCAGTTCGGTCTGCCGTGTCAGGTCGAATAGGCGGACAGCCCCGCCCGAGAAGTCATCGATCAGTCGAATCATGCGCGGACCAACCGCGGCGGGCAGATCGAAGGCGACAAAATCCGCTTCGGGTTTGAATCGCGCGTCGTATTCGATTTCGATCCAGTCCAGCGCAATCTGATCGATCGTGCGGTCCTCGTGCTCGTTGACAAGGCTGATGAGGTTGCGCCGGTCCGAGTGGAGGCGCCGCGGGTCGATCTCGGCCTCGAACACATAGTGGTCGCGTCCGTCCCAGGTCGCCCCGCCGATCGGCGCGTCGTTGATCCGGACCGTCCACTCGTGATCGGGATCCTTATCAAGATAGGTGAACCCCCAAAAAAGCATGCGCGCCACGGCCGGGGAACCATCCGCAACCAGGTCGCCGAGGGGATCGAGATGAATTTCTCGCCCGCTGCGCGGCGGGGACTTGAAATAGGTCCACATGACCCGGTCCGTGGGTCGTCCGGCGTACGACCGGTAATACGCCAGCTCACGGTCCCGTTCCAGGTGCAGGAGTCTGCGGTGGCTCTCGACGAGCGGGGGAGCTTCATCGGTCAAAGAAAGGCCCTCGGCTCGAGAAAACCGATGCGGCGGGTCATCGCTCGCAAACACCAGGACGTAAACATTATCCTCCGCCATCGGGTTGTCGCGCTTTAGTTCATCGTTCAGAGACTCTCCCCAGAAGATGATCTCCGTCTCGACGCCGAAACGGCCATCGACGTCGGTCTTCTCGACGATGATGGGGACCGTCTCGCCCTGGCAATACAGGTTCACCCGATCCGCCTTGATGTCGCTCAAGTTCATCCGGTCGCCCAAGCGTCCGATCTTTTCCAGCGCGTCCGGATCTTCTCTCAATTCCAATTTCTTCATCGAGATGTCATCGATATACCAGGTCTGTTCCGCTTGCCTCAAATTGAGGAATCTGAGGTGCGCTTCATGGTCGCCGACGTCCGGCATCGTGAGCGTGCCCGTCAGGCGCGTCCATTGGCCGGGCGTGTTGTCGAAGATAGTCCTGTTAAGCTCGGTGTTCATGGCCTTGACGCTATACGATAGATCGCTCATCGCGGCGATTTGGACTCGCGTTTCTTGCTCGGCGCTATAGAAATTGCACGAAATGCGATAGCGTCCCCCGCCCTCGAGATGAAACACCTTCTTGGTTTTCAGCGTTACCGGCCACTTGTGCCCGTCACCGGAAATCTTTATGCAATAGGGCGACGCCGTCGGTCCGTCCGACGCTTCGCGGCTCGGGACGGCTTCAATCTTCGACTTCTTGGTGGGCTCATACCCTTCGGCGCGGGATGAATCATGGTGCTCGCCATGGGCCGCGCTGGGCCAATCGAACAATTCGTCGCCCGCGATCTCGCGGAGGAGAAGGCGGTCGTCGAATTCCCGTGCCCGCAAGATGTCCCGACCGGTAATCCGAACCATGTGGTCCCGACGCACGTAAACTTTGACGCAATCGGGGGGCGGGGAATTCCGGCCGAAGCCAAGTGAAACGAGATGAATAAAGGCAAGCGCGATTGAGAGAGGAGATAAACGGGTCCTGGAAACCATCGGCGTCGTCACGAACTTTCAAAGATCATCTTACCCCATCGCGGCTCATGGTTCATAGATGAAATACTGGACGCCGCGATAGACTCGTCTGAGGTCCCTCACGGGATACCGTTTATGGCGGATCACATGGGTCACCCCGTACTGTCGCTTCAGGTCCCGAAAATCATCGATCGTCAACCCATGATACCCCTTGTTGAGTATATTTTGCGTGGTATCTTGCACCCGCGCGAATTCGGTTGGGTGTTCGACACCCGTCAGGTCGCTGACACGGCGGAACCACTCTACGTAGTCTCTAGACTGGAAGGGAAACCGCTTGTAATCGGCCACAACGGCCCGCCCCACGCGCACCGGAAAACCCTTGAAGCGCTTAAACGGCACCGCGAAGACCGCATCATCGGGCGTGTTGGCCATCACCCAATGCTCCAGTTTCGAGGTTGGATTCTCGACGATCTGCGTCTGCTTGAAGAACAACGGCGCGGCCAACAGCGCAAAGAGCAAGAATAGGGCGGTCCAGATACGCGACGCTCGCTTGCAATGGGCCTCAATGTGTATGCCCAGTCCATCGACGAAAACCCACCTGATGACGCGAACGATGAGATACGCGACATAAACCAGGCCGATCGTCTTGATGATGACCGTCATTCGGAAAAACTGGCTCTTGGCGATCAGGTCCACCGGAACGATTTCGACGAAAACCCAACCCAATAGGCAAGCGGCCAGGCCCGTGACGGTCACAACCACATGGGCGTGGTCGAAGGCGTTTCGCTTGGGTTTAACGCCAAGGCCGATCGCCGCCAACACGATGAGCGTCGCGAACTCGATGGCGTGACGCGCCGGCCACGTGGACGGCAACAAATGATGGGAGTGGCGGACTTGGCCCGAAACCTGGATAAAGCTCAACGCCTCCTCCGATGCCGGCACGGCCGCCGCCTTGAGCTGGTCCATCACCCCCAGGACGATTTGCGGGCCGCCGACCACAAACACCGCGACCAACGCGATGAGCGCCTTCCTGGCCGGAACCAACGGGCTGAAGACCGCGAGCGCCACGATAAGAATTATCAGGTGCTGCCCCGTGTTGATGTGCAGGTCCAATCCCAGCCCCACCAGTATCCCGGCCATCAACGCGCGGCCACGCAGCAGCCCGCACAGACCCAACAGACCCAGCACCAAGGCGACGGTCTGGGGATTGAGAAAAGGGTAGAGCAAATCGTTGTCCCCCAGCGCGAACATCCCATAGCGGTCGCCACGATAGCTCAGGACCGCCCCCACGTAGGCCAGCCAGCCGCAAAGATCGGCAAGGCCGCGCGGCGATAGAACCGACCGGGCCAGCAGCATGAACACCCACCCCGTCCCAACCAGACCCGCCAGCCAAACGAAAAAAAACGCCGCGGGCAGGAGCCCCGGGGGAATGAGCGCCATGGCGCGCGCGAAAAAGTAGTACGCGTTGTACGACCCGCTCACGTTGGTATACCAGTCGTGGGCCAGGAAGCTTGGGTCCCGATAGTGACGGATCAACGAATGATACACCACGTAACTGTTGGAACCGTACGAGTATTCCATCAGCCACAGGCCGATGACGATAAAACCGAGCGAAACCGTCACAAACCGGAGCCGATGTGGGAAGCGTGGGAGCAACAAGCCAATGACCATCACCGCGAGCACGCCGGCATAGACCCACAACGCTGTCCAACGGTCGACCCTGAGCGAATAACCGAACGCCTTGTCGCCATGGGGACTGAGGACGACACACCCGATGCTCACCGCCGCCGCCAGAAGCGCCACAATCACGGCGATAACAACATGGTTCCGTCGCTCAGCCGCTAGAGAATTCTTGATCATGGATAGTGGGAGTCCGCGCGATGTTCGCCTCATTCTATTTCCAGCGCGGCCCCACTTTCAAAAGAATCCGCGTCGCGACCTTCACTCTACTCGACCCAAGCCCCGAATGACAGTTGCGCTGAACGACCCCAGGTGGCACAATGGGGGCATCATGGAGCCAAAACGCTCCGCGTAAGGCCGGGCCGATGTGGGATGTGTGTTCGAATGCGCCGTCGATCTTTTTTCATGCCGTTGATAGGGCTTCTGTGTGCGTGGTTGGCGGACCCAAACGATCTCTTCGCCCAATCCTGGGCACCCGGGTATGAGGATTTTGAGCTGATCGAGCTTGCGGGCCCGGAATTCTTTTCCGGCGCCGAGCTTTACGCCACCGACTTCGCGTTCGACCATCGAGGCAACCTTCTGGTCACCACGCAGGGTGGGTTTGTCTTCTACATGTTGCGCGACGGCTCGTTCGCCTCGGATCCGGATACGGGGGAAGCGGTCCCGTTCCTCGACCTGACCGACGAAGTGACGTTCGAGGGGCAGGGGGGGTTGCTTTCGATCGCGCTCCATCCCGACTATCCGAACCAACCCTACGTCTATCTCTATTACACGGTGGATCCCACCGACAACGATCTGGAGGACGGGTTGCACCGTTTCACCCGCCTGACCCGCTACCGTGCCGATCCGGCCTCCGATCACCGGACGGCCGATCTCGCCAGCCGCGCGATCCTGCTGGGCGAAACGTGGGGGAGCGGCGCCGTCGCCCACTCGTGGTTCCACCCCAACGCGGCCCTGGCCTTCGGCGCCGATGGCTCGCTGCTGGTCTCAACCGGCGATTCCGACAATTTCGGCGCAACATTCGATGCCTGCTACGACAACATCGAGGACGATCGCATTCCCGCCGAGCAAAACATCGGCCAGCTCCGAGCCCAGTTCTTACGCTCTTACAACGGCAAGGTGATTCGCATTGATCCGCTGACCGGTCAGGGGTATTCGACCAATCCCTTTTTCACCGGGGACCCCGATGACATCGAATCCAAGGTGTGGGCCTTGGGGCTGCGCAATCCGTTCCGCATGACGATCCGCCCGGGGACGGGCGACCCCGACCCGGCCCAGGCTCGGCCCGGAGCACTTTACATCGGGAACGTCGGGCCCGCCAGTTGGGAGAGCGTCTACGTTTCTCGCGAGGGCGGGGAGAACTTCGGTTGGCCGTATTGGGTCGCTCACGTCGAATTCGACCCCGACGCCGACCCGCTCGTCAAACTCGATCCCGACCGGACGTTCGGGGATGTGCCGCGGCCCGATCCCGAGCAAGTGACCCTCCCGGTCTTCGCCATGCATCGAAGTTCCTCGCTCGATGAACCCGTCTTTCCGCCCGGCGTGACCGAACCCAGCACGCTGCCTTATAGGAACCGTTGCATGATCGGCGGGGCGTTTTATGAGGGGACCACCTATCCGAGCGATCTGGCCGGCCATTACTTTTTCGGCGATTGCATCTTCAATAACCTGTTTGCGGCGCAGTTTGATGACGCAGACAATGTCCTGAAAATCAAAGCCATCGGCGGCAGCCTGCGCAGCTTCTCGCAGGGTTTCAACCTGGTCACGATCAAGGCCGATCCGTTCGGCGGCGACCTGTTCTTCTCATTCAAGCGCGGCATCTATCGACTGGGCTCGACCCTCTTCCCGAACCAGATTCAAGCCTCGCGTTGGTTCATATACGATTGACCCGCTTGCCCAGAGCCGGGGGAGAGCCGCGCTCGAACTGGTCATGGATCACGGCTTTAATCTCGACAAGCGAAATCGCGCCGGAAACATTTCGGCGATCGGTGTGTCATGGACTTGTAGGCGGATTTGATGTCATCCTGAATGCGCCTAGAGCAGTCGAAGGAGGGGAATCCGATGAGAAGGCAACGAACATCCGGGAGCTTGGCCGGGGCTGGGTCCCAACACCCAACGATCGTGATGCTGGTGGTTGGGCTGCTGGGGCTGGCGGTCGCCAGGCCCGGGGGCGCTCAGGATGAGGCCCTCCGGCTGCGAATCGGCCAGGACTCGCGCGAGAGCGTGATGGTCACGGTTTACAATAACAACTACGGCCTGGTCCGCGAGGTGCGTCGGGCCGACCTGCCGGTGGGGACGCTCGAACTTGAAGTGAGCGACGTGGCCGAGCAGATCGACCCGACCTCGGTGGCCTTCAAATCGCTCACCGCGCCGGGCGCCGTCGGCATTCTTGAACAGAACTACCGCTACGACCTGCTCAGCCCCGATACGCTGCTCGAGCGCTTTATCGGCCGCCCCATTCGTATCACAACGACCCGCCGAAGCACTGAGGGCGACGACGTGGAGATCGAGCGCGCGGGAACCCTGCTGTCGCTCAACGGCGGCAGAATCGTCCAGTTCAGCGACGGCGAGGTGGCGATCAACCCGCCCGGCTCGATCTCGGTGGCCGAGGTGCCCGACAACCTCCTGGCCCGGCCCACGCTGGTATGGCTGCTTGGCAACCGGCAAGGCGGCGAGCAGCGGCTCGAAGTCTCCTACCTGACCAACGGCATGAATTGGAAGGCCGACTACGTGGCCGTGATCAACGCCCAGGACACGGCCCTCGACCTGACCGGCTGGGTCACGCTCGAGAACCATAGCGGGACCGCTTACGCCGACGCCCAGCTCAAGCTCATCGCCGGCGACGTCCGCCGCGTCGAGAAGCGGCCCAAGCGAAGGCTCCATCTTGCGGCCATGGCGATGGAGGAGGGCGCCGCGCGCCAGTTCGAGGAGAAGAGCTTCTTCGAGTATCACCTCTACACCTTGGCCCGCCGCACGACGCTGGCCAACAACGAAACCAAGCAGATGACCCTCCTTGAGGGTTTGGACGTGCCGGCCACGAAAATCTACGCCGTCGAAAGCCCACCCTGGACCGTCCAGGCCGACGTGCGTGGGGCCGAAAAGCGCGACGTGCAGGTCATGATCGAGTTCGAGAACCGCGAGGAAAACAATCTGGGCATGGCCCTACCCGCCGGCCGCGTGCGGGTTTACAAGGCCGATACCGACCAGTCGCTGCAGCTCGTGGGCGAGGACCAGCTCGACCACACCCCCAAGAACGAGAAGATCGGCCTCATCCTCGGCAACGCGTTCGACATCGTGGCCGAGCGCAGCCGTAGCGATTACCGCAAGATCGCCGACCACGTGGTGGAGATGGGCTACAAGATCACGATTCGCAACCACAAGGACGAACCGGTGACGGTCAACGTCATCGAGCACGTCCATGGCGACTGGGAGATCATTAAAGAGAGTATCCCGCACCAAAAACGCGACTCACGGACCATCGCCTTCGAGGTTCCGGTCCAGAGCGACGGCGAGACGATCCTGAGCTATCGCGTGCGCGTGCGTTGGTAGACTTCGCCGGCCCAGACCTCTCACCCATTGCCAACCTTTCAAGAGCCGCCGCCCCCTCCGCACGCGTCGGCCGAAGCGGGGCTTGCCTGCCGGCGGGGTGATCGGTGATAATCCTCCCCGGCGGGAAAGGGAGTCCGATCAGGCCGGGTCCCCCAGGCCTCCGCGCAAGCCCTCGATTAGGTCGCGGGCGAGGAGGCCCATGCCTTGACCTAAACGGAATGAAATCAACGCTTTAGAGAGAGGTCACGGGTGGGCCGGCTCGAAAGTAATGTCCTCTGACTCAAGAATGAGTTATTCTTATTACTGAGCCATGTCAGTATGGAACGGGGACGGATCAACGGATGGCCATGAGCGAACTGCCGGAGAATGCCATTGCGGTCGGGATCGACCTTGGGACCACCTATTCCGTGGTGGCAATGGTGGACGAGTTCGGCCAACCCCAAATCATCCCCAACAGCGACAACCAACGGACGACGCCCTCGGTGATCTACATCGAAGGCGATTCGGTTCTGGTCGGCGGCATCGCCAAAGAACAAACCGAGATCAGCCCGTCCAACACGATCCAGTTCATCAAGCCCTTCATCGGCCGCCGGCGCAAACTTTTCCTGCTGGGGGATGAGGAATGGTCGCCCGAGGAACTGTCGGCGATGATTCTGCGCAAGGTGGTGACCGATGCCGAAACCGCCCTGGGCTCCATCAAGCAGATCACGCACGCGGTCATCACCGTCCCCGCCTTCTTCACCGAGCAACAGCGCAAGTCGACCGAAGATGCCGGCCGGATCGCCGGATTGGAGGTGATGAGCATCATCAACGAGCCCACCGCGGCGGCCCTCGCTTACGGATTCGATACGCTCGGGATCGATAAGACGGTGCTCGTCTACGACCTGGGCGGCGGCACGTTCGACGTGACGGTGATGCGGATCAGCGGCGACACGGTCACGATGCTGGCCACCGACGGCGACGTCCAACTGGGGGGCAAGGACTGGGACGAGCGCCTGATCGATTTCGTCGCGGATCGATTCGTTGAAAAGCATGACATCGACCCGCGCGAGGACGCCGAGGTGATGCAGTCGCTCTTTACGCAGGCCGAACAGGCTAAATTGCGCCTGTCGAAACTGTCCGCCACGCGGATGAGCGTGACGCTGGACGGCCGGGTCGAATCCGTCGACATCACGCGCGATCAGTTCGAGAGGATGACCGAGGACCTGCTGTCCCAGACCGAAACCACGTTGATGTTGGCCGTCGAAGAGGCCGGGCTGGATATCCAGGAGATCGACGAGTGCTTGCTGGTGGGTGGATCGACTCGCATGGGATCGGTGCGCCAAATGCTCAAGGAGGTTTTGGGCCACGAGGCCAAACAATTGCTCAACCCCGATGAGTGCGTGGCCCTGGGGGCCGCCATCCATGCGGTCATTACGCAACTGAGGCTCTCGGAGGAAGGCGCGCTGGTTCCCCTGCCCAATGTGCGCGAGGAGCAGTTGGACCGTTTCCGCCAAATGGAAGAGCGTTTGATCAACGCCCATACCATGGGTCTGATCGCGCTCAATCCAAAGGGCAAGAAAGTCGTGGCGGCCATCATCCCCCGGCGCGCCACCATCCCGCTCCGCGAGGTCAAGACCTTCCGCACGTCGGTCGATTCCCAAAACCAGATCCGCATCGTCGTGATGGAAGGGGAGAGCGAAACGCCCGATGCGTGCGCGGAATTGGGGACGTGTTTCATCCGGGGCCTGCCCGAGGGGCTGCCCAAGGGGACGCCGATCGAGGTCTGCTTTCAATACAACCATGACGGCCGGCTCGACGTCACGGCCCGCCTGCCCACGATCGACCAGACCGTTCAAACCCACATCAACCGGACCATGGGGATGACGGAAGAGGCGATCCTTGCCTCCCGCGAACGCCTGAGCGCCTTGACGATCGAATAATGGCCAAGTCCTCGCTTACCATCCCGATCAGTCAGCCGCTGCTCGAAGCGATGAAGCTCGAGGCGAACGACACCTTCGATTACTTCACGCTGCTCGGGGTCAGTCGCGAGGTCCAGGAGCGGGCCGACGTCGACCGCGTGGTCATGGAGCGCTCCAAGGTCCTGCGCAAATGGCAGACGTCCTCCAAGTATGGCGAGGAGGTCGTGCGTCTGCTCTCACAGTTGCACCGGGCCGCCCAGATTCTAAAGGACCCCAAACGCCGCCAGGCTTACCGCGAGGAGCTGGAACGGCTCGAGCGCGGTGAGACGCGCAGCCCGACCGAGGTCTTCACCGAACTGGTGCGCGCCGCGCTGGCCGATAACCAACTCGACAGCCAGTCACGCCTGCATCTGTCGGCGTTCGCCGGCGAACACGACATCTCGGCCGACGATGCCCAGGGTATCGTGGCCAAGGTCAAGGAGGAGATCAAGGTCGCCCGCGCCGCCGAACAGCTCGCCGACCAAAAGGACGACTGGGAGTTCCGCCTGGCGGTCGAGGGCGAAGAGGGTTTCTCGCTGATGCTGGCGGGGATGGAGAATAGCGGGCAACTGACGCCCAGTGTCGTCAAAGGCCTGATCAAAGACGCGGGCCGCTACAAGCTCGACGCCCAACAGGCCGGCAAAATGATCAACGAGTTCCTCAACGAGAGCTTCAAGAGGATGGTCAAGCGCGTGGCGGGCGGGGGCTTTATCAGCGACGATCAGGCCACATTCCTGGTCCTGAAGGCCTCGGCCTATGGCCTGGAATACGACAAGGCTTATGCCGTCGTCGCCGATTTTACACTGTCGGCCTATCCCACCGATCAAGAACTGACGTCGATTGGAATCAGCGACACGTTTAGCGGCGACGACATCGAGGAGATCGTCAGCCAAAAGGCCGACACCCGCTCTCGGCACTCGCTGCTGGCCCGGCTGACCGGCGTGGTGCCGACCAAAGTGCGTAACGGCGTGCTGATTGCGCTGGGCTTGGGCGCGTTAGCATTCCCGGCGGTTTATCTCAAGGACGTGGTTTACGGCGGCAAGGCCACCACGCGATATTTGGGCCCCGGCGAGAGGACCACGCAGGCCCCGATCGTGCCGGCACCGACCGTCGATCCCGACCAAGCGACCCAGGCGGTCACTCCTCAACACCAGGGCTCCCCTCTCGCGGCGACGCCCGCACCAACCACAACGCCGGGGTCAAGCCCGCCGCGATTCGCTCCCCAACCCGATCCCCCATCCGGGATGCTCGCCTTCCATCCCGTCGAACCCGATGATCCGCCCGCCTTTGAAATGGCCATCAATGAAGTGACCAACCATGACTATCGGTTCTTCGTTCTGGCGGCCTTCGAGCAGCCCCCCGATTACTGGGACGGAGCACAATACTCATCCGAAATGGCCCAGACGCCGGTAACCAACGTGACGTGGCACCAGGCCAAGACGTTCTGCCCGTGGCTGGCCAACGTCAAGGGTTGGAGGGCGGGTTCGGTGCGCCTGCCGACCCGAGCCGAATACCTGCGCGCCATGCGCGGCGTCACCCGTCGCGGCAATCCGTTGGAGCCGAATTACTGGAGCCGCGCGCGTTTTCACCTGACCAACAAGGTGAAGACCATTAAGACGGTTCTATGGGACAAAATCCACATCCCCGGCTCGGCGCAGATGTATGACCTGGTCGGCAATGTGGCGGAGTGGGGCGAGGACGAACTGAACGGACAACGCATCGTCCCGGGCGGGGATCATACGCGCGGAGACCCCAATTTTAACCATCTTGAAGGCCGGTTCATGAATCCCAACCTGCGCATGCCGAACGTCGGATTCCGTTACGTTCGCGTTCTTGAGGAATGATCCCGTCGCCGTTACGCTTGCGGACCCTTGATACCCCCCACGCCCAGTCTTTCGAGTCGCCGCTCAAGCCGCGCCAGCCGATGGCGTAATGCCTCGCTTTGGCGCTCGATGACCCGCGCCTGTCGCGACTCCATCTCCCCCGCCGCCGGGAGCGGCCCGTGCCACGTCATTTCGGTGTGTTGTTCGATGATGTCCAACGCACGGCGGGTCCAACGGCGCGACGCGTGAAAGTCGCGCAGCGTGTGTTCGGCGTGGATGGCCAGGGCCACGAGCGCCTCGATCCGTGGGACGTTGGATTGCGCGACGCGAGCCTTCCAGATGGCGACGGCTTCCTCCAGTCGACCCCGCCGCTTGTACGCGCGGGCCAAGTGCATGGCCAGGCGGTAGGCAAAATCCTCGTCGCGCGCGGCGAGCACGGCCCGCTCCATCGCCGCAATGGCCTCCTCGGGGCGCCCCAATCGTTCATACAACCTGGCCAGGCCCCACTGGTCCCCAGCGTGGGCGAACCGCTGGTCGCCGGGCTCGCGCAGGCCGCGGATCAGCGCCGAGGCAAGCACCCCCAGCGTGAAGATGTCCTGTGCGTGATGATCGAAGACCGCCACCATCCGTTCGGGCCGCTCCCCGCGCAAGAAATCGAAGTAGATGCCCGGGATCAGTGCCCCGTCGACGTCGTTCATCCGATCGACACCCAGAATGCGCGACTCCACCGTTGAGAGGGTGCAATCAGGCAGGCGCAAGCGCCAAAGCCGCCGAGCATGGTGCAACAGGTCCAGATGTAGAGCGGGAAATCGTGGCCTTCGACGCTGCATGTACCACCGCGTTTCGAGCAGGGGCAGGTCGAACGAGCGGCCGTTGTATGTAACGAGCGCCTCGGCCTGGGCCAGTGCCGCGTCAAGATGATCGATCAACGCCGGCTCGTCGCCGTAGTCCTCCATGTAGAACTGTTCCACCGTGAATCGCCCGCTCTCGAACCGCCCCAACCCGACCAAAAACGTATAAGTCCCGGCCCCGGTGGCCAGGCCCGTTGTCTCGGTGTCGAGGTAAAGCACGCGGCCGGGGTCCACGTCGGCCCAGCACTGATCGCCGGTCAGGGATGCCAAATCCCACGACGCCGGAGGTCCCGCCCAGTCATCGGCCGGACAACAGTAGCCCTGAGCCGACCGGGTCCCATCAAGCCCGACCCGGCTGAACACCCTCCGACAACGCCCGCCGTCCCGGCCGGCCAGCGTCTCGGCATCGGGAAATAGGTCGTCGAACGGAGAGTCCTGCGCGGACCTGGAAGAGCCGGCGGTTTTCGCGGGGAGTTCAGCCGTCCCCGAGTCCAACAAATCCGACCCCAACATCACCCCCCGCCCGCGCATCCGCCGGAGAATTTCCATCTGACGATCAAGATTCCGGTCCTGGACCCTTTTCAAAGCGCGCGGACTCCCTGAGGAACTGCCAACGATCTCGCCCTAAATGAATACCCTGTTGACCAATGTTTGGAAATCAGTTTGAACCGGCAGGAAGGCGAGCACCGTTTCCGTTCGGGCCCTCACGCCTCGGCTGGTCTTTTCGACCAAACCCATTTCAACCAGTTTATTCACGTCCCGGGCCAGCGTCTTATTCGTTTTCCCCAAATACTCCTCGCTAACCTGAGGGCTCATCTTGGGCAGCTCTGAGATCGGGATCGGAGCCGTCTGAGTCGACAATTCCAGCACCAGGCGCCGCTGGCGTAGAGATGATCGGCCGTGGGACTCTTTGAATCGCTCATGAACGTAACTCCGCCAGATGACATCCCATTGCTGGTGCCAGATCACGGCCAAGTGTGATCGTAATCCGTCCAGGAACCCCTGAACGGCGTACTGGATAAACGGGATTACGTCGCCACCCGATTTGCCGGCCTCATCCAACCGGCGATAGTATTCGCTGCGCGTCAGATTGTAATGATTGCTCTGCAGATGAGCGGCCGGCGCGGGCACCCCGGCATTGAATAGGATGATGTTCTCGATCAGCCTGGCCGTGCGACCATTGCCGTCTCCGAACGGATGAATCCACGAGAAATAGAGGTGGGCCACGATGGATTTGATGATCGCGTGGATGGTCTTGAGTTCTTCATCGCCCGCCGGGCCGAAAGCTTCACTCTCCAGCCATTGGCAAAGGTGCTCGAGGAGATACGGGCAATCTTCAGCGGGTGCCCCTTTATATCGCGCGACGCCGACCTCGTGCTGCCTTATCTCGCCGGGACGAACTCCCTCCTCTACGTGAAGGCCTTCCAGTACGTCCCGGTTCAGTTGCTTGATGCGCTCGACGGTCAAGACGACCCGGTCACCGCGGTTTATGACCTCAGTGATTCCATCGAACGCGTGCAGAATGTTGTCGATTTCCCGAGCAAGATATTCCCGTGAGGGGGGCAATTGGAGTTTGCCTTCGATGTGTGCTCGGACTTCCTCCTCGGTCAGCGTATTTCCCTCGATCGCGGTCGTGCCCAGCACCCCTTTGGCCAGATAGGTCGTGTGAAGCAGGTCGGCGACAGCGGGCTGGAGGGGAACATGGGCGATGTGTTCACATTTCGATTTACATTCGCCCAGGTTGATCCATATCCGTGGCGGCACCTCTCGGAGGTCCAGCTCAAATTTAAGCCACGGATGTGTCTTTTCAAATGTCCTTAATTGTGTCCACTGTAAATCATTGATATTATTTTACTTATCTAAAATATGTCCACAAAAATGTCCAGAACTCTAGCCTGTATAGCCGGTATTATGGCCTATTTCAACCTTCTTGTTCGTCCCAGGATCAACTTACATCCGTCCAAAGTCTCGGCCCGCCGTAGGTCGAGCGGATTCTTCGCGTTAGACGGTATCGAGCGGCGTTTGCCGATGGGAGAGCCCGAATTCCGACACGGAAGGTCTTTTGTTGGCGTCGGACGCCGCCGATGTGTATATTCTGACATTGATTTTTTCCGGGGCTGCCGGGCATCCCGGAGGGGAATTTTAGATTGATGGAGGCGGGTGATGGTCTGTACCGAAAAACTGATTGAGAACATCCAGGAATACTACGGCACCGTCCTGCGCAGCAACCGGGACTTGCAGACCAACGCGTGCTGTTGCTCGGCCGAGTCGATGCCGGAGCAATACAAGGCCATCCTGCGCGAGATCCATGACGAGATCATCGAGAAGTTCTATGGTTGCGGCTCGCCGATCCCGCCCGCGCTGGAGGGGTGCAGGGTCCTGGACCTCGGTTGCGGTACCGGGCGTGACGTCTATTTGGCCTCCCGGCTCGTGGGCTCCAAGGGCCACGTGATCGGCGTGGACATGACCGACGGCCAGCTCGAGGTCGCCCGGCGACACCTCGACGATCAGATGCGCCGGTTCGGTTTCGAGGACCCGAACGTCTCCTTCAAGAAGGGATACATCGAGGACCTCGCCGTGCTCGGTATCGACGACGACTCCATCGACGTGGTGATATCCAACTGCGTGCTCAATCTCTCTCCCGATAAATCGCGGGCCTTCTCGGAGATTCTGCGCGTGCTGAGACCGGGGGGAGAGCTCTATTTCTCCGACGTTTTCGCCATGCGGCGCGTGCCCGAAGCACTGCGACGCGACCCGGTCCTGCGCGGCGAATGCCTGGCCGGGGCACTTTACGTCGAGGATTTCCGCCGCCTGATGGCCTCTCTGGGCTGCCCAGACTACCGCGTGACGGCCTCCTGCCCGATCTCGATCGACAATCCGGAGATCGAGCGCAAGATCGGCATGATCGACTTCTACTCGCTCACCGTGCGAGCGTTCAAACTGGACAGCCTCGAAGACCGCTGCGAGGACTACGGCCAGGTCGCTTACTACGACGGCACGATCCCCGCTCACCCCCACCGGTTCGAGCTGGATGACCATCACGTCTTCGAGAAAGATCGTCCCGTGTCGGTCTGCGGCAATACCGCCGCCATGCTCGAGGAGACGCGCCTGGGGAGCTACTTCCGTGTCAGCGGCGACCGCTCGGTCCACTTCGGTCTGTTCGATTGCGAACCGGGGTCCGGCGGCGACGGAGAGGATTCCGCGGGGAGTTGTTGTTAAGCCAGCCTTTCCTTGGGCCGGTTCTGGCCCTGCTCGAATGGTTCTCTCCGGACTTCATCGGACGGACCTCCGTCGGCGCGCGGCCCGAGAAACCGCCTCCCGAACACCCATAGACAGAAGACGAGCGGCGCGAAGAGCCACGCGTGGCCGAATCGCGCGAACAGCGTTGTCGGCTGGTCGGGCCGGAGCTTAATCGAGCCTTCGACGAATCCCCGCTTGTCTAGGCCGAGCGTGTGACGGACCTCGCCCGCCGGGTCGATGATCGAACTGATCCCGGTGTTGGCGCAACGCAGCACCCAACGCCGCGTCTCGACCGCCCGCAAACGCGAGAGGTGATGATGGTGCGCCGGGCCCGCGCTCAGGCCGTACCACGCGTCGTTGGTGATGACGACCAGGAAGTCGGCCCCCTTGCGCGAGTAGGCGCGGGTCATCGCACTGAACATGGACTCAAAACAGATCAACGCTCCGAAGCGCCACGTGCGCGCTTCCCCGCCCAGCGGCTTGCTCGCCTCGAACAGCGTGGGTTCGCGGCCCTCGTTGAACGAGCCGATGCCCACGACGTATTCCTGGAGGCCCGGGATGAGGCCGAAGTAGGGTAGGTATTCGCCGAAGGGGACCAAGCGGGTTTTGTCGTAGGCCCGCTCATCGTAGGCGCCGTTCTCGCGCACCAGGTACGCGCTGTTGTAGACCTCGGCGTTGGGCGGGGGGACATCGCGATTGGCGCCGAAGAACATATCGGCCCCAGCCCCTTGGGCCATGCGTCCGACGCGTTCGCGCAGGGCCGTGTTGGCGGCGAAATCCTGCTGCGTGAACGCCGACTCGGGCAGGATGATCAGGTCCCAATCCGGTCTGGCGCGCAGGGCGAGCATACTCTCCTGGAGCCCGGTGATCTGTTCGGACAGGTCGTCGCGTTGTTCGGGGTTCGGCGAGGCGTAACTGAGGAACTTCGTGATTTGATCGACGTTGGGCTGGAGCAGGGCTACGCGCAGCTCGCTCGTCGGAGCATCTCCCGCTTTAGCTCCTCTCGCCCGGTCCCGCCAGGCGATGGCGCTTCCCAGGCAATGGGAATAAAGGACGAGGACAACGATGGAGGAGGCGACAAGGGCGTTGCGGGGACGGGCAGTTGGTTCGCCAGCCCCGGGTTTCTCGGTTCCTCGACGTCTCCGCTCGGTCCAGATCCATCCGAGGCTCAAGACCCAGCCGGCCGCCGCCAGCACCAACAAACTGACGCCCATTTCCCCCAGGATCGATGCGATCTGAATCGCCCAGGACCAAGTTGCCCAGGCATGGCCGAGCTGGCCCAGCGGGACGGCCAGCCGCCCAAGGGTCCGAAAGTATTCGAGCAAGAGCCACAACGCCGCGAAGAGCAGATAGCGCCGAACGGGTGAAGCGCCCCGGAACCAGCGACGCAGCGCGTACCCGATCAACGCGGGATAGAGCGCCACATAGCCGGCGAGCAATACGATGCCGAGCGGGGCGAAATAGTTGAACGTGTAGAGGGTGCAGAGCCAGTGGAGGGCGCCGAAATAGAAGAGTTCGCCGAACACCAAAGCCCGCAGCAGCGCGCCGTGCGGAGTGGGTGCCAGGCTGATCGCCACGAAGCAGCCCACCGGTGCCAAGGCGATCAAGGGTCGCGCGGCGACGGGATCGAACGCCGCGGCACCGGCCAAACCCCCGACCACGGCGGCCCACCAACTCAGGGCCCCCGGAGAGCCAAAGAGCCTTTGGCCAATGGACGCCCGCGCCGCCGGCACTTGGGGCGGCCCAGTCGGTGTGGCGGCGCCTCGGCGCCCCTTACGTCGTGTACTCGGCATTGATGCGAATGTAATCGTGGGTCATGTCGCAGGTCCAGACGCAGGCCCGCCCCTTACCGTTGCCGATGCCGACCTGGATCAGCACCTCGTCGCGGTTGAGCGCCCGAACCAGTGCCGGGCGGCTGAACCGGGCGGGTAGCCCCCCGCTTAAGACGGTCTTGCCCTGGATTCTGACCGAGAACTCCTCGGGCTTGAACCGCACGCCCCCGTTGCCGGCGGCCATGCAGATTCGGCCCCAGTTCGGATCATGGCCGAACACGGCGGTCTTGACCAGGTTGGAGTTGGCGATCGACTTGGCGACGGCGCGGGCCTCGTCCGCGTTGCGCGCCCCGCTGACCTCGACCGTGATCAGGTGTTTCGCCCCCTCGCCGTCGCGGGCGATGGCCCGGGACAGCTCCCGGCAAACTTCGGTCAGGGCGGTTTCGAAGGCCGCATCGAGGGTTGGGTCGGCATCGCGGCGGTTCAGCGCCGCCCCGTTGGCCATCAGCACAAACGTGTCGCTGGTGCTGGTGTCGCCGTCGACCGTCACGCAATTGAACGAGCCGTCCGCCACGCGCCGGACCAATCGCCGGGCCTGGGCGGGCGCGAGCGGGTAATCCGTGGCGACGAACGCGAGCATCGTGGCCATCTTGGGCTCGAGCATCCCAACGCCCTTGGCGACCCCCAGGATGGTGGCTCGTTGGCTTCGCCCGGAGCCGGGACTCACCCTGAGCGCACGGCGGGCCAATTTCGGCACGGTGTCGGTCGTCATGATGGCCTTCGCGAATAGGCCCCAACCGGTGGGCGAGAGGGATTCGATCAGCCGCGGGGTCTGCCGCTGGATGAGCTTGATCGGGAGATACTGACCGATGATGCCGGTCGAGGCGACCAGGAATTCTCCCTGGTTCGCGGCGGCGGCCTGTTCGGCGGCGTGCGTCATCGCTTCGGCATCGCCCATGCCGCGCTCGCCCGTGCAGGCGTTGGAGACGCCCGAGTTGACGATGACGCCCCGCATCCGCGACGCTCCCGCCAGTCGCGCCCGGCAAAGCTGGACGGGCGGCGAGGCGAAGACGTTGCGGGTGGTCACGGCGACCGTCACGGCCGGCCGATCGCAAAGGATCGCCCCCAGGTCCAAATTCCCCGACGGTTTGATCCCGACGCAAAGTCCCCCCGCCGTGAACCCGACGGGCCCCTTGACGCGAGAATCGGGGTCGACGGCGGCTCTTCTCTTACTCACTAGATATCCGGTATGCCCATGATCTGACTCGCGGTTCCATTCGCGATCTTTCGCCCTCGCTGGTCAGGGCAGCCACAGATAGTGAAACTCGGGGCCGGTGCTCTGGCGGGTCAGCTCGCCGAAGTCCAGCTTAAAAAGATTGATGTCGCCCACCCCTTGGCGGCCCCCAAGCCGCGGATCGACTCGCGGACTCTCGGCGTAAACGTGACCCCGATAGGTGTTAAGGTATTCATAGCTGACGAGGCCGGCGTCTTCAAGGCCGGCCAGCTCCTTGGCGCGCGTCATGACCTCGTCGGAGTACATGATTCCGTCGATCAGACCGGCTTTGCGCGCCTCTTCGGACCCGAACACCCGTCCGTCGGCGATCGACGTGAGCTGCTCCTCGCTCATCCCCTTGTCCTTGCGCGAGGCCATGATCACCTGGCGGAAGCGCAGATAGAAGCCGTCGACCAGTCGCTGAAAATTGGTCCGTTCCGCCTCGCTGAGCGGGCGCCAGGGCGAGCCGGCATCCTTCTCGGCGCCGGACTTGACGACCTCCATATCGACGCCGATCTTCTTACCCATTTCGTGCAACTGCGGCATCATGACCAGCACGCCGATGCTGCCGGTGACCGTGGTGGGCAGGGCGTAAACCTCGTCGGCCGCCATCGCCAGGTATATCCCGCCCGAGGCCGCCGTATCGGTCAGATGGGCGATGATCGGCATCCCGGTGCGTTCCTTGAAGGCCAGCAACTCGCGGTGGATCAAGTCCGACGCGGTGACCGAACCGCCCGGGCTATCGATGCGCAGGATGACCGCCTTGATCCGGTTGTTCCGCTCCGCCGCCAGCAGCCGGTCCTTGAGCGCGATCAACATGCCCGGCTTGCTGACCAGGGTTGCCCCCCCGCCCGAACGGACAATTCCCGACAGCGGGATCATCAGAACCTGGTCGCGCGTATAGAACCGATCAGGCTCCTCGATCATCTCCAAGGCGACCTGGCCCCGGTTGCGTCCCATCCCCACCGTCGAGATCGAAATGCAGCCCTGAAGGACGAGACAACAAATAATGATGATGAACGAAGCGACGGTTTGCCTCATGGGACTCGATATCTCACTTTCCCAAACGTATCACGTCTGATCGCTTTTCAACGGCCGACTCAAGGTTAGCCTACTATATCCCGGCGGGCCGGTCAAAGTCGGACATGGCAACCGATACGGTATGGGTGCACAAGTCGAATCTATCCCTTTGCCCGACCCCGCAGGGGTCGAATGTGATTAGCCGTGGGTGACAACCCACGGTTCGCGGTTCCCATACCACGACAACCCTGGAAGGGTTGAATCGCAGCGCGACACGGCCTGTTCGATCCCTTGTACGTTGATTGCGGGG
>CAUZJO010000011.1:0-49310 GCA_963580245.1 Candidatus Sumerlaeia bacterium | reverse complement strand
CGGCGGTTTTCATTATCTTTTGCTGCGTCTGGCGCAAATCACGAGTCGAAAACGGATGCCTCTGGTTCACCCGAGTTCAGCTCTGATCGGCTGGGCTGCTTGAGCAGGGCTTTTTCAGGATCGACTAGATTAATGTCTTCTTCCAGAAAGACCCGCAGGCCCTGCGGTCATTCTCAGCTATCGTCCTCTTTGGTTCAAGATCAACGTAGGAACCCCGCTCCTTCCACAAGACAACCTCAGGGGCATAGAACTTGCCATCCCTATGATATAAACTTATGATAGAAATGGGGCTTTCCATAGGCGATATCTTTCCTTTCACAGAATTCTGTCTTAACAGACCGATGATCGCAGCTTTATAGCTCAATAACAACAAGATGTACTCCTAACGATTGAGCATATCGAAGACCGACGGCCGTATCACCGCTTGCGCGCCACGCACAGTCCGTCGCCGATCGGCGCCAGGCTCATCGTGATGCGTTCGTCGGCGGCGGTTTTGAGATTGATGGCGCGGATGGCTTCGGTGTCGGCCTCGGTATTTTCGGGGTCCGCGACCTTGCCGTCGCGCAGGACGTTGTCCAGCATCAGAACGCCGCCGGGTCGCAAGAGCGCCAGGACCCGTTCATAGTATTGGTCATAACCCGTTTTATCGGCGTCGATGAAGGCGAAATCGAAGCGGCCGGCCTCGCCCACGGCCAGCAGCGCGTCGAGCGTCTCCAGCGCCGGGGCCAGGCGCAAATCGATCTTGTCCTCCACCCCCGCCTCGCGCCAATAGCGCCGCGCGATCCCCGTCCATTGCTCGTTGATATCGCAGGCCACCAATTGCCCGTCGGGGGGCAACGCCAGCGCGACGCAGATCGAGCTGTAGCCGGTAAAGACGCCGACCTCGATCGCCCGCCGCGCGCCCATCAACTCGACGAGCAGTCCCATGAACTGGCCCTGGTCGGGGGCGATCTGCATCATTGGGTTCGGCAAGCGCGCCGTCTCCTCGCGCAAGCGGCGCAGCACCGGGGGCTCTCGTAGCGACACGCGCAGCAGGTATTCGTAAAGCCGGTCCGTTAGTTGGATTGTGCGATTGGCCATCGGACGATTGACTCCTTCTTCCCGATCAATTTCTTATTCGCGCTCGTACCCGCGCCTCATGTTCATCATCAAGCATTCTCTCATCCGAATCGGCGAGCCACTCGGAGAGTCGCGCCTCGCGCTTGCCTCGCACCGAGTTGATCACCCATAGACCCTCCGCTCGGGCCAGTTCATCCTTATGGATCACACGCTCGGTGACCTTGCCCGCCGCCATCAATTCCTCGCGCAGCGTCCCTGCCAGCAGGCCGCACGCGCGCGGCGGCGTCCACATGCCGCCCTCCAGCTCGACCAGGATATTCGCCGTCGCGGCTTCGGTCACTTCGCCGCGCTCGTTATAAAGGATCACCTCCTCCGCCTCCGGTCGCGAGCGCAGGGCCTTGTCATACACCTCGCGGTGCGTCGTCTTGTGAAAAAGGAAAACGTCGCGAGAGTCGACCGGTTGGGCGGCAAACGCGACGTTTACCGAGGTTCCCGGCGTGGGTAGCTCGATGGGCTCGGTCTCAACCTTCAGTTGGCCATGCTCGTCGGCCAGCAGCCGAACTTTGCAAGTGTGCCGATCCTGATACAGTCGCTCGGCCAGCTCCTCCAGTCTTCTTCTCACGGTCCGCTCATCGACCGGGTACTGGAAGTAACGCGCCGACGCGATGAGACGCGCCACGTGGCGGTCGAACAAATAATAACCATCGTCCGGCGTCCATCGGATTGATTCGAGCAGGGCGAATGTCGGCCGCGGCTCGAGCACCAGGCGCGCTTTGGTCAGCGTCTCCTCGTATTCCCCCTCCGGCGTTGAGGACCACGTCACGCCCCCTCCCACGCCAAAGGTCGCCCGCGCGCGCCCCTCGGGGCCCCCGGGCCGCAGCTGGATGGTTCGGATCGCGACGTTCATTTGCGCGCGCCGGCCCGGCCCGATCCAGCCGATCGTCCCCGTGTAGATTCCCCGCGGCGCGACCTCCTGCTCGGCGATGATCTCCATCGTGCGAATCTTGGGAGCCCCCGTCACCGAACCGCAGGGAAACAAGGCGGCCAGGACATCGACGGGGTGGGCGTCGGTGCGCGCCTCAATCGTCGAGGTCATCTGCAAGACCGTTTCATAGTGTTCGACGTCATAAAGCGACCGGACCCTGACCGCGCCCGGGTGCGCGATCCGGCCCAGGTCGTTGCGCAACAGGTCGACGATCATCACGTTCTCGGCCCGGTCTTTGGGGCTGGCGGCCAGTTCGGCGGCACGGGCCTGGTCCTCTTCGATCCATCGGCCCCGCGCGGCGGTCCCCTTCATCGGCCGCGTCACGACGCGGTCGCCGGCTTGCGCGAAGAACAGCTCGGGCGACAGCGATACGATGGTCAATTCGTCCAGTTCGAGGTAAGCCGCGTAGCGCGCCCGCCGGGGCCGCTGCAGCTCCCGAAAGAGTCCCCAGGGATCGCCTTCAAACGACCCATCGAACGGATAGGTGAAATTGACCTGGTAGGTGTCGCCCGCCGCGATCAGGTCTTGGATGGTCTCGATCCGCGCCTCGTAGGCTTCGCGCGGGAGCACGGGGCGCCAGGGACCGAGCCCAGGTGGCCCGGCCGAGGGCGCTTGGGGTAATGAGTCAAGCGTTTTGGCTTGCTCGTAAATCCCAAACCAGGCCAGCGGCCCCCGGCCCTCGCGATGGACGCGCATGGCCGGTTCCAGACCCGGCGCGGCCTCATAAGCCAGAAACCCGGCCGCAAACCGGCCCTCGAGCGTGAGATTTCGGACCCGCTCCAGGGCGGGGCGAACGTCGGCTGGGCGATCGGCCCGCACGACCTCAACCGGTTCCTCGAAGAGCAACCAGCCGGCCCGCTCGTCCGACAAGTCGGGAAGATCGCCGCCTTTTTGCAAGAGGACCTGTCCCGCGCTCATTGCTCACCGTCCCGTCGATTGGATACGGGACCATTTTAGCCAAAACCGGATGAATGGGAATCGAAAACCGGCGCGGATCCGGAAGCCATTGACCACACTTCAGATCGACCGTGCATGGATGCGCGGCTTCTCCAGGAATCGTCAATAATTTGGCGAACTGTCTGATTTCAAGAACGCCATCGTCAAAAAAATACGCAAATCGGTGCTGGCTCGTCGTCAAAATAATGGCCACGATTTAACCATAATCCGTATAAGTCCTTTAATTTAAATGATTTACGTATACAGCGTCCCAATGTGTCCCCTGTCTGGTATGGCACTTGCGCAGCCTGGGGCAGGCGAGGGAGACCAGGAGGTCCAGACCAGACAAGCGACACTTTCATGCCGATCAAGATCAACCACAACATCTTTAGCACGATCGTCCAGCGCAACCTGAACCGGACCAACGGGCGGCTCATGCAGTCCTTCGAGCGGCTTTCGACCGGCGAGCGGATCAATCGCTCGGCCGATGATCCAGCCGGCCTGGCGACCAGCGACCAAATCCGCTACGAGCTGCGGGCCGTGCGCAAAGACCAGCAGAACGTCGGCGGCGCCTTCGGCCTGATCGGGACCGCCGAGAGCCAACTCGCCGTAATCGGAGACAACATCCAACGGGCCCGCGAGCTTGTCGTGCAAGGCGCCAACGATACGCTCAACGCCAACGATCGCCAGGCCATCCAGGGGCTCTATCAATTGGTCCAGGAAAAGGACGCGCAGATCGAAGCGTTAAAGGCCCGACTCGCCGCCGTCGAAGAGGCGTTGGACCAAAGAGACGGTCCGCCGTTGATCTCTCCCGCCCAGCCCGATCACTCCAAGGGAGCGGCCGGACCATGACCGCTCGCCGGCGGTCCGGCACGAAAACTTGTGATGAAAGTCACGGATGGATGATTCATGAATACTTAGTGGTAATGATTAAGCATTGAGTCGAAAAACGCCCCCGCTTGTGAACAATTCTCAATTAGCCCTGTTTTTGATTGCCCAAAGCGCCGAAAAGGACTATATTAATGGTCAGGACATCGGGGGATGTGAAATGAATTCCCTCTGCTGTGGACCGGTGAGGACGAGGCTGAGATATGCTGCCCGAATACTTGGACGTCCCGATTTTCCCTTTGCCGAACGTCACGTTCTTCACGCAGACGCTCCTGCCCCTGCACATCTTCGAGCCCCGCTATCGCCGCATGACCGAGAATTGCCTGGGCGGGGACCGGCTGATGGGGATCACCCTGCTCAAGGCCGGCTGGCAGAAGGACTATTTCGGCCGCCCGCGCCTCTATAAGACCTTCGGCGTGGGCAAGATCGTCGACCACGAACGCCTGGGCGACGGCCGCTTCAATATCGTGTTCGAGGGCCAGTATCGCGTCCGGCTGGTCGAGGAATTCCCCACCGACCCCTACCGCACCGGCCGCGTCCAGGTCCTGCTCGATCCGCCGATCGACGGCGCCCGCGACCACGTGGCCGCCCTGATGAAGGAAATGCAGCATGCCACCGAGGTGATGGGGCGGCTCCTGCCCAACGCCAGGGACCTGATCCATTCGGCGTGGGCGGCGCACCCTCATCCCCTGGTAATCGCCAACAGCCTGGCCGCCTCGCTGGTGGTCGATGCCTACGACCGCCAGTCCATCCTCGAGCAGGACGACCCGATCCGTCGCCTCAAGCTCGTCCTGGTTCAATTGCGCAACATCGTCGCACAACTCAGCACAAAGCGGGTCCACGAAGAAGTCATCGAAGAGGATTAGGGGGCAGGATGGGTCGCTTTTCTCGCCTCGAGACCGGTCAAGCCGTCCAAGCCCCGCCGCCGATTATTACCCCTCGGCCGCCAGCCAGCCGGGCGACGCGGACCTCGATCTGGCGGGCAACATCGAGCGGGCCGATAAGTGTTTCTTCAGCCATGATTACAGAGGCGCCACCCGCTGGTGTTCCAGGGCGATGAACCAGGACAGCACGCGCCTGGAGCCCTGGATCGGCATGATCCGGACGCTGACGTTCGCCAACCGGCCTTCGGAGGCCTACACGTGGATCGGGCGCGGCCTGACCCTGTTCCCCAACTCGATCGAGCTGATGGCCCTGCGCGCGGTCAACCATGCGCGGCGCGGCATGGTTCGCCGCGCCATGAACAACTCGGACGCTGCCCTAGAACAGGTGCCCAACCTGCCGCTGGCGCACATGGCCCGCGGCGAGGTGCTCATCCTGGCCGAGAACAAGAACTACGATTTCTGTTTCGAGCAGTGCATCAAGCTCTCGGCCCCCGGCGATTGGGAAACGCCGTTCCTGGTGGGGCTGATCCTCGAGGAGCGCCGCCTGTGGGGCAAAGCGATGACCTACTATACGACGACCTCCGAACGGTTCGAGCACAACCCGGCGCTGTGGTATCACGTGGGACGCTGCCGGGCCGAGCTGGGCCACGGGCTCAAGGCCGAGCACGCCTTCGAGCAGGCGCGTGAGCTGTGCGAGGCTGGCGATCCGCTATTGGCGCGGCTTCGCGGGGCCCGGGGCGGCGCCCTCTGGAACCGCGTGCGAAGCCTGTTTCGGCGCACATAGGCACGCGTGGCCGCCAACCGCCAGACCCCCTCGTTCGCCGCCACGATGCCCCCGGCGGCTCGGCCCAAAGAAGGCATCCTGTTCCTGAGAAATCCCCGCGCGGCGCCGCTCTACGTGGTGGGGTTTCGCTGGCATGCTTCGCGCTCTATTTCATCCTATGCGTTTATTTCCGGCGCGAACGCATCGTCCTGCTCGACACTTCCCTGTTCCTGACCTATCTGCTCAACGGCGACTTATTTCTCGATAAGCATCGCTATGCCGTCGTCTCAACCCAGTTGCTTTCACTTGTTGGCCGTCCGATCGGGTTTAGGCGTGGAGGGCGGGGTCTTGTTTTTCTCCCTCTCGTACGTTGTCTTCGCCTTTGTTCTGCTGGTCCTCGTTCTGCGCGCGTTCAAGAACGGCTGGGCCGCGCTGTTCTTCGTTTTCCTGCATCTGATTTATGCCAAGGCCCTATTCTTCTGGCCGGCTTCGGACGCGATGGCGGCTGGCTCGCTGGCGATGTTGTTGTTTGTCTGGCTCCATCACAAACCGGTCTCGGGGAGCGGTCTATCTCGGTTCGGCCGCGCCTTCGGCATCACCGCCGTGACGGTCGCCGTGCTCTTCTTTCATCCGTTTGCCCTGGTTATGGTCCTCTTCGTGCTTGGTTTCGACGTCGCCGACGCGAGGCGGATTCAGCCCATCCATTGCCTGCTCGCCGCCGTGTTGCTCTTCGTGGGCATGATGCGGGTCATCACCTTTTCCGGATATGAGATCGAAGGTATTCGCGCCGACTGGAACATCTTCAATGAGCAGTACATGAAACAAATGGCGAGGTTCTATCTGGAGAACTTCAGCTTCGGTCTCGTTCTACTGATCCTGCTTCTCATCTATTATTTCGCCCACAAGCAACCCTGGAAGGCGCTGGTCATCCTCGTCTTCACGGCATCCCATGCGCTGGCCGCCAACGTGACGCATCATCTGGAGCGGCAAAGCCCCTGGTACAACCTGCATCTCAAGGTTCCACTCGTTTTCTTCGTCGGGGCACCGTTTTTCGGCGAAGTCGCGAAATATCTGCGCTCGGGATGGGTGGCGTTTTTAATGCTGCTGATGACTGCGGCCTTGGGCGTTTCGCTCGCGTCTCTCAAGGGGCCGGCCCGCGATATCCGGGAACGTCATCAAGTGATCGAGTCGATCCTCACGGCCTCGGCCCGCGGGCCTGCTGCGCATCGACGAGCGTAACATGGACCATCGCCTGTGGCGCTTCGGCACGTATCACCTGCCTTTCGAATCGATGCTGCTTTCCGGTTTGTCGGGAAGTCTTTTCCAGCAGACGATCCTTCCCGAAGGACTCGATCCGCGTCGCTATGTTGCTCCAGAGCAGTGGCGTTACTTCAAGCCCCGCGCTCCCGGTTCGCTCCAGCTTAACCAGCCGGGGTACGTCGAGTTCCTGACGCAATCGTTCAAAGACAACCTCTCGCTCCAGGTCCGCATCGACCGGCAACCGCGCGGCGGCGAAACCTTCTGGCCGCGGGTGGAGATCATCAACCGAAACCCAACTCCCCTGCGCTCGGGCTTCGCCGAGCATTATCATCTCACCCTCAGTTACTCCTGGATCAAAGACGGCAAGCGGATCGAGAACCCCACCGACCACACACCGCTCGGGATCGACGTCGAGACGGCCTACACCCAGTATATGAAGGTCCGCGCCCCGGGGACGCCCGGGCCGTACGATTTGCGGGTGGATTTATGGCTCGAAAAGGCCGGCTGGCTTGACGTCGAGGTCGTCGTCCCACTCCAAGTGCGGTGACATCAAGTCGCCGCGACGCCCGAGCGCGACCCACGCCTATCACGTCGCGCCGTCGCGTTCGCCCCGACGGATCAGATCGCGCCCGCGACGCGGTCGGCCTCCAGCGCGGAACTTTCGGACAGCCGCCGCACGATCCAGCCCCCCGCCAGCACGCGCGTGCCGCTCGGGTCATCATAGACCACGGCCGCCTGGCCGGGAGTGACGGCCTTGACCGGATCATCGAACCTGACATGCGCGCGCAAGGGATCCTCGGGGTCGGGAGAGACCGTGGCCGGGTAGGCGCGACTCCGGTGGCGGACCTTGACCCGCGCGCGGAATGGCGCCCCCTGAGCCGCCAGACCGACCCAGTTGATGCGCTCCATCTCCAGCCCCGGCGCGAGGATGTCCTCTTCGTACCCGACGATGACCGTGTGGGTCTCGGGAACCAGCTCGACCACGTAGAGCGGACGGGGGGCCGATAGACCCAAACCCTTGCGCTGGCCGATCGTGTATTGATGAATTCCTCCGTGACGCCCCAAGACCTCGCCGCGCGTATTGACGATCGCGCCGGTCAGGGTGGCCTCGTCGATGCCGGCCTCCTCGCGGATGAAGCGCCGGTAGTTGTTGTCGGTCACGAAGCAAATCTCGTAGGAGTCAGGCTTATCGGCCACGTGCAGGCCCAGCTCGTGGGCCAACTCTCGTACCCGCGCCTTGGTCAGCTCGCCGAGCGGCATCAGCATCCGCTCGAGCTGGAACTGCGTGAGCCCGAACAGGTAATACGTCTGGTCCTTGCCCGGGTCGGCGGAGGTGACGAGCTCGACGCGGCCCTGGTCGTTGCGCCGCAGCCGCCCGTAATGGCCAGTGGCCACCACCTCGGCGCCGTACGCCCGTCCCTTGGCCAGCAGCGACCCCAGCTTCACTTGATTGTTGCAGTTGACGCACGGATTGGGCGTGCGCCCGTTGAGGTAGTCGGCGATGAATGGATCGATGACCGTCTTGCGGAAGTTCACCTGGAAGTCCATGGCGTAAAACGGAAAACCGAACTGTTGCGCGACCCGGCGAGCGTCCCTGGCGTCGGCCGGAGAACAACACGTGGCCAACCCGCTGTTGTCCTCGCAGCCCTTATAGTGCCACGTGCGCATGTGGATCCCGATCACCTTGGCGCCGGCGCGGTGCAGAAGCGCGGCCGACAGGGCGGAGTCCACCCCCCCGCTCATGGCCACGACCACGCGGCGTCCCTTCCAGGGCTTGAGTGATTCAAGGATTGCTGCGTCCATGATCCAACGGCTCCTCGTCCATGCCGACCCCATTAAAACATGGCGGACCGCCCGGCGCAGCCGGAAAGCGTCGCGGAGATGGGACGAGGGTTCGGAGCACCAATCAGTTCACTGGCTCCCTGAAGGGGAGAAATGTGATTAGCCGGGGGTGTTAACCCCCGGAAGTGGGGCCCCAAGACCTCACGACCCTGGAGGGGTCGAACAGGCCGTATCACACGCTGCGATTCAACCCTTTCAGGGTTGTCATGATGGGGGGGGACGGGGGGACTGCGAACCGTGGGTTGACACCCACGGCTAATCATATTCGACCCCTTCGGGGTCAAGGATGAGGACGGAATCGAATTGTGCCCGCAGCCGGCAAAGGTGCATCTCGGGGACCCGTGAGATGCACCCATGGCACGCGAAACCGTGGTGGGCCCGCGCTCGAACATGAGTCAGCCGCGACGCAAGCGATTCAGGACTTGCTCGCTCACCCAGGCGAAGTCGGGCGCGCGCAACTGGCGAATCAGAGCGAAGTAGAGTAGGACAACGGCCGCCATCGACGGGACGAATAGCGCGAGCCGGCTCAGGGTATTGGTCGGGGCAAGGATCCAACGGGCCGATCCGAAGTAGATCACGCCGCCGACCGCGCAACTGACCGCCGCCGCCAGCCCCGATTTCCAGACCGTCTCCCCGATCCGCAACTCCTCGCCGGGTCGCCGCGCAAGGTCCGCGCGCATCATCCAGGCCAGCCAGCCATACTGTATGAACGACGCCAGCGTGAAGGCCAAGGCCAGGCCACTCTGGGCCATCGGCGTGTGGAAGACGAAGAACCAGTTGAGAATAACATTGGCGACCATCGAGACAAGGCCCGCCTTGAGCGGCGTGATCAGGTCCTTGCGCGCGTAACACAGCGGGATCAACAGGCGAATCCAGCCCAACGGAATCAGCGCGGGCGCATAGAAAGCCAGGGCCAGGTAGGCCCCGTGCGAGGCCTCGGCGGTCCACTCCCCGTGCTGAAACAGCAACTCCATGATCGGCAGGCCGAGGATCGCCAGGCCGAACATCGCCGGCATCATCAGGATGATCTCGACGCGCTTGGTGAAGCCCATCATCTCGCGCAATTCACCGGTCTGGCCTCCGACGATATAACGCGAGAGCTGGGGGAGCATCGCCGTGGCCACCGCCGTCGCCGTCAGCGCCATTGGGAACTGGACCAGGCGGTTGGCGTAGACCAGGTAGGTCTTGATCCCATCGCCGAGGTAGAAGGCGAAAAAGTTGCCGACCAGGATGTTGATCTGACTGATCGACAGGCCCAGCAGCCCCAGACCCATCATCTTGAGCAGTTTGCGTAATTCGGGGTCGCTGAGCGTCAGGACCGGCCGCCAGCGCCATCCCGCGCGCCACAGCGTGGGGGCCATCAACAGCACACGCAGCACGGCCCCCGCCAGCACGGCCCAGCACAGCCAGATCGTGGTCCGTTCGAGGTCGGTCCCGCGGATAATCGCGACCGCCACCGCCGCGATCATCGTGAGATTGAGCATGACCGAGCCGAGCGAGGCCGTCGCGAAGCGGCCCAGCGTGTGGCAGGCGCCCATCATCACCGACGCCAGCGTCAGGCCGATCACGAACGGGAACATCAGGCGGGTGAGCCGGGTGCCCAGCTCAATCTTTTCCTCGGTTGTCAGAACCGGCTTCTCGTCCGGGGCAGCCGCCGGCGCGTTCGCCGCGGCATCGGAGGAACTGGGTGGCGGCTGAACGAGCTCGACTTCGGCGGCCTCGGCCTTGTCGCGCCACACCTCCCCCCACGCGCCGAAAACCAGGAACGCCTCGCGGGCGAATACGCCCCCGAAAAGCGTCAACGCCAGCGCCAAAACCAGCGTAAAGTTGGCCACGCGGTTGAAAAACAGCCAGCCTTCGGCCTCGCTCTTCTTGCGCCGTTCGGTGAAGAGCGGGACGAGGAAGGAACTGAGCGCCCCTTCGCCCATCACCCGCCGCACCATGTTAGGCAGTTCGAACGCGATCCAAAACGTGTCGGAGATGGCGCCGGCGGACAACTTGAACCCCAGGACCATGTCGCGTATGAGCCCCGTACAACGCGAAACGAGCGTAATCAGGCCGACAAGGCCGGCGGCTTTGAGGACTGTCTTTTTTTCGGACAAGGGGGGATGTAAGGGTTTAGGGTTTAGGGGTCCAGGGTTCAGGGTTAATATAAACCGTGAACCGATTGCCCTCGGCTCTGATCGAACTTGTACGGGAAATCAGTGAGGAGATGGAAGGCTTTTGTTTTTAACCCTAAACCCTGGACCCGAAACCCTACTTCCCCCTCACATACTCCACCACCGCCTCCGCGATCGCGCGGGCCGAGCGCTGGTGGGTTGAGGTTTGGCGCAGCAGGTATTCGTCCTCGGGGTGGCAGACGAAGGCGGTCTCGACCAGGATCGAGGGGCAGAGGCTGATGTTGCGGTTGACACGGAAGTTTTTGGCGATGACTCGCGGTTTCTCGCCGGGGGTCATTTCCTCGGTGAGCGCGGCGGCGACCGCCTCGGCCAGGGGGCGGCTGTGTTCGTAATGATAGAAGAGCTTCGGTCCACGGTCCGCCAAAGGGCTCGCGATAAACCCCACCGAGTTATGATGCAGGCTAATGAACAGGTCCGGGTCCCATTGGTCGGCCAGCTTGCAGCGCTCGTCCAGGTCGACGTCGGAATGGTCGCGACGGGTCTGGCGCACCTCGGCCCCATGCGCCAACAGGTGGCGTTCGAGCCAGGCGGCCTGGACGAGATTGGCGTCAGCCTCGGTCAACCCCGAAGGCCCGAGCGCCCCGAGGCTCTCCCCGCCGCCGTGGCCGGCGTCGACCATCACGCGCAGGCCCTTGAGCGGTTCCTCGTCGGTCGCCTCCTTCAAATCTGGCCTCACGCGCAGTTCGATGCCCATCGCGGGCCCCGAGAGCATGGCGAAACCCCACAACGGCTCGGACAATTGGGATTCGATAACGGGCACTCCGCCGCCGCCGCGCAGAAGACGCAGGGCCTCGAAGCCGCGCGAGGTCTTCACGTCGTAAGTCTTGTCGGCGCGAACCGCCGCCACCCCAGGCAGGCTGATCCGCAGGCGGTCGCCATCCGGCTCGGGCACGTGGTGGAAGACGCAAGCGATGGGGACCGCTTGGGTGGGCGATTCGAGCCGGATGCGCCCATTGCCCAGCGCGTTCAATTCGGGCTCGGGGATGGGGATGGGGCAGTACGGGACTTTCCAGTCGATATCGGCGTGTTCGATACCGATCCAGCCGGTCTCTCCCCGCCCGAAGTCGGCCCGGACCCGCTCGCCGCGCATCTCCACGATGGGAAAGAGCGTCCCCTCGGGCCAATTCCCCCACCGCTCCCAGTCCGAGGACGAAGCATTCTTGAGGAACGTGGCCAGGTAATGGTTGATGCGGCCGCCGTAAAGCATCCCCTTGGGCCTGGCGCCGACCCTCAGCACGGACTTCATCTCTTTGGTCTGCTTGAGGCCGTCCATTTCGCCCTTGAGGCGGAAGTGGATGGGATGGAGACCGTCGCGGATGGGGGGTGGGGTGACTTCGAGCATGTAGCGTCCCCCCTCGCTCGGATCGGAGTCCTCGGCCTGCATCGATTGCCAGTCGCCGTCCTCGCCGATCCGCGCGTAGGCCCGATGCCCAACGCTGGCGAACAGCGTGACCTTCAGTTTCTCGCCTTCGGGAAGCAGGTAGTCGCCGGTTGGCTGGACCGGATTGGCGTCAAACGCCAATGGCCACGGCGGGGGCGGCTCCGGCGGATCCTTCCGCCGGACCTCGCGCGTGACGGTTGTCGTCTCGCCCTTGGCGGTCGCGCGGAAACGCCACTTATCGACTTTGCCCGCTGGAATCGAATGCAGTCCGGTAAAGACCCCGCCTGGCCAGACCTTGAGCTTCTCGCCGTTGAGCGTGACGGCGACGTCCTCGGGCTCGACGCGCCCCGCGTAACGCATCACGCCCGCCCAGTGCGGCTCCATTTCCTCCTCGGGATAGAGTATCAACAGCTTCGGCGCCGACTCTCCATCCTGCGCCGGCCCCGGCTCCTCCCAGAGCCGTTCGTGGATTTTGGTCGGCATCTTCTGGCCCCGTGCGTCATCGCCTCCCGAGGCGAGAACCACGATGGCCAGGAGAAAGAGGGGTGTTCGAGGTGGGATCGACCAGATTGACAACAATATCCAAGATCGCATCTTCGCGCGTGGGACTATTGAAGAATGATTCCATGTTCTTTTCGCTTGATGCATGCAGATTCTCAGGCCTCTTGATGGTAATTAAACTCGCAACGCACAAAACGGTGACGTACACGCAGGCCATCCTAACAAAAGGCGTCGAATGGCTAGAACCCATCAGAATGGGGCCTCGAATCACCGCGGCCCCAAATTGATCTCCAGCGGTCCCTGGGTATCTGATTCGATATTGTGGACCGAGATGCGGGCGGCCAGTTGGCGGGCGACGTCCAAGAACTTTTGGCTGATCTCGCCTTCGGGGTCGGCGACCGTGATCGGCTCGCCGGCGTCGCCGCCCTCTCGCACGGCCACCGCGAGCGGGATCGAGCCGAGGAACGGCACCTCGAGTTCCTTGGCCGCCCGCTCGCCGCCGCCGTCGCCGAACAGGTGATGGACCTCGTCGCACGCGCCGCAGCGGAAGTAGCCCATGTTCTCGATGATGCCCAGGACCGGGGTGTTGGTCTGGTGGAACATCGCAAGCCCGCGCCGCGCGTCCTCGACCGCGACTCGCTGGGGCGTGGTCACGATCACGCAGCCGGTCACCCGGACCAGTTGGACCATCGAGATTTGCACGTCGCCCGTCCCCGGCGGCAGATCGACGAGCAGATAATCCAACTCCCCCCACCGCACGTCGCCGAAAAACTGACGCAAGGCACTGTTGAGCATCGGCCCGCGCCAAATCACGGGCGTGTCGTCCTGAATCAGCAGGCCCATCGAGATCATCTTGAGGTCGAAGCGTTCGAGCGGGATCATCTTGTTGTCTTCCACGCGCGGCGCGCGGCGTAGCGCCATCATCGTCGGTATATTGGGACCGTAGATATCGGCATCGAGCAGGCCAACGCGGGCGCCGGTGCGTTGCAGCGAGATCGCCAGGTTGAGCGCGACCGTCGATTTACCGACCCCCCCCTTGCCCGAGGCGATCCCGACGATGTTCTTGACCCCGGGGGCCAGATCCTGGTCCTCCATCGCGCGCCCGGCGACGTTAGCCGTGAAGTCGATGATCACGTCCTCGAAGCCGGGTATCGTGGCGAGCGCCTTGCGCACGTCGCCGCCGATGACGTCCTTGAGCGGGCACGCGGGCGTGGTGAGTTGAATCTCGACCCGCGCGACGCCCGCCTCGACCTGCACCTGTTTGACCATCCCCAAACTGACCAGATCGCGATGCAGCTCCGGATCGTTGACCGTCTTGAGCGCTTCCATCACTGCTTCGCGCGTCAGTCCCGCTCCCGAGCCGGCGGTTTGTTGACTCATGTTCCTTCACCCATCCCGTGATCTTGTTGCCCGACCCATCGCTCGAGTTTAGATCAACGATGTTCACGTCATTTTACCCCCCGGCGCGCCCAAAGGCAAACATCCAGATACGCCCGCCGCGAGCGCTTCTCCAGGTGGCCGCCTCCAAGAACCAAGTTGACATCGACGCCGATCCCTAATATTCATGATGAAAGTGGGTTTTATTCTCAACTTCGGCCTTCGTGAAGACGCCTGATCGAAGATTTCCTTGGACCCGGATCGGGCGTGCAGGGTGGAGGAGACACCGCGCTCATGCCGGACGAGGTCGCTACGCTGAGGAGGGAGATTGGCTCAATGGTCTTCAGATCGAGATCATCGGGTTTGACGGGGACACGGCACTTAACCATTTGACGACGCCGGTTGCCTTCATGAGCAGCGTTCCCGATGCCGTCTTCAAGAACAACACCGATAATCTCGGCGATCCGGCCCGGCAGTATCGCTACTTTTACGATTCAACGACGCGCGCCGCGACCTGCGTCTTTATTTTTCCCGCTTCATTCAACTGACGCTGAAACTCGCCCGTCAGGTTCAGTGATGAACATCTCGCCCGACGCGCTACGCTTCAGGCAACGTCTTACCGCGTCGGCGGTGCTGCTCATCCAAATCGGCGTCGTCCTGATCGACAGCCCCTACCTGCGCGCGGCGTGGGTCGATGCGTTAGTTCTCGCCGGCCTGGTCGTTGCTTGGCGCGGAGGGATCGTGGACAAAACGCTGCCGATCGCGTTCTCGACGGTCGCGTTGATCGTCATGGCCGAACCATCGGTCGGTTTTTGGCCCGCCGTGTGGGGCGTGCTGATCCCGTTGTTCTATCTGATCCAGCACACAAAAAGCCTGGGAGCCTTGTTCCTCCGCGGCCAATGGATCGGCACGCTGATCGCGCTGGGCATCTATTCCTGGTTGTGGCATGGGATGAAAACATTTTTTGAAGAACCCCCGCTCAAGCTGCTCCCGGCATGGTTCATGATCGTTCTGTTCATGGGGGTCCAGTTCTCCGCCTTCTGCGTCCTGACGCGGTGGCTCGCGCGGCGAATGCCTATTGCCCTCGGCCTGGTCGGGGCGCTGGTGGAGTATTGGATGCCCGTTCCGATGCCGATTCAATTGGGGCTCGCGTTTAGCTGGACGCCGCCCATGATCCAGATCTCCGATCTGGCCGGGATGAATGGCGTCACGCTCTCGATCGCGCTCGTCAGCGGCCTGCTTTACACCGCCCATCTGGCTTGGCGGCGTCATCGCCGAAAATGGCTCCTCTATTCGCTCGGCGGCTTGATCGCTCTGCTCACGCTTCAAATAGGTTATGGATTTTATCGCCCCTCCGAATTTGAGCCCGCCGACAACGCGCGATCGCTCGACGTCGTGATGATCCAGCCCCTCTCGCCGTTGAAGATCATGCAACAAGGACACCGAAACCAAGACGCGCGTGGCCGAGACGTTGGTGCGTCTATCGCGGCAAGGAATCGACCAGGGCCCCGGACGGCCCGACCTGCTCGTCTGGCCCGAAGGGGCCGGGGCGTTCGCCTATCAGTCCCCTCGATTTAATCCCGAATACATGGACCGGCTCGCCCCGTTCATTCAGCGCAACGCCATCCACACCGTCGTGGCCGACATCGAATTCATCAAAGACCCCGAGAGCGGTAAAACGCGTTATGCCAATCACATCTCGTCGATCGCGCCAACGGGCGCGTACGTCGGCGGTTACCGTAAAATCATACTCCTGCCATTGGCCGAAACCATCCCGTACGAAACAACGTTCCCGTTCCTGCGCAAGACATTCAAACAAGCGCGCCCGGATCGTCAAAGGCGAGACGCAGACTCTCTTGGAAGGCCCCCAAGGCCCCTTCGCGCCGCTCATCTGTTACGAGATCGTCTTCGAAGACTTCGTTCGCCGCTTTGTCCGCCAGGACCGCCGCGCCCGTTACATCGTCAACCTGGCCAACGACGGTTGGTACGGCCCGCGCCAACAGCCCGAGCAACACCTCAGTTTCGCGGTCTTCCGCGCCGTGGCCAACCGCGTCCCCGTGATCCGCGGCGGCAACTCCGGCATCTCCGCCGTGATCGACGCCAGCGGCCGCATCGGCGCAACACGGCGAACCGCCGTCCTCGAACAAACCACCCTGCGCGCCACCATCCACCCCCGGCCCGCCGAATCAGTCTACGCCCGCTTCGGCGATTGGCGCCCGCGCCGGCTCCTGACGCCGCTATTCATCCTGGCGGTGTTGGCGCAAGCCGCCGTCGCGCGCCGCCTATCGCTCGCGTCGCGCTCCGCGCGGTATTAATCGCCGCCATCGCAACCGGCCATCACCTCATCCGGAGTCACCAAGGTTTTATTTATTTGGTTTTTTCGGGCGATGGGCCGTGAGGAACGCGGAGAGAATCAAGCCTATCCTGGCCTGTTGATGATCGAGCGACGTCATGATGGAGGGGGTTTTGAATTCTAATTCAGGGCTGACCCATTCCCTCTCCGCGCTCCTCGCCCATGTGCGTTGTGTTGCGTCCGATCAAGTTTCGTCGTATTTAACTTGTCTCCCGTCCTCAATAAAACTCCCGGAACCGGACGCCGTTTTGGCTTGAGGTGAGGTCGGGGTTGACGTACGTGAACAGGTCGCTCTCGGATTGAAAGCTCGAGCCGTCCCACGTGCCGCCGAACAGCACGACGCGCATCTGCACGCCGTCGGGCAGATTATCGCTCAAGATGGTCTCGTGAAAGCCGCTGTTATCCATCCAGTCGGTCGTGAGCAGCGTTTCATAACTCCCATTGACCAGGCGCTCGATCCTGATCGAGACACTTTGGCCCGGGGCCGGCGGGAGCCAACGCGTGACGAATTTGTCGCCCCGCCGGACCGTCTGTCCCCCCAATGGCTCCAACAGGATGGGCTGTTGCAGACTCTGGGCGTTTTGAAGATGGATCACGTCGGTCCAGATCGAATCGTTTTGGGGCGCGTCCCTGACCGAGACCCGGTAGTACGGGGAGGGCTGTGGCGGCAGTTCATACAGGGCCACCGGACCCAGGTTCGACGCCTCCGTAAAGTCCCGGTTCGTATACGAGCTGGCGTGGATAATGTTATTCCAAACATCCGTGGACGTGCTGGGGGACCACGTCAAGTAATGGGTGTTGTTCGGCACGAAATGATAAATCTTGGCTTCGTTCGGCGTGACGGGGGCATAGCCGCCCGCCGTGTCCCACGGGAAGTCGAGGACGCCGACGGCGTTGGCGCGCGAGGTCTGTTTGAGCAACAGATTGGTCTCTTGGACCTTGGCGATAAAGTCCTGATAGGGCTGGTTGTGCGGATCGACCAGCCCGCTGTTGCGCCCGTCATAGGCCGGATCGATCGGATCGTAGGATTGAATGTTTGGGTTTTGCGAGTGACCGTCGGTGTCATAGATCCCATCGAACCATTGATACCACATGCCCCCGACGTAAAAGTGCAGCCTTGACCAGGTGTATAGCAGGTTTTGATAGGCGAGGCCGCGGTCGGCTTGGGTGTCGATGGTCCGGTCGCTCCATCGCGACGTCGTGGGAAATTCGGTGTCGGACGCGCCCACGGCGAATTCGGACGCAAAGGCGGGCAGACCGGAACGGCGATTCAGGTCCTCCAGAAAAGCCATGTTCCGAAAGGCCTTATGCGTGGGAAGGTGCCCGCTGCCCGGGTAGTGATTGAACGCCGCGATGTCGAAGTAGAAACCGGGGATCTCCGCGTTCAACTCTCCATAGGCGTCAAAGAGGCGTTCGATCCACCACTGTGAATCGTTGGGCATTCCGTTGAAAGACAAGCGGTTGGTGAAGATCAGGTGTTTCTTGAACGGCACGCCGTCCTTATCGGCGCCGAAAACCGCCGCCTCCCGCTCGCGCAAGAGTCCGCAAACGACTCGCGCGTAGTCTTTCCAGACTTTCTTCTCAAAATCGATCAGGTCCTGAATCAATGCCGGGGAGTCATCGAACCCGTGGATCGTGACTTCCTCGCGCGCGTCGTAGATGTCGTCCCACTGACTGAATTGGAAAGTATGGTAATGGGAACTCCAGGCGGCCGCCACGTCTTGAGGCGTGTTGTAGCGCCCCTTGATAAACTCCGTAAAGACCGGCGCGCAATGATCGGACCAGATCCCCTGATAGAGATGCATGACGGGGGCCAGATTGTCGGTGTAATAACCGAAAAACTCGGGGTCCGAAAGTTTGGAATCACTAAGGTTTTCCCATACCTCCTGACGCGCCCTGGCCTGCCAATCGGGATTGTAGGGATCGGCCAGATGACCGTCGCCGCCCCCGGGCTTCCAGGTCGATCCATTGGCCTTCTTCATGCGCATCGCTGATTTTACCCAGCTTGACCCGCTGAAACTGAAAAACTTGATATCGGCGCGGCCGAATCGCTTGGAGCCCGGCGTGTCGTTATAGCTCTCCGCCGTAAAATGCCACTCATCGAGCTTGATTCGCGAATCTTCGGTGTAATCATCGATTGAGGCGTAGTTACTATCGATCCAGCTTTGCATGATGGGATTGCGCTCAGTCGGTTCCTCGACATTATTGACCCCGATGAGCCAAACCGGGTCCCCGTCGGGCCGCACGATCCACGAGGTCCCTCGGTTGTCCTTGCGGACGGTGTAAAAATCACTGGGACTAAAGACCGGCCGGTTCGCGTCGACCGTGGGAGGATCGACTTGATAGGCGTTGGGCGGGAAAATGAATTGATCGAGGGAGCTATCGGGATCGAAGGGACGCAACGAGATGTCATCGACATAAAGCGAACCCGGGCTGTTATTCAGACCCAGGGCCACGCGGAAGGCGTCGGAACCGTTGAAATTCGGATACTCTTCCGAATCGTAGGCAAATGGAGCGTCCCCCGCTTGAAACGGACGGATTACCATCGAGACCTGTTTCCACTGCACCGAGGGTGTAAACTGCTGCTTCTTGCGCCAGATCCAGCTTGGCGAGCTTGAGGGGTTCTCGGGGTAATTGGAATAGTGATCGATGCGAACGATGAAATCCGCGTGCTCGACACCCACGGTCCGATACCAGCATTGAAACAAGTAATACTTGGAGGAATCCAGATTGCGCGGCACGCACAGTTTGTCGTTCATGATGCGCGGGCCGCTCGTGCCGACGTTCCAACTGCCGTTGATCTTGATGCAGCGCTTGCCGTGGCGGATCGATTCCCAAGGCATCAGCTCCCCATCGATCCATTCATAATCGACGCCCCGTGTCCATTCGTAGTCATCATCCTCGCCGACCAGGCTCCAGGCCGAGGGCGCCTTGTCAATCGCGTACATTGAATCGACGTGACACTCGGTGGAGCTTTCCTCAAAGCTTCCGTTGACGATAACGTTCGCCCCCAGGGCCCACGCGCGGGCCGCCGGGATGAGGCACCATCCCACGACAGCCAGCGTCAAGAACTGAACGCACCCGCCAGAGCGCGCAAACGATATCCACATCATGTCTGATTCGGCGACGCCGTGGGGGAATGCGAGTCAAGGGAAGGGTCCGCGATGTCAGGCGGGCAAGAACATCAACCATGCAGCACAAAATCCCACAATGGCCAGGGCCTCAAACCTCTCCTACAATGAATTTCACGACCTCATATCGGGCGTCTTCCGATATTAGGTATTATACCGACTTGGCTTCGATGCGACAAGCCACCATTTCGGTCGCCCCCCACGGGTATGGCACCCTTGAGCGGCGCGCCTGACGGCTTTCGCTACTCAAGGTATCGGCGAACGCGCCGAACGCTTAACGAATCGGGCATGGACCCCTCTTGACGCCGCGAATGGGGCCATTTCTGAGTCTAGCGTATTGAGTTTAAACGGTTTCGGGCGTGTTCAGAAAATATAACACCGCAGCGCGGATCCGCTCTCATCCCGCCTTCGGGCGGCGATTATTCCACGAATTCTTCACTCTCCGCGTCCGTATCGGGCGGCGGGAATTCAGGGAGCTCATAGGCTTCGAGGAAGGCCAAGTGCCTCCCTTCATGGAAGAACTTCTTACCCGCCCGCTCCTTCCACTGGGGACTGTCGTAGATGCTGCCCCGATAGCGGTATCCGAGCACCCACAGCCGGTCGTACCCGTCGGTTCCCGCGCGAAATTCCTGCCAGCCCACATCATGGTCGGTCCGCCGGTAGATTTTGAAGACGTTAAAATCCTTGTTCTTCTTGGCGAACAGCTCCATGCCTTCGATCGCGCTATGGTTGAAGGTAAGGACGACTTCCCCCTCGCCATGTCGGTATCGTTCGTCCAGTTCTCCGATCAGTTCACGAAGCCCCCGTTTGTGCCGGTCGCGCGCGACGTCGCGGCCCATGTTGATCGTGATGCCCACCACCAACAGGACCAGCACGATGGAGATCGGCCGCCAGGGAAGCCGGGCTAAGACCCACACGGTGAACAGGACGAATCCGGGGACGAAGATATTCAAATAGCGGAAGACGAGCATCGGTTGAATGGCGTAGGTGGTCCACACCATGATCCAAATCGGGAACAGCGTCGCCAGCGCAACCAGTTGCCAGCACGCGGCGAGCGATGGATCGGACGCCGCGCCCTCCGGTCCGCCCGGCGCCCGACCCGGCGCGACGGGACCAAACCGGTCGCTTCTGAAAAAGGCCATGCAGGTCCCAACGATCACGCCCGCGAGCGCCACCAGCGGAGGGACCCAGAAAATATCGACATCTCCGAGCCACAACCGCTTGCCTCCCAGGATCTTCAGGAACAACGAACCGGCCTGGAACAGAGTCGGCTTCTCGATCCAGCCGATCGGCTGGGCCCCCGTAACGGAGAACACCCTGCCCATGATCGCGCCGTGGACCATCAGGACGGCGATGATGGCCGCCCAGAATCCCAAACGGCTGTTGCGACGCGGAACGTCCAGCAACACCACGCCGATCGCCAGCGAGATCCAGATCAGAACCAACATGTGGTTCCAGGCCGCCCCGAACGCCCCGATGAGGAACAGCAACAGATATCCGACCTCGTCCTTGCGCCGCAGGGCCGCCAGCGTCGCCCAGATGGCAAGGATGACGAACAACGTCACGCCCATGTAGGGCCGGCCATACCGGGCGAAGTAGACCACCGAAGGGTGGAGTGCCCACAGCAGCGCGGCCATCAGGCCCCAACGTCCCAGTCCCAGCTCGAGGGCGAGCAAATACATGGCCAGCACGCTGAGCGCGCCGATCAAGATCGAAAACGCCAAGATGCTGGTGGCGGAGTGGCCGGCTAGCCATGTCCAGCCCTTGGCCATGATGAAATAGAGCGGGGGGTGACCATTTGCGGTCAGGTTCTTGATCAGGTCAGGTAGGGGCATGCGGATCACCGTGGAGGTGATGAACTCGTCCACGTCGAAGTCCTGGATGGTGATCTCATAGGTCTCGAAACCCAGATACAGGACCAGGATGCCGGCCAGCGCCAACATGACATGCTTCCTCGATCGCTGGCGGGCGGCATCGATCTGGGACGGCTCAGCGTTCGGGGGACCGGCGCCGGGGGGCGTGGAGGCGGATGCTGCTGCGTTCATGGACAATGTTGATGGTCGACCACTGGACAAGCGACAGTTACACGAAAGAGATTCGTCCCGCAATTCTCAAGGGCGGGTGTCCAGAATCCCGTCGCGCGGTTTGATCCAGTTTTGGATTTATCAGCGGGACCTGTATCCGTCACGCTCAACCGGCGCAAAGGGCTACAGGCGCGCCCAGGCTTCGTTCAAGGTCCGTTTGGCGTTGGCGATGACGACTTCCGGGTCGTCGTCTTCCATCGGCTTCATCTCGAAACATACCATCGGCGGGGCCTCTTGGTTGAGGAAGCCGATGTCGAGCAGGACCTTGAGGAAATCGCGGAGTTGTTCGACGTCATTGACGCCGCTGGGGTAGCCGAACCAGGGGTGATGGTCGCCGTAGCGGGGCGAGGTCTTGTCGAGCAGGGCGGCGTTGCCGAGGTCGACGGCGCAGAGATGTTCGCGGACGGGGAGGATCGCCTGCTCGGGCGTTTCGCCGATGATCGGGATGTGACTCAGGTCGACGACCAGGCCGAAGTTGTCAAATTCCTTCGCAACCTCATCGGCGTAGCGTTTGGCGAGGGCCGCCGGGCCGATCAGCGATTTCTTGTCGATCTCGTGATCGAAGACCTCGAGGGCCAGCTTCATGTCGCCCTTTGATTTTGCATAGGCGCACAGTTCCTTGGTCGACTCGACGAGGCGCGCGAGGGCTTCATCGACCTTGTCGGGGGAATATTTTCCGCTTAGAAACACAAAAGATTCCGCGCCGATCTCATGGGCCTCATCGATCCCGTTTTTGAGGATCTCGACCGCTCTTTTTCTTCCCTCTTCGTCGAGATCATTTGGGTTGAGCCCGGCGGTCAGCAGGCTGGGGTGCGCGCCGTAAACGACGCGCATGTGAGAGGTGTCGAGCATCGCCTTTGCCTGTCGCCGCACTTCAGGGTCCTTGATCCAACTGACGGCCACGACGTCGAAGTAATCATCGGTCACGATCGTCTTGAGCGTCTCCAGGATCGGCCCGTCGCCTTTCATCGTTTGCGGAAAGGCCATGAAATGGATCAGGCCGACGTGCATATAATTTCGCAGCGGTTCGTTCATCGTGTTCTCCCACGGTTCATGATATGGCAAGGGCAATGATAAAGATCGGTGCGGCCGTCAGCATGGCCAGGATCGTGTAGCCCATGATCTCGCGCGCCCGCAGACCGGTGATCGAAAGCAGCGGCAAGGCCCAGAACGGTTGCAGCATGTTTGTGATCTCATCTCCGTACGAGAAGGCCATCAACATCTTGGCGCGGTCCAGCCCCAGGGCATTGGAGGTTTCAAGGATGATGGGTGATTGCAACGCCCATTGTCCGCCTCCGCTCGGGACGAACAGGTTCACCAGCCCACTGGTGATGAACGTGAAAACCGGCGCCGTAACCGAGGCTGAAATGGTCGAATCCATGCCCCTCGCGAAGTTCGCCATCGACCGCGCCGTCACTTCCAATAGTCCAGAATCGCGCGCCACGGCCAAAATACCGAAGTAGAGGGGAAACTGCAGCAGGATTCCCGCCGAGCTTTTGACGCCTTCGCCAAACGCCGACATGTAAGCCATCGGCGTGCGGTGTAGGACCATGCCGGCCATCCAGAACGTGAGGATCACGGAATCCAGATTAATCGCGCCGGTGCGCTCCTTGGCGAGCCAATAACCCAGCGCGATAAGGACCGGAAGAACGAAAACAGCCCCGACCCACACCGAATTCTCGAGCCAATAAACAAATCGACTCGTTTCATCGGCCTCGTTGGCCCGAGGAGACGGCGGGATCGGACTTTCGGATCCAAGTTCCAGCAGTCGCGGGTCCGTCGGGAACTCGCGGCCGGGGTCGCCTGATCCCTTGCCGAGCACCCAGAAAAGCAATCCGATCGCCAACAATAACACAAGACTGACCACGACATTAAGACCCGAAAAGATGGTCTCGGTGACATCGAGCGTCATCCCGAAGGAGCTTAAGGAGTTTTTGGATGCCACGGCGAGCGGCGCGGAACCGCTCAGGCCACCGTGCCAGACCAGCAGGCCCATGTAGCCCGCCGCTCCCACGAGCGGATAGTTGAGCGGCTGGCCGCGCTGGGCGAAACTTCGCCCCACCTCGCGGGCCAGGAACGCGCCGCCGACCAGGCCCACGCCCCAGTTGATCAGCCCCAAGATCATCGCAACCACGGCGACCATCGCCGCGGCGCCGCCCGTGGTGCGCGGCCTGCCCGCGAACACGGCCAGCGCGTAACGAACCGGACCGGCCGCGGCCAACGCATGCCCCGTGACGAGGATCAAGGCCATCTTGAACGCAAAAGCCACCAGGCCTTTCGTGGAAGAGTCCGACTCGAACATCCCGCCGGCATAGATCGAGATCAGCCCCATCAGGCCGATTTCGGCCTGTTCCGGCCGCCGCGCGGCGATCGCGTAGCCGGCGGCGAGCGTGACGGCGCTCAACAGGATCGCGATGACAAACGGATCGGGGATAATCGCCCGCGCCAGACGGGCCGATCGATCGCCCAGTCGGGCTATGCGGTCAACAAGCGTCACATCGCCCCCCCTTCCCGTCTTCGGCGGGCTTTTACACTTCAGCTGTCGTTCGTGCGTTTGCCGTACGGGAGTGAACGCGACTGTCAGGTCAATCGATCCGATTGCGCTATCGATTGACGTTATCCGCGAGCGCATCACCCGCCACGGTTCTCTCATCGCTGATTCGGGTCGAATCGCCGGTAAAACCCGGTCGGCGTCAAATGAGACAAAACCCCATTATAAACTCATCTCGGAAATCTGGCCGGACACTTCCAACTTCGCTTCGGTTTTTTCTTGTATCTCTTCGACGCTGACGCCGGGGGCGCGTTCCCTCAGGATCAGACCATCGGGTCCAACGTCCATGACGGCCAGATCGCTGACGATGCGGTTGACGACGCCGACCCCGGTGACGGGCAGCGAGCAGTTCTTGAGGACCTTGCTCTGGCCTTTTTTGCTGCTGTGGGCCATCGCGACGACCAACTGGCGCGCGCCGGCGACCAGGTCCATCGCGCCACCCATCCCCTTGACCAATTTGCCGGGGATCATCCAGTTGGCGATGTTGCCTTCCTGGTCGACCTCCATCGCGCCGAGGACACTGAGGTCGACCTGGCCGCCGCGGATCATCGCGAACGACTCGGAGCTCGACATGAACGCCGCGCCGGGCTGGGCGGTCACCGTTTCCTTGCCGGCGTTGATCAGGTCGGCATCCACCTCGTCTTCGGTCGGAAACGGGCCGATGCCGAGCAGTCCGTTCTCGCTCTGCAGGATGACGTGAACGCCTTCGGGGATGTAATTGGCGACGAGCGTCGGGATGCCGATCCCCAGGTTGACGTAATCGCCGTCATGGAGTTCTTGCGCGATGCGCCGCGCGATCTGTTCCCTGCTCAGTCCCATGTTGTTCCCGCCTTTTAGCCGTTTATCAGCCGCCTTGCACCGTGCGGCGTTCGATTCGCTTGACGTAGTCCTTGCCCTCGAAGATGCGCTGGACGTAAATGCCGGGCGTGTGGATGTGGTCGGGGTCCAGCTCGCCGGCGGGGACCAGTTTCTCGACCTCGGCGATCGTGATTTTGCCGGCCATCGCGCACTCTGGATTGAAATTGCGCGCCGTGCGGCGATAGATCAGGTTGCCGTTGGTGTCACCGAGGTGGGCTTTCACGAGGCCGAAGTCCCCGTGGATCGCCTGCTCCAGGATGAATTTCTTGCCGTCGAACTCCCGCTCTTCCTTCCCCTCGGCGATCATGGTCCCGACACCGGTGGGCGTGTAGAAGGCCGCAATCCCGGCCCCGCCGGCGCGAAGTTTTTCGGCCAGGCTGCCCTGGGGCACGAGCTCGACCTCCATTTCGCCCGAAAGCAAAAGCTCTTCGAACAAGTCGTTCTCGCCAACGTAACTGGCGATCATCTTCTTGATTTGGCGATCGATCAGCAGGAAGCCGAGGCCGAAGTAATCGCCCTTGATGCCGATCCCGCAATTGTTCGAGACGATCGTCAGGTTCTTCACGCCTTTCTCGCGGAGCACTTGGATGCAGTTCTCCGGGATGCCGCACAGCCCGAAACCACCGACGGTCAAGACCGCGCCGGCCTCAATGTCCTTGATCGCCTCTTTCGCGTCGGCAACGACCTTGCTCATCTTGTTCTCCTCTTAATCCAACATTTCCAGGCACAGCGCGGTGGCCTCGCCTCCGCCGATGCAGATCCCCGCGCAGCCTTTTTTCAGTCCGCGATCTTTTAACGCTGAAAGCAGCGTGACGACGATCCGCGCGCCGCTGGCGCCGATCGGATGGCCCAGCGAGATCGCCCCGCCCCAGACGTTCAGCTTCTCGCGTGGAATGCCCAGCTTGTCCGCGGCCGTCATCGAGACGACGGCGAACGCCTCATTGACTTCAAACAGATCGACTTCATCAACCGACCAGGAAGCCTTTTCAAGCGCCTTGCGCATGGCGAACTCGGGGGCCGTCGTGAACCATTGGGGGTCGAGCGAGTGTTGCGCGCTGGAGACCAATCGCGCCACCGGCTTGAGCCCCATCTCCATGGCCTTTTCGTCCGAGGCGATGACCACCGCCGCGGCGCCGTCGTTGATCGAAGAGGCGTTGGCCGCGGTGATCGTGCCCTCTTTGCTGAAGGCCGGGCGCAGCTTGGGGAACCTTTCAAAGCTGGCCTTCATCGGGCCTTCGTCCTGGTCGACGATCGTGTCCCCCTTACGCCCCTTGATCGTGACCGGCGCGATTTCGGGCTCGAACTTTCCGCCCTTCTGGGCCTCTTGCGCGCGCCGAAAGCTCTCGATGGCGAAGGCGTCCTGATCCTCGCGCGAATAGTTCCCCTTCTCGGCGCACAGCTCGCCGCAATTGCCCATGTGTTGGTTGTTGTAGGGGTCCCACAGCCCGTCGGCGACCATCGAGTCAACCATCGGCTTTTCGCCCATCTTGAGCCCCTCGCGCGCGCCGGGGAGCATGTATGGGACCTGGCTCATGTTTTCCATGCCGCCCGCGACGGCAATCTCGCTTTCGCCAAGCCGGATCGACTGGGCGGCGAGCATGATGGCCTTCATCCCGCTGCCGCAGACCTTGTTGATCGTCATCGCGGGGACCGAGTCGGGGATGCCTGCGTAAATCATCGCCTGTCGGGCGGGCGCCTGGCCTTGGCCGGCGGCCAGGACCGTGCCCATGATCACTTCGGATATCTGGTCGGACGCGACCCCGGCCTTTTCGAGCGCGGCCTGGATGGCGACCGAGCCCAAACGCGGCGCGGCCACCGCGAACAACGAACCCATGAAAGCACCGAACGGCGTCCTTGCGCCCGCGAGGAAAACGACGTCAGACATCATGCTTCTCCTTTATCCTCGATACCCCAATGCTCAAGCGTCCCACAGAACGGCGGGGGATTTCTTGATAAGGATCTTCTGCAGGAATTTGATCGCGTATTCGAATCCCTCCGCTGGGTCGATAAGCTGGTCTTCGTGCTCGATCGAAACCACGTCATTGTAACCAATCGTCCGCAACATGCTGAGATAGTCGGTCCAGAAGTCCTCGCCATGCCCGTAGCCGACCGAGCGGAAGACCCAACTGCGATCGAGGTGGCGGTCATAGGGTTTGGGATCGTTCACCCCGTTGATCCGGACCACGTGCGGGTCAACCCGGGTGTCCTTGGCATGGGCATGATAGATGCAATCCTTGAGGACGCGGATCGCCTCGATGCAGTCGATCCCCTGCCAGAACAGGTGCGAGGGATCGAAATTGCAGCCGACGGTCGGGCCAACGGCGTCGCGCAGACGCAACATCCCCTCGGGATTAAAGACCAGATCGCAGGGCACCATCTCGAAGCAGAGCCGCACGCCGTGGTCCTCGGCGACTTTGGCCTGTTTCTTCCAGTGCGGGATCGCCCGCTCCTCCCATTGCCAGTTATGCCATTCCTGGAATTCGGGGGGCAGGGGAAACACGATCCAATTGGGTGCCAGGTCGCCCGGGCGGGCCTCGGGGATGCCGCACAGCAGCGTGATCCGATCCACCCCCGTCTTCTCCGCCAGCGCGCACGTCTCGCGAAGGTCCTCGTCGTTCTGAGCGGCGATCTTCGGATCGGGATGCAGCGGCTGGCCATGAATGGCGTAGGCACTGACCTTCAAGTCGTAATCGGCCAACGTCTGCTGGAACTCGGCGTACTTCGCCTCATCGGCCAGCAATTCCTTCGCGTTGCAGTGGTTCTTGGGGAAAAACCCGCCGGCCGGGGGCTCAATCCTGGTGAGCCCCAGATCATGCAAGAGCTTGGCCACCTCCCTGAACGGGCGATCCAACAGACCACTTGTAATAGCCCCAAGGTGCATAACTCACTTTCCCCTTCCCTCGATCCGAATGGGTCGTCCATGGCTCGCGAGGTCGATGCCATCGCCCGAGCCGAAGTTCCGGTTAGTAATGGAACTTCTGCATCTTCCTCTCTTGTTCGTATTCGACGCGCCGCTGGCGAACCGCGGCGTCACCCGAGACTTCGGCGACCTCGAAGTCCCACCACATGCCCGAATCAGGCGGTCGGACCATGGCGTCGATCTCGACCACGATGACGCACGAACGCCGCTCCTTGCGGGCCTCGGCCAGGGCTTTGCGCAACTGGTCGGGCGTCCCTACGTTCCAACTGCGCGCACCCATCCCCTCGCCGATCTTGGCCAGGTCCAGGTCGAGAACCGGTCCCTCGAGCCGGTCGGTGCGCTCGCTGCGCTTGCGAAACTCCGTGCCGAACATCTTGCCGATGCGCCACATCTGAAGCCCCCGAATACTGTGGAAGCCGTGGTTCTCCATGATCACGACGGTGACCTTGAGATCCTCCTGCAGGGCCGTGACCAGCTCGCTGGGGCTGAGCAGGAACGTGCCGTCGCCGATGAAGACGAAAACCTCGCCGTTGGGCTGGGTCATCCTGACGCCGAGGCCGGCCGGCAACTCGTAGCCCATGCACGAGTTACCGAACTCGATGTGACAATTGCGCCCGCCCGCGGGGTTCCACAGCTTGAGCAGATCCCCCGGCGGGAACCCGGCGGCCGCGATGATCGTGTCACCGGCCTTCGCCTGCTCGTTGATAATCCCGATCGCGTGGCCCTGGCCCATCGTCTTGCCGCTGGGCGTGTGGAAGACCTTCGCCGTGATCTGGTCGTTCCAAGCGCCGACCATTTCCCTGGCCTGGCGCGTGTGCGAGGCTCGCCTGCGCAGGCCCGCCGCCTTTGCCGCGCGGGTCAACGCCTTGAGCGACTCGCGCGCGTCGGCCACGATCGGCAACGCCCCTTGCTTGTAGGCGTCGTGGCCGCAGACATTGATCGAAACGAATTTGACGTCGGGATTCTGGAATACCGTTTGGGAGCCGGTCGTATAATCGCTCAGGCGCGTCCCGACGCAGATGACCAGGTCGGCCTGATTGACGATTTCGAAGGCGGGGGCGGTGCCGTTGGTGCCGAGGCCGCCGAGCAAGACCGGGACGTCATCGGGCGCCGAGCCCTTGCCCGCGTGCGTCTCGGCGACCGGGATGCCGAATGCGGAACAGAACCGGCCAAGCTCCTTCGACGCCAGCGAGTACATCACGCCGCCGCCGGAGATGACCACGGGCCGCTTGGCCTTGCGCAGCAGATCCACCGTTTCCCCGATCCGTTGCGGATTGGGCGGGGTGCGGTCCAGCCGCCAGACGCGCTCCTCGAAAAAGTGGGCGGGATAATCATAAGCGTGACACTGGATCTCCTGGGGCAGGGCCAGGGTCACCGCGCCGGTGTCGGCGGGGTCCATCAGCACGCGCATCGCCTCGGGCAGCGCGGTCAGGAGTTGCTCGGGACGCAGGATGCGATCGAAGAACCGGCTGACGGGCCGGAAGCAGTCGTTGACGCTCACGTCGCCGCCCATGGGGTGTTCCAATTGCTGGAGCACCGGCCCCTGGTGGCGCGAGCCGTAATAATCGCCCGGCAGCAACAGGACGGGCAACCGGTTGATCGTGGCCGTCGCCACGCCGGTCAGCAGGTTGGTCGCGCCCGGCCCGACCGAGGTCGTGCAGGCCAGGGCCGACAACCGGCGGTTGGCCTTGGCAAACGCCGCTGCGGTGTGGACCATCGATTGCTCGTTGCGGCATTGGTAATACGGCAAGTTCTCGCCAAACTCACGCAGTCCCTGGCCGAGCCCCGTGGCGTTGCCGTGGCCGAAAATCCCGAACATGCCCTGGATCAACCGCTGTTGGTTCCCGTCCAGCTCGCTGTATTGAACCGACAAATACTGCACAATCGCTTGGCCCATCGTCATGCGGACCGTCTTGGCGGCTTTTCTTCGTCCCATGGATCGTTCTCCCATCTGTGATTAAAGGTTAAGAAATCGAATTCATATCTATTGGCGCTACCCGTCCAGACCGTGGAAGATCGCCGTCTTGAGCTCGGTCATCTCCTGCACGGCGTAGCGCGGCCCTTCCTTGCCGATGCCGCTGTTCTTGAACCCGCCGTAGGGCATGAAGTCCGCCCGCCACAGCGGGGACCAATTGACCATCACGTTGCCCGACTGCACCTCCCTGACGAAGCGGAAGGCGTTGTTGATGTCTCGGGTAAAAATACCGGCCCCGAGGCCGAAATCGGAATCGTTCGCCAGGGCGATGGCCTCGTCGATCGATTCGACCGGCGACACCGCCACGGCCGGACCGAACAGTTCCTCGCACGAGACGCGCATCTTGGGATCGACATCGGCGACGATCGTCGGCTGATAGACGGCCCCGTCGCGTTCGCCGCCGGTCACCACGCGGGCACCCGACGCCACGGCAGCCTTGACCCACCCATCGACCCGCTCGGCGTCCTTCTCCGAAATCAGGGCACCGAGCCGAGTGCCTTCGGTCATCGGATCGCCGACGGTGATCGCCTCGACCTTGGGCTTCAGGGCATCCAGGAAGTCCGAGTAGATCCCGCGCTGGACGAGGATGCGCTGGGTCGAAATGCAGACCTGACCGGCGTTGACGTAGCCGCCGATCGCCGCGACCTCGGCCACCTGCTCAAGGTCGGCGTCGGGCAGGACGACCAGCGGGGCGTTCGAGCCGAGTTCGAGCGAGAGCTTCTTGATCCCGGCCGTCCGCGTGATTTCCTCGCCGACCGGGACGCTGCCGGTGAAACTGATCTTGCGCACGCGGCGGTCGCCGCACAGAGCCTTGCCCAACCGCGCGCCCGAACCGGTGATGCACTGGAGGGCATTCTCCGGCAGCCCGGCCTCAAGGAAGAGCTTTGTCATCTTGAGTGCCACCAGCGGCGTGTAGCCGGCGGGCTTCAGGATGACGGCGTTGCCCGCCGCCAGTGCCGGGGCCACCTTGTGCAGGACCAGCAGCAGCGGATAGTTGAACGGCGTGATCGCCACGACCACCCCGCACGGGACGCGCAGCGTCATCCCGAATTTCCCGACCGCCCCGGCCTGCGCGTCCAACGGCAGCGTCTCGCCGCGGGCCTGAGTGCCCTCGAACGCACTGAGCCGAGCCAGGTCCGGCATCCGGCTGACCTCGACCTTGGACTCGCCGAGCGGTTTGCCCTCCTCCATCGTGATCGTCCGAGCCAGGTCCTCGGCGTGCTCGGCCAGCAGGTCGGCGGCACGGTTCAAGATCGCGCTACGCTCCGCCCCCGGCAGGTGGGCCATGACCGTGGCGGCCTTCTCGGCGGCGGCCAGGCACTGTTCGATCTGCGCCTCGGTGGCGTCGGGCGTCTCATCAATCGTCTCGCCCGTATAGGGCGAAGTGACCGTTTTCATGGTCGGCGCATCAGTCCAGTTACCCGCGATATACATCTTCATCGTCGTTATCCTCTCCGTCGCTCGGTAGGCCCAGTTGGTTTTCTTGGTGGGAACCTCTCTGAAGTTCAAGCGGACCGAAACCGTCTCCGCAACAATGACTTGATCATGTCCACGTAATGGTCTTAGAGATCAAATTGACCGACTATTCTTGTCCGCTGAATCCGGCTTGTCAAGGTTGACATCGATGGGCCGGACCGCTTCCAGGTGATCGGCGATCCGCCCGGCCGCCCGGCCGTCGCCGTAGGGATTGACGGCGTTGGCCATCGCGGAATACGCGGTCTCGTCGTCCAGCAGGCGCTGGACCGATGCCACGATCTTTTCGTACGAGGTTCCCACCAAGGCGGCCGTGCCGGCTTCGATCGCTTCGGGGCGTTCGGTGACCTCGCGCATGACCAGGACCGGCTTGCCCAGCGAGGGGGCCTCCTCCTGAATCCCGCCCGAATCGGTCAGGACGATCGTCGCTTTCTTCATCAGGTGCACGAACGGGGCGTAGTCCAGCGGCTCGATCGGATGCAGCCGCTCGCGGCCGATCAGGAACCGGTCGACGACCCGGCGGACGTTGGGATTGGGGTGAACGGGGTAGACGGCCTCCAGATCGGGGTTGGCCGCCACCAGGTCGCGGATGGCGCGGCACATCTCGGCCAGCGGCGCGCCGAAGCTTTCGCGACGGTGGGCCGTGATCAGGAGCAGCCGCCGGTCGCGCCCCAGCCCCTCGATCAGGGGGCCGGTGAACTCATGGGGCCGCCCGGCGACGTCCAGCAGGGCGTCGATGACCGTGTTGCCGGTCACCAGGATGTTTTCGGCGGGGATGCGCTCGGCGAGCAGGTTGTCGCGCGCCCGAGGGGTCGGTGCGTAGTGATGGTCGCAGATCGCGTCGGCGAGGCGGCGGTTGATCTCCTCGGGGAAAGGCCGGTGTTTGTCGTGGGTGCGCAGGCCGGCCTCGACGTGGCCGACGGCGATCCGCTTGTAGTTGGCCGCCAGCGCCGCCGCGAAAGTCGTGGTCGTGTCGCCGTGGACCAGCACGACGTCGGGCCGCGCCCGATCCAGGACGCCCTCCATCTCGCGCAGGACGCCGCGGGTGACCTCGAAGACAGACTGGTCGGGGACCATCAGGTCGAGGTCGTAGTCGACCGTGAGGTCAAACAGGCGGATGACCTGGTCCAGCAGCTCGCGGTGCTGGGCGGTCAGGCAGACCTCGACCTCGAAGCGCCCGCCCCGGCCCCGCAGCGCCTGGACCACCGGCGCCATCTTGATGGCCTCGGGCCGCGTGCCGATGACGATCAGGACCTTCATGGCCGAATGATAGTCGCCGAAATCCGAAGATGTCATCCTTATCCGTCACGAGGCCCTCTGACCGGCGCCGCACCGTTCCCAAATGCTCCAGGTCGCCGCGTGTCAAACGTCCCAGGCCACCGCGCGCCAAAAGCCCCAGATCGCGACATGCCGAACGCCCGAGGCCGGCCGAAACCTCCGAGCCTCCGCAAGGAGGCGACGGAATAGACCCCCGGATGAGCCCAGCGAATCCTGGGTTTTCCGCTCCCCGTCCGCGCCCCGCCAACCCGAAATATCTTGTGACACGCCCCTCAGATGCTATATAAACCGTTGTGACATCGTAAGATGAGAGCCACCTTCGCGAAAATCATACAATCGGGCGGCGAGTTGATCAAACGGTTCGTCCCGTGGCACCTTTTCCCTCAACGCAATCGCTCGCCCACGCCGGCTTTTAAAATCAACAACGTCCTTTCTGGAAGGGGGAAATGACATCATGGTGTTGGTTCGGAATCCAAGGACTCCGCTGATCCTGGCGGTCCTGCTCTGGGGCCTCGCGGCCCGGTCCTGGGCGGGCGACGGTCAGATCGACATCCTGCCGCCCGGCGACGCGCCGCTCATGATCGCCAATTCCGGGTCCTACGTCTTGGTGGACAACGTGACCATGACCGCGTCCGCCAACTGTATCGTCATCACGGCCGACAACGTGTCGCTCGACCTGAACGGCCATACGATCGACGGAGGCATTGAACAGCTCGGTCAAATCGGGATCGAATCGAGCGCCAATCGCAACATCCGGGTCTTCAACGGCGCCATCCGTAATTTCAACACGTCTGGGATTCTTCTGGGCGATGATTGCCAGGTGTTTGACATGATCGTGACGGAATGCGGTATTTCGGGCGTGGAGGTGGGTTCCCATTGCACGGTCGACGGGGTCACCGCCCTGCACTGCACCGGTTTGGGGATTTTCGCAATGTCGGCAAGGAATATCGCCCGCAAGGATGCCCGGAGCCGGTGCGCGTGCATGACTTTCAGGACAAGGAGTTGGGCAAGGCGATCCTCTACGACGTCTACGATATCGCCTCCAACGCAGGCTGGGTGAATGTGGGCATCGATCATGACACCTCGGAGTTCGCGGCGCACAGCATCCTGTTGTGGTGGCAAGAGATGGGCCAGCAACGTTTCGCGCGCGCCACGCGCCTGATGATTACGGCCGATGGCGGCGGTAGCAACGGCAGCCGCAGCCGGTTGTGGAAGATGGCGCTGCAGGGGTTGGCGGACGAACTGCGGATGAATTTGACGGTTTGCCATTTCCCGCCCGGCACGAGCAAATGGAACAAGATCGAGCATCGGTTGTTCAGTTTCATTACGCAGAACTGGCGTGGCAAGCCCCTGAGAAGTCTGCAGAGCATTGTCAGTTTGATCGGCGCCACGACAACCAAAGGCGGGCTGATTGTGAAGGCCCATCTGGATACCAACCAATACGACACCGGCATTAAGGTGAGCGATACGGACATAGCGCGATTGCGGATCAGCCCGCACAAATTCCACGGCGAATGGAACTATACGATCAAGCCGAAGCATTAGTTCTATTCGAGCGTTTATTCATACGCAGATCCTAAGTGATGGTTATTGAAATCTGTCTTCTTCCTTTTGCTCGCGGGCTTTATGTTAGTTCTAGCGGCGCATCGACCAGATTCTTAATTCCGTCGGCGGTGACCAGGTATTGATTCTCCAGGCGGATTCCTCCCGCAAGCCCCGCCCCGTAAAGTCCTGGTTCCACGGAGACGACTTCGCCTTCCATGAGCACGTCATCCCAATGGGGATTGAGGTGCGGGTATTCGTGGGGTTGAAGACCGACTCCGTGCCCCAAGTGATGCCGCAAGCCCGTCCCACGCTTTTCCTTGAAATGGGCTTCAACCGTTTCATAAAGCTCGCGGCATTTTATACCCGGCCGCGCGATCCCCTCCACGAGCTGGAGCGCGGCGGTGACGGTCTGCCAGGCTTCGATCTGAGCGTCGGTCGGTCGGCGATTCACGGCGATGGCGCGGGTGTTATCGGCGAAATAGCCGCGATAGGCGGGGCCGAGATCGAGGATGTAGATTTCGCCCGCGGCCGCCAGATGGTCTTTGCGGGGCGGGCCGCCCAGTTGGCCGCAGGCGTAATCGTTGCCCAACAGGGCGGTCATCGGTTCGCCCGCCGTCTTGACCGCCGTCGCGTGCAGCTCGCCGAAGACGTGCAACTCGCTCACGCCGGGTTCGACGATCTCCCTGGCGCGTCGATGCATGGCTTGGGTGCAGCGGATCGCGCCCTTCATCAGTTCCAGTTCGTCGGGGTCTTTCTTTCTGCGCATCCGCCACAGGTTGGCGTCGATCGGTTCCGCGGGGCCTTCGAAACCCAGGGCGACCTGTGAGGTCACCAACGATGCGTCAATCCCCACGCGCCGGGTCTTCTTATCCTTCAGAACTTCGAGCACCTGATCCGCCACGATGGCGGGCTGTTCCTGACGCAGGGTGTAGAGGTAACTGGCTTCATAGGAGACGATTCGGTCGGCGGCCGCTCGCTCGGCCGGTTCGTTCGGTGTCGTCAGCCAGGACGATCCATCGGCGAAGACGACCACCGCGCTCTGGTGCGTCCAGTGGGGCAGGAACGCGGTGAAGTAATAGACGTGCGCCGGGAACCCACAAACGGCGGCGTCGAGTTTCCGATCCGAGAGGACCTCCAGCAGCCGTTGTTGTCGTTCGCGCGAATTCTCCAGGCTGAGCGTCATGGCATTCTTCTCCTTATGGGACGTCAGGGGTCGGGAATGGCGTCGCCGGGTTGGCCGATCCAGGCCAGGGGTTGGCCGCACGGCAGGACGTCACCTTCGGCGGCTTGGCGCTTCAAGATGACGCCTTCGAATTCCGATTCGACCTCCATCACCGACTTGTCGGTCTCGATCTCGAGCAGCACCTCGCCGACTTTGACGGCGTCACCCGGGTTTTTGAGCCAGCGCACCACCGTTCCCTCTTCCATGGTTTGCCCGAATCTGGGCATCTTGACAACCTGGGCCATATAATCCGGTTCCTTCCTCATCCGTACTTACCAAAGTTCGTTGACAAGCGCTGGAGCCACTGAATTTATTTTGGCGCCGGTCGTCAGTGATCAGGGCGACATGATCCCCATAAAATAGCCCCACCCGTAAAAAAACCGAGCCGGCCAGGCCCGCCGAACCGGCAGAAGTAAAGAACGCGAACGCTTTTATGGGGCACTCCTCAACGAATTAGTTTGATCGCGCGCGTGCTCTCTCAATTTGATTAGCATTTTTCGCAGATTGGCGTCATCCGGCCGCATCTTGAGCGCCGACTGGACGTGATCAATCGCGTCATCATACTCTCCCTGACGGGCCAAAGCCAGTGCGATTTTCTTGCGCGAGGTAACGTCCTCGGGTTGACGGTTCACCGCTTCGCGGTAGGCAATGATCGCCTCCTCGCGATTGCCTATCGCTTCCAGGGTCATGGCCAGGTTCAGTTGCGCGTGCGGCAGCGTCGGATCAAGCCGCACCGCCTCCCGATAGTGGCGGACGGCCACGCCCCGATCGCCATGATTGGTCAGGACCTTCGCCAGTTCATAATGCGCCTTCGCATGGTCGGGATTCAGTTCCAATGCCGCCTCGTAATGCGGGATTGCCTCCTCGAATCGCTGCTGCTTGACGAGCGTTAATCCGAGATTATAACGGGCCTCCGCGTTGGGAGCGATCTTGAGCGAATCGCTGAAATACTTTTTGGCTTCGTCATATTTCGCGAGTTGGGCCAGGACGATTCCCATGCTGTTGAGCGATTGCAAGCTGTCGGGGTTGCGCCGCAGGGCTTGCGTCAGGTATCGGCGGGCTTGTTCGGGTTGACCGTCGAGCATGAGGGTGATCGCCATATGGTTCGCGCCTTGCTCATAGTGGGGCAACTCTTGCAAACATGAGCGAAACTCATTGGACGCCCTCCGCGGTTGTTGCATGCCGTCCAGCAAGAACTGACCGTAGTTGTAATGCAGCCAGGGATCATTCTCGGCCGATTCCAGCGCCTGCTGATATTCCCGGTCGACCCGCCGCAAGAAATCCTCCTCCATCTCCAATCTCATGCGCTCGAGTTCACGGCTCAAAGCATCGAGTCGAACGGAGTGGTCATACTGATGCGTGAAGGGCGCGGTGGAGAAGACCTTCTCCACCAAGAGGTTGGTGAGCCGATATTCGTCCCAATCCGTGTAGGCAAGACTCTGCTTGCATTCGTCCTCGGTCAAGGTTTGATCGTTCGCGAGGCGGCCGGATTCGGTGTCGGAAAACATCCGTTCCAGTTCATCAGCGATCGATCGCGCAATCAGGTAATTTCCATGAAAACTGAGATGAACGTGCTCGACGAAAAGCTCCTCGACCGGTGTTGCGTGAGGGCTGTTTTGCTCTAGCTCCTTCGTGGTGTCGACGAGCGTGACATCACTGTCCCGATGACTGCGGGACACGTCGCGAATGATCTGATTGATTCGCGGATTGGCCCTAAAACGTAAGGTATCCAGCTCCGCTACTCGGCGGAAATGGACAGCTGCCCGTTCAAAGTTGCCGGCCGACCAATGGCACTTCGCCACTCGAAAGTGCAACTCCGCATGCTTCGCGTCAAGCTCCAAGGCATTGGAATAAGCTTCAAGCGCTTGAGCGAATCGGCCCGACTCTTGGTGTTCAACGCCCAGTTTATACGAATCCCCCCATCTCGTCAGATCGGCTTCGCCCAGATCGGGATCATGTTGAGAAGCGAACGGGGGGCTGTCCTTGAGATTGACGCCCACCGTGCAAAGAACGGTTTTGGCTCCGCGCTCAAAGGCAAGTCTACACATCTCTCTCAAGTTCGTCTCGAAATGACGGTAGGCGTGGTTCAATCTCGGATCGTCCGCGCTGATCTGATTCCCCAAGAACATCTCCAAGCCGCGCCACTCTTTGGGAGGGCCCGACCCGAACAACCCTCCGCGGACCACCCGATCGAAGAACTGACCGGTCCTGGTCGAGCGCAGACGCATATTGACGCGGATGAGCAACAGGCGTTTTTGAAATGAAGAGAAAACAGTTCCTGGTCCGTACGGACCCACCACTTCGTTGTTTCCGAGGTAGAAGACGTAGACATCCGGCTCAAGCTTGCGGACGTCCTTTGCGATTTCGCGGACGACGTGCGAGTTGATCGCCGTCATCGCCATGTTGACGACCTCAAAATCGCGCTCCGGATATTTGGCGTTAAGCATTCGTTCGAGGATTCGGCCGAAACTATACGTCGCGTCCGGAACCCCCATCGCCGCCGAACCGCCCAGCACGAAAATGCGCTGAACGTTGGGCGGTTTTTCGGCGGGGACCAAAAACGGATGCTGTATCCGATTCAGACCCCGGTCGAAAAACCGGAGTCCGAAGCGGTCATTATTCAAATAGACCTTTTCGCCGTTGATCTTCTCCGCGATGACGAAATCGGGCGAAGCTCCGAATCCCAAAACCCGAAGGGCCACTTCGAGCGTAATCAGCGCGGCCAACGGGACGCCAAGGATCGAGATCGCTTTGAACAGTTTCAGGCGCCGTCCTTGGCTCGGCCGCCTCGCGGGAGAACCATCGGATCGGCCCGATGGCGCGTGCTCCGTTCCCCGGGCCTGACTGTTGGAGCGGCGTCTTTTTCTATTTTGAGGATTCTTGGTCACTTGATGGATCGGCAACGCAGGCACCGCGTCATGAGGGCGCCCGAACCACTCGCGGACGCCCGGGCCGGCGCGGGCCGGGCGGCTTTCTTCGATCTCGATCAGGGGCGCGTATTTCGGCGGTGGCCCGTCACCGGCCGGTCGTGCCGCCGATGAATCCGACGTAGTCGAAATACCAGATATCGCCGCCGCTGATCGTACCGTTGGTCGGATCATAGATGACGCCCTTATTCGTCGGCCACCAGACTCGATCCGGACCCGGACTGAACAACGACCAGCGGTAGGGCCGGCTGCCGTAAAGCCTATTGGGCGTTTTATCGATGAAGGCGGAATTGAAGCAGGACATCTCGGAAATCGTCAGCTCATAAAGAGCCGCCCCGTTCCGTGTCATTCGGCCGGGTCCGACGTAAAACCAGTTATACCCCATGCCGATGACCGCTCCGGCCGTGGCACTCTGCGTGGGAGCGAAAATATCGATCGGCGTCGCGGAGGTGTAGGCAATCGGCGAGGTCAGAAATTTGTTCATCCCGAGAGGTGGTCGGTCATAGTACACGGTCCATGTCCAATTGTACTCCAAACTGAGCCAGGGCTCGAACCATGGACTTGGCGGGGCTTGATTATGATCCACTTCATAGGAGCGGATCGCAACGGCCAACGTTCGTATGTCATTCAAAGTCCGACTGACCCTGGAGCGCGTCTGCGCCTCGAGGAAGTTGGGGACCGAGATGGCGGCCAGGATCGCGATGATCGCCACCACGATCAGCAGTTCAATCAGCGTAAACGCTTTCTGTTTCATCGTTCACCTCCACGAATCCCTCGGCGGGACTCACTCCAATAGCAACCAATCACGCGCCTCATTCACGAGGGGACCGGCTAATCGGTCGTCGTCTTCAACGAGGATGTCATCGAAGCACATGCCGCCGGAGACGCCCGAGAATCCGGCATAGGCGAACGCGGAATCGCTCGGGCCCGTGCCGATCGTGTCGGTCCCGGTGCCCACCGTCCACGTGGCGCCGCCGTCGTTGGAATACTCGAGTCTGCCGCCCCGGGAGTTGCCCAGCCAGACGCGGATCATCACGCCGGTGGCTTTGCTATTGTTCTCGCCGGGGATGAAGCCCTCATCGTTCAGATTATCGATCCGCGGGCTGTCGGGGTAGTTGTTCTGCGGTCCGAAGGGATCACCCTTTTCGACCCACTTTATCTGGTCATACTGGAATCCGGCCATCGCTTCCATGTTGACGTGCGGCAGTTGGGTGTTGTCCTCGTGCCACGGGCCGAAGATGCCGTAGACCCCGTTAGCATCCGAGGGTTGGGGATCCGCCCAGCAGGTGAAGGTGCAACGCAGGTTCCTGCCGCGCGGGTAGGAATTGACGCTGTAGAAGTAGGACCCCGCATACCAGCTTTGACCGGGCGCCACGCGCATGCAGAAATCGCCGCCGCCGCCGTCGATCACTTCGATCACTTCGATCACGCCCGGAGGCTCGTGAAAGCCGACCAACCAGATGCCCGGGTCGAATATCCCCGAATCCCAATGCTCCTCAATGTAGGCGCCGCTCCCCGGGGTGGGCCCGGGCGTGGGCGTGGGACCGCCAACCGTGGTCTCAACCACGATGTCATCGTAAAACTGTATGCCGTTACCCTGGCCGAATCCCAAAATCACGTCGGCGGCGTTGCCGCCGCCCAAACCGATCGTATCGGCAACCACTTGATACGATCCCCCCTGATCCGTGGAGACCTCGAACTTGGCCCCGTTGGGCCAGCCCAGCATGCAGCGGATCCAGAAGGCCGTCGCCTTGGAGGTGGGCCATTCCTCGACGGTGAAATTGAACAGCGGCGTAAGGGGACCCGTGTCAAAAGCACCTTCGGTGAATTTTGAACCCCCGTTTTCGGGAGCCTTGGTCGACGCGGCTTCGATGTTTTCCGTCATATTGTTTGGCGGCAACGCCGAATACCACGGCGCCATCAGGGAATAAATGTTGCCGGGGGTCGCGCTCGCCCACGCCTTGAAGGTCACCTTGACGGCCTCCACACGCTTGAAAGTGGGGATGGAGAACAGGCCGCAGGGGGAATACCAGCTCCCGCTGCCGACCGCGTCGAGCTTGGCGGCGAAATCACCGCCCCCAAGGTCCTCCAGCGTGATCGTCGCGCTGGCCCCTTGTCCCCCCCAGATGTACGTGGCGCCACCCCAGACCGGCCCATCATCGGTATTGCCGCCGCTGGCAAGCGTCCAGACACCCGTATCGATGGGACCTGAGTCGAAGTCCTCGCTGAAGACGACGTCCGCCCGAGTGACGCCGGAGATGGCGAGGCTCAACACGGCGATCGCCACGATTGAAATCAGAGACGGCATCTTGTCGAGTTTGCGATCCACCGGTGGCTTTGTTTCAGGCGCAGGTTCGTGCTTGCGCGTCGTGATGGGAATTCCGATCGTGACCGCGCGGCGAACGAAGACCTTCATCGCTGTCATCGCAAAATAGTGTGCATGGTTCCGAAATCCTCCAAATAAGAATTCGATAGTTACATGGGGGGGGAAAGATGGGGCGATGGGCGTCGCCTCTCGGCGACGCCCATCGCCACCAGAGACCTTTTCTATTCAACAGTGAATTCGCTCAATTCGACGGGAATCAAGTGTTCGCTGTCTTCGACCAGGATGTCATCGACGTATTCAGTGGCGTTCCCATTGCCGAAACCCAAATAGACGTCCACGGTGTTGCTCGACCCCGTGCCGATTGTGTTGGCGACGGAGTCCGTCGTCCACGTCGCCCCGCCGTCCGTCGAGTACTCAAGTTTGCCGCCTTGTACATCGCCCAGCCAGACACGGAACAAGAACGAGTTCGCCTTGCTGTCGGGCCATGGATCCATGGCCGCGTTCAGATCGGTCATTTCCGTTCCGCTGCCCCACGTCGTCTCGGTCCATTTCATGACGTTCCATTGCTCGGTGATGCAAGCTTCGATGGTCTCCGTCATGTTGCTGCCGGGATATGATTTATGCCACGGGGCCATGAGGGCTTTAACATTGGCCCACCCATCCGCTCCCCACCAGCGGAACGTGACGCGTAGGCTGGCGCCGCGCGGAAAGGTGGAGACCGAGTATAGGCCCACGGGCGAAAACCAACTGCCGCTGCCGCCGGCGTCGATGCAAGCGGCGTAATCACCGCCGCCCAGGTCCACGAGGGTGACGTTACCACCGCCGGCTTGGCCTGGCCAATCGCCACCAGCGCCCCCCTCGGCCACGTTCCAGACTACACTTTCCTTGAGGTCTCCATCGTTCCAGTCTTCCCAGAGAAACTCATTGCCACCTTAATGGGCCGCATACCCCGTCGATAGGCCCCCGACCAGCAGGGCCAGAGCCGCAAACAACTTAAAGTAAGGCCGATGCTTCATGAATCTTTATCCCTCTCGAAGTGTTAAAATATGATGGACTAAAAATCCATTCAAACAACCGTCACGGACAACGTTGCTCGAAGCACAACGTGCTGGGGGGACACATCTCCTCGGTGTCCAGATTCGACCCTCCTTTCCTAAGCAATCATGGCCGAGCGAGCGATCTGCATGTGGTGCGCCATCGGTTGAGTGGATCGATCAGCGGGATTGAGGGCGAACCAAAACAGACGCGGCCGGTCAACCCGTGACCGGCCGCGATGCGTTTGAAAGCCAAACGATGGGTCATGGAGACCGCAGTCTCTTTGCTTGCACGATCCATCTCTCTTTGGCATCCGCGCTTCCCAGCGGCCGGCTAGATTCCGGCTAATAAAGCGTCCAATCGGACACCAGGTTGACCGGGGGGCCTTGGCCGGTGTCGGGGTTCTCGACCAGCGCGACGAAGTCGACCATGAACAGCTGGCTTCCTCCTCCGGTGTCGACCGCCTGAATGCCGAGATTGTTGCCGCCCTCCGGCATGGGCGGCACGCCCGAAGGCGTAATATCGACCCAACCCGTACCAGGGACGTTGAAGGCCCAGTTCCTCGCGATCCCGTTGTTGTAGTACGCCGAGACCGTCCCATCCTCGGCGATCAACATGCCCACGCTCTGGGGAGTATCCAAAACCGAATCGGCCCCGGTGTCAATCAATTGGTCCAGCTCGGGACTGGGGGCGCCGGGATTGATGGCCAGGTCACCCTCGTCACGCACATAGATCAGCCGAACGTTGTCACCGGGGCTATTGAAGCCCCAGCTTCCATCCTGGGCGAATCCCATCGCCAGGTTGCCACCCGCACTCCTGCTCAACACCGTCACAAAAGCATAGCTGGTCCCCCGAGCGATGGAGAATCCACAGCCCCGGGTATCGATATATTGGAAGAACCAACCCTGAAAGTCCATCTCGAGGTTGGTGTTCCCATCATAACGGTTATTGGAGATGCCGTTGGACGTCCAGGAGCACGTGCCGCAGCTCCCGTCATTCATGTTGGCCCAGGAGCCGGTCCCGCCGATATTGGCGCATCCGTCCAGCTCATTGATCATGTCGCCGGCCTCGTTGGTGAAGTCGTCGTTGATGAGAATGTGCTCGACAGGCGCCCCCGTCGTAAACTCCACCACTTGCCAGGCAAAATCGGCGGCGGCGGAATCCAAGTTGCGTTGCAAATTGATGGAGTCCGATGACAGGCTCATCGTAAACAAGGCCACGCCCGGCGCGTCGTCCGCGACATAGTCCGAACTCCCGCAATTCTGGCCGGAACCCATCTGGGTCGAGAGCAACGGGACCGAACGACCCACGTCCACCGAGTCGCCGAGGGGAACGTTGACCTGGGACGCGCCCAAGCCGATGTTGCCCGTCCCGTGCAGGACGCGCGAGCCGTCGCGGAGCTCGACGACTTGATAGACGATATCATTGAGGACTGTAAACGATCCGCCCGGCCCCACGTTACGCGTAATTCGCAGCGTGGTTGAATCAACCAACTCCGCCCGCAACAGGATTTCCCCGACGTTTGTGCCGGGATCGGGCTGGGTCGCGGCGAACCCCACCAAGACGAAGGTCGTCTCAAGGTCGACCGCGGCGCCCAGTGTCACATCGACCGACAAGGTGCCATCGGGTATTTCCGTGACGCCCGCCTGCGCGTTGATGTCCGCCGCGTCGGTGAACTCAACGACTTGCCAATACTGAAAGAACTCGCTGGAGTTCTCACTGCGGATTTGGAGGTTCGAGGTGCTCGTCAATTGCGCGACAAAAAGGTCATTGGTGCTGAAGTTGTTGCCCTGACTCTCGTTCGTGGTCGAAAAGCTATGCAAGACGAACGCCTGACTGAGCGAGGCGACGGGATTGATCGCCACGTCGAACAATATTTGGGCGCCGGCATCGGGTCGGCTCTGTCCGTGTTGGACGTTGACCCCCGATTCAAACTCGACCACGTGCCACGTGATGTTCATCGTCTCGGCGATACCGTTATCCGACGCCTCGGTGGTGAACCGCGAGAACTCGACCGTGTCGGCACCGGTCAACGAGCCGCCGATCAACGAGTTTCCCGGTCGCGACGGAGGCATATCGGTCGGCTGCCCGCCATTGGTCCGGGTCTGGAAAAACAGGATCGATTGGGCCGGGACCACGGGCGCGCCCAGGTTGACGGTAACCATCCCATCCCCCGAGCTCACCGCCGTGCCGCTTTGGACTGATTTGATGACGGCGGCATATGTTTGGGCGCACAGACAAATAGACATCAGGATTACAACAATCCGGGTTCTCAATTGATATGCCGCTCCTTGCTGATGAGGCAACATCAATCCGCACATGACAACGAATCTTGAATACGCTTTCATCCAACGTCTCCTTAAAGTCGAGTGGTGGATCTGCGTCCCCGTACATCAATGCATGAGCACGAAAGTTTCCAAGCCTTTCCTTCACAAATCCAAGGAAATAAAACTGCTAAAAGGAACATCCTAACGCCCATGAAACCGAACAGTCTCCGGGAAGCAAGGATATCCGCTACGCTACCCCGTTAAAGATTCAGCAGCGTCCCCACCGCGACTGATGTGCTTGGAATCCCCTCCCACCCGGGGTGCCGGCCGCCCGGAGGACGGCCACGCCACGCGCGATCACGACCGCAGCGCGTGGGCCGTAATTCCGTCTTACCGGGGCGCTTGGATTCCGCCGCAGTCCAGCCACACGATCTGCCCCCAACTGATCGTCCCGTTGGTCGGGTCATAGAAAAACGGATTGACGTCACTCTGGGACGAGTTGCCCCCCAAGTCCCACCAGAACAGGTCCGGGCCCGTGCTCTCGACCATTGCATGGAAGTAGTCGCAGGTGAAAAAATCGGCCATCGACTCGCCGGTTTTGCGCGGATTAAGGACCCAACCGTCACGGGACTTATAATCTCCCAAGCCCATCGGCGCCCACGAGATCACATAGGAGACTTCCACTTCTTTACCCCATTTTGACCAGGAAGTCTTCTTGGCGGCGTTGGTATTGTAAAAGTCCATGGGATTCGAGGTAACGTACGCAATCGGCGACGTCAGCAAGTGACCGGGATATCTTGCGCGCTTATTCGGATCATTCAAGATGTCGAGGAACGTTGGGAAGAATGGGGCCCCCTTACTCACCATCGGTATTTGATTGTTGTCAAGCTTGTAGGACTCCAGCGCGATGCCGAACGTGCGTAAATCGTTCTTCACCCGGCTGACCCTGGCGCGAGTCTGCGCCTCCAGGAAGTTGGGGACGGCAATCGCCGCCAAAATCGCGATGATCGCAACAACGATCAGTAACTCGATCAGCGTAAATCCAGCTCTCTTACCCGGCATGATACTTTTCTCCTTCTCTTGGTTGGCCATCTCACAGCCGCCTCCCCACCCGTGACTGACGGGCGACCGTGGCCGTGGCCGTGAAATTCGACTCTCCACTGGAAAGTTGGCGTCGGGTGTAGGCGTTGTTTCCTTCGGCGGCCGTTGAACCTGACCCACGGAGCCCATGGAACTCGCTATCACCCATATGTAAATCTGGTTAAACGATCTGCTATTACCTCCCTATCCGTCGAAATCCGCGGCCGCTGGACAATGTGAACCCCGGCCCTCGCGATGGCGGAGCCATTGACACCGAACAAGCCCGCTGCGTCCCATGCGCGAGGGAATTGGAGAAAACCGCGGGGGAATGATGTTTTGGGTTGCCAGCAGCATTTGGCCGAAATACCGATGGTCGAGGGATGAGTTTAGGAATGCACACTGAGGCACGAGAACCCCCTACACATAACTGCCCGCTGCGACAACAAAAAGATTGGTACAACCAAACTCCACTCACATTATAATGGACCTCTCATCGGTGTCAACACAAATTATCAGGCATCGGCCAGATCGCCGGATTTCGCTCGCGCCCCCTTCCAGTGGCAAGGAGACCGCATACTCGGAAAGTGGCCAAATGGTACGTAAACCATTGATAATGAAGAGGTTGTGCCTATACATCCCTCGAGTCGGAGAAATCTACGGCCATCCCGAAGTCAGGAGTTCCAGCGTCAGGGTCGCGCCGACAGGGGGTGCCGGAAGTCGCCAGGGGCCATGCGTTCGGTCCAATGGGGCTGAGGCCTGCCCAACGGACGCCCCGAGGCCCGTTCACTGGAAGTCCCCCCCGGGGCGTCATGCCCCCATCAGGTTAGAATTTAGGGCCGCGATTCCAAATCGCGGCTGCTCGGAGGAGCAGTTCTAAGGTTGACTTGGAGGTCCACGCGACTCCATCCTATAGGTTAATGGGCCGAAAGTCGCTGGCGGGTCACGGAGGTCGGTTTAGGACTTAATCGGCCAAAGCTGCATTCCTGGCCTCATTATTGGGCCTGACGGCGTACAGGGACCTCCGGTGGTAGTGATTATATCAAGTCCGGATTGAGGAAGCCGACCATGCATTTGGCGAAACCGCATCAAGTGATCAGTCGATTGGCGCGCGGCCTGGCGAGGGGTGCGATACGGACCTTCATCCTCATGGCGATATGGTTCTCGGCCATTCCGGCGGCGGCTTCGGGCCCGGGAGGGCCCCGCGAGGCCGTGCGTATCCAATGCATCAAGGGGGGGGTCTACAAGATCACCGGCGCCGATCTGGCCAGGTCAGGGGTCGATTTGGAGCACCTTGATCCCGATCGGCTGGCCTTGGTCCACTTCGATCGGGCCATTCCCTTTTATCTAAAACTCAAACGGCCGGGCGGGATGGGGCCGGGGGACGCGTTTTACTTTTTTTCGGACGGGGGCCAACTCGATACGGTTCCGTATGTGAACATGGGGTCGGACCACGACCCGCGGGCCCAGACGTTCATGCTGCACCTGGACGGGCCGCAAGACCAGCGGGTCGTTTATCGGCCGCGGCGGGCCAAATTGCCCGTTGCCGGCGAGCCGGTCATCCCCAACCGCGCGGTAAGCGGTCGATTGCATTTCGAAAGAGACCGCGTGTGGGAGTTCTTCGATGCAAGGGCCAAGACCGACTACCTCTACTGGAAGAAACTGACCCGTCCCCAGAGCAGCCAAACCAAGAACAGCATGACGAACCCCTTCCTGGCGCCGTGGGCGCTTCCGGATTGGCCCATCGAGATTGAGGCCAAATTCCAAGGCATGTCGCGCCAAGGGAAGCACCGCCTGGAAATATTGGCCAATGACAGCAACCCGCAACTCCATGAGTGGGGGGAGATGGAGGATACCGTCGCGCATTACACCATTGACCCCGCGATTCTCAAGCCGGACGGGGAGTTGAACATGTTGACGTTCCGACTGGCCGAACCGATGCGGGCGAAACCTCCCAAACCACGGCGCCAGTCGGGCCCGAGAACCGTCCGTCGTCCATCGCGACCGAATATTGAGGTCGTCATGGTCGATTGGTTCGACGTCAACTACAAACGCGCCACGGTGGTGTTCGATGATTATGCTGAATTCATGATTCTTGACGAGCTGGACCAGCGCGGCCTGCGTCAATGTCGAATCAGTGGTTTCGCATCGCCCGACGTGATGGTTTTTGATCCCGATACGCGCACGGTCTGGGATGGCGGGGTCTTTGGCGAAGGAGAAGGCGATCAGAAATATTACGTGATGAACATCGAGCATCCGACGACCACCACGGCGTTGATCGCCGTTTCCGAGCCTCGTTGTCGCACCGATCCGCGTATGCGCAAAGTAATGATACGAGACCACTTTGAGCACCCGGACGACTGCGAGATGCTCATTCTTACGCATCCGCTGTACTGGAACGCGCTCATGCCATTGGTTGAATGGAAACGATCGCGGGGCTTGCGCGTGTCGATGGTCGATGTCTTCGACCTGTTCCACGAGCGGACGGGCGGCTACCCCTCGCCGTACGCGCTGCGCGATTACATTCGTCACGTTTACGAGAGCCAATCCGATCCGCAACTGCGATACGTCATGCTGGTGGGCGACGCTTCATCGATTTCAAAATACAAAACCTACTGTCCGAACTACGCTTACCTCTTCAGCGGACGTGAGGCCAATGAGAATTTCTTTGGGAATTTTGAGGACCCCCACGGGCCCCCGGTCGTAGCCGTCGGCCGGCTGCCGGTCCGCACAGCCGAGGAGACGCGCCGGGTCGTTCGCAAGATCCTTGACTACGAAAGCGGGCGCGACTTCGGACCGTGGCGCGCCAGGTTCTTCACGATCGCCGCCAATCCGAATTGGGCCACGTCCGTGGGCGAGGAGTTGATTGAGAAATTCTATCTACCCCAGTACTTATCCAGTTTCGTTGATACCACTTTGGATGATGACGCACGCAATTATGCCTGGCGGATGAATGATCGGCTCGTCGATCAGTTCAACATGGGGAACGTGTTTGTTTGTTATATTGGTCATGGGGGCGGCACGGTCTGGGAGTTGGGACCGACGTCTCGGCCGTCCGAGTTTACCCTCCACCTCTTCGATCAGAGTAGCATCAAACGGCTGACGAACGTCAGCCAGCTTCCCCTCATCTTTTCGATGTCATGCTACACCAACAACTTTGACAATCCCCACATCTCACAGACGATGGGGGAGTCTTTCCTCAATTCAGAGGGAGGAGCGATTGCGGTGATCGGTGCCGCGACGCGCAGTGAAATCGTTGATAACTACCGGTTTGTGAGCAATTTTTTGGATTTCATGGGTCGGCGCGCTCGCCCTCGCCTGGGCGACGCGATGGTCCATGCGGTGGCCGTCAAGCCGGGTCAGGCGCCGTTGGGTGGGAGATTCCTTCTGCTGGGCGATCCCTCGCTCGAGTTCGGTTGGCCCCGTCCGGAAATGGAACTTACCCGCCCCAAACTCGACCCGGATGACTCGTCCATCACATTTCACTACAAGCTGCCCGAGGAGTTGGCGTTGCCGGCCCAGGTGGACTGCTTCCTGATCGGCGAGGATCAGACGGTCCTCGCCCAATGGGTCGAACAGGTCTCCGGCCGCGAAGGCGCCATCCGGTTCGTATCGCCCGAGAATGCCGAGTTTGGGAAAACGCATCGGATCGTTCTATATGCGAACCAGCAAGGCATCGGGGACTTCACGGGGCACGTGTACTTGGATCAGGATGAGGACGGGGACGATAGCGAGGCGCCGGAGAGTGTTGCGGCGACCTCCGGGGTTGAAGAGAGCTCGTAGCGCCACGCTTCCCGTGGATTCTTCCGAGTCATGCTTAAAATTCCTAGGGTAATGGCCAATTTATGCATGTTGACACCCCATGAAAAGTATACCTGATGGCCCCAGATATCCTAGGACCTGTTAACACTAAACAATTGACTTTCGGAGCGGATGGCTTCATGATCCTTTAATGATGCAGATCACTCCCGAACAATACGAAAAGATTGCCCCGTGTTTGCCGAAACAGCGGGGAAATGTCAGCCTGTCTAACCTCCAAGTGCTTAACGCGATCCTCTACGTGGCGGAACACGGCTGCAAATGGCGCGGCCTGCCGAGCCATTATGGCAACTGGCACACGATTTACACTCGCATGAATCGTTGGGCCAAGCGCGGCGTTTTGGCTCGTGTTTTCGAGCAAATCCAACGCTTGCGGATCGCTCGGATCAAACTGGAGGCCGTCTCGCCCGACA
>CAUZJO010000010.1:0-49967 GCA_963580245.1 Candidatus Sumerlaeia bacterium | reverse complement strand
GGCAAGGTTTCGGCGGCGACTGACCGCTTTTGTTGCAAAACTATACACCACCCACCAGCGTTTTGATCCCATTGTTGTTGGGCAAGGGGTCTTTTTCAGGATCGACTAACATAAGGTCTTTTATGTCATACGATCCAGGCTCCACCATCCCGTCAAGCTGGCGGTGGGGATAAGTGCCACCGAGGGACTATTATTTCCCTTGGCGATGTATTCGCCGAGTTCCGCATTATCGCGTTGGGCTTGGCGAGGGTCCTAAAGTGGTGAGCTCGGATTAAGGGCGAATCCTTTTTAAGGCTTTGGCGGTTTTAGCGGTGCAGTTGTCTATGGATTTCGCGACCTGGTGCTCCCATAATCTCAAGACGGTCCAACCAGCCCGCCGAAGGTCCTTGGTGTTCTGACTGTCGCGGGCCATGTTGCGTTTCAGTTTGGTGTCCCAGTAAGTTTGATGAGATTTGGGTCGTCGATAGCATGTCGAGCAACCGTGCCAGAAGCAGCCGTCGATAAAGATGGCGAGTTTGGCTCTGGTGAAGGCGATGTCAGGCTTTCCTGGGATGTGTTTGGGGGGAAGGCGCCAGCCCCGCATGCCCGCGCTCCAAAGTTGTTTGCGGAGCGCGCGCTCGGGGGTCGTGTTTGAACTCTTGACCCTCCTCATGGTATCGGAGCGTTCACGAGGGCAGAATTGATTTATGCCTGCAACCGGGCGCCGGGAAAAGATGTCATTGCCTTGCGGAGAGCGAGCGGAAGGCTTCACGGGCCAACGCTCGAAGACCTGATGACTGAGGCGTCGGAGGGAAGGGCTCTACTCTAATCGTAGGTATCCCAAAATGGTTCCACCTTTGCGGTATCCTGAGCGACATCCACGACGATGTCATCAATCAGGCATTGCTCAAGGCCAAACCCGAACCTGAGCCACACTTTCGGATTAGCCCGCGCGGTGGGGTCCCCTCGAAAATCCCCTTCCAGGGTCCAGTTCAGTCCACCGTCGGCGGACCATTCATATTTCGCGCCCGAAGTCTCGCCCAGCGTCACGCGCACGGTGATCGCCCGTGCCTTGGAATCCGCCGCGTCCCAGGCCTCGCGCCAGGCCGCTGAAAGGTCCTGACCGGATGCCTCGCCGCCAACGTCCATTCGCATCCAATCGAATCCGTCGCAGAGGCCATACCATCCATGAATAGTCGCTTCGGCGTGGTATCTCATGTCGATCGTCCAGGGGCCATTGATCGCCGCGCCGATGTTCGATGAAGTCCACCAAACCTTAAATGTACAACTCAAGTGATCGCCGCGTTCGAAGTATCCCACAGACGTAAATGCGGTCTCCGTCGAGAAAGCGTAATCACCGTCTCCAAGATCGATGCGCGTCCTACATCCTCCAAAAAGGTTAGGAAGACAGTACCATTTAAAGGCGCTCGTCGAGTCCGGATGCCAATCCTCGGTGAAAGGCACCTCGGCCTTAACATCAGTGGGAGGATCAGGAACCGGTGTGTTTGACGGGGCGGGGGTTGGAACAAACACGATGAAAACATCGATGAATACCTCCCCTCGCCAGGAACCAAATTTGAGCCATAGTTCCTCGTTGTAAAAGGCCGTTGGATCCCCTATGGTGTCGAGTTCCGGGATCCAACAGATCTCTTCCGCATCGGTCGTCCACTCGAATCTGGCCCCGTGCGAATCCCCTATGAATAGACGGATGGTTAAAGCATCCGCCTTGGAATCGGCCCCGGACCACGCTTCGCGCCACGCCGGCGAAAGCGCGGGGCCGCTCAGCCAACCACGGTCGCTGGCATACATGTCATCCGCTTCACCGACGTTGCCATACCAACCCGAGATGATGGCTTCGCCCGACTGCGAAGGGGGCGAAATATCATCCCAGTGCCAAGGCCCGTTGATCGCGGCGCCGCTGTTATCCGCGCCGCTCCACCACGCCTTAAACTTGCATCGCATGCCATAATCCGTACGCCTGGCGAAGGACTCCACGGAATAGAAGTAATTCTCCCAGTCCGCGACCCCGTCCCGTCCCGACCCGACCACGTCGAGATCGCCAAGTCCCCCCCGCCGAGGTCAGTGAGCCGCACATCGCCGACAAACGTCCATTTGGAAGGGTCGATCCCCCCGTTCCAATTCTCATCAAACTGAGCGCCGGCAGAGGGGATGAACGCGAGCAAACCGACCGTCCACAAGCTATATAAGCCGAGCTTCCCCATGGGGTTCACCGAATTCGGGCACTTTACCAATTTCAATGTGATTCTAGTATTTTACGGTTTCAGATTCAAACATTTGTTTCCTGAGTCAGTCTTGTGCTGGCCCATTCCAAGATTTCCCGAATGAATGGCCAAATCCCGCTCTTTTGCGTCCACTGCGAGTAAAGTCTATATCACAAGGTGGATGGCGACCAAGGGTTTTGGTCGTCGGCTCCCTGTCAGGGATGGCCTCGGTGCCTCTCGACGCCCCTAATCCTCGGGCAGCGCGACGGTGGGGGGACGGCGGTCGACCATCCAGGGGAATTGCAGGTTGCGGGCGAGTTCCAGGAAGTCGCTGATCTCGATCTGGAACAGTGCGCGGGCATGTTCCATGTAGCACTGGCCGTCCTCGGCCGAGATCGGGCGCAGGCCGTGGACCAGGATCGATTGGCCGCGTATGTCGAGGAATTCCCGCAGCGTGGCGCTCTGCTGGAAGCCGCGTCCGACGGGCGTGTCGAGCACGACGAGCAACTCGAATGCCTTGCGCAGGCCGATCTTGACCTTGCCGTCTTCCATCGAACGCAGCGCCTCGAAGGCGACACGGTCGCGCGGCGGAATGCGGCGGGTGTCGGCGTCATTGGTGTCGATTTGGTAATCGCGCAACAAGACCCATTGCGCCAGCATTTCGAGGACGCGATACAGGCGCGTCATCGCGTCTTCGGTCCGCCCGATCATCAGCCGCCGTTCCGCGTTGTTGAACAGATCGGTCAACACATGCGGCCCAAAGCGGCCCTGTTGTTTCTCGTCGGCCACCATCTGGATCAGGGCCAGTTGCTGCGCGTTCAAGCGCAGGGGCTGGAGCGACTCGGGGCCGAAACCGACCTCGGGATATACTTCGAGGAATCGCTCCGGATAAAAGGTGTCCCACTCGCCGTAGGCCCTGGTCAGCTTGATCAGGTCCCCGCGCCGTTGGCGGTCTTCGGGCGAGAGGAAATCCTCATCGATCCGATCGAGCAGTTCCAGCGCGGTCCGGTAGCGCAGGTCCATCAGCATCCCCCGCCCGCTGAGCAGGTCCTGGTAAGCGAACACGGCGCTGGGCCGGGTCGAGACGATCCGCCGCTTGGGGGCCTCGGCCGTTTCGCGCGCCGCGCCCAGGTAGACGATGTAGCGCAGCTCCTTGATCTTGTTATAAACGGCCGAGAGGACCGCGCCCGAGCCCATCACCTTGGTGCCGCCGGTATAGTTGATCGTGATTTGATCGGGGCGGTACCCGCGCGCGGCCAGGCACTGGATCAACACGTTTGTCTCCTTGAAAATCTCGTCCAGGTTGTTGGCGTCGGCGATCTGCACGATTTCGCCGCGGTCTTCGCCAAACCCCACCTGCTCGAGCAGCCGCCGGGCGTTGCCCATGCTTTCGCTCGAGGCGATCAGGACCAGATGGTCCGGCTTGAGCGAAGCCAGGTCGAACTTCAGCGCATCGAGCACGTTTCCCCACGGATCGCCGCGCAGGCCGATGGTCATGATAATCGCTTTGGCTTGATGTTCCATCGGGTCGATTCACCTGGCGACGTTCAACGCTGGGGTGGCATCGTCGGTCCCCATCCGTTTCGCGTCGATGTTGCGCCGGGGCAGCCTCAATAGCAAGGATTTCGGCCCCCCGCCCGTCCTCACCTTCGTGCTCGTGCTCGTGCTCGTGCTCGTGCTCGTAATCGACTCTTCCGACACGCGAACAGTATTTGAAGGGGACCTCTAAAAATTCGGTTTGCAGTCGTCCCTACGGGACTCCAATTCGTTATCGGTTTGATTTCCCGCCACTTGCGTGGCGGGCTGAAAGCAATCGTCCCTGCCGGGACTGAATTTTTAGAGGCACTCTGAAATCCAGACATTCTCTTTCCACCCCCAACCCCAAAGCCTCATTCCCCCTCGTTCACACCACCCTCAACGCGAACGATCTCCAAGAACGAGTCCGCGATCGCGAACTCACGCTCGCCTTCCTTGATCAGAAGCGGACAAAAAGGCAACACCCACGCCTCATAGGGCAAATCGGGCGCCAGCACATCAATTTCAACCACGCAAACCTGTCCACTTTTCATTCCCCGGGGCAGCAGACCGTGACGCCCGTCGTCCCAAATCACCGGCTTCCAGTGCCCGGTGCGATCGGGGTCCTTCCAATGGTAACCCAGCGCCAGACTTTCGCCCGGATACGGAGGCAAGAAGGTACGCGCATTGCGGACATGCAACCGAACGCGATGCACGGCCCCCGCGGTCCAGGTCGCGGGCCATTCCTTCTCGACCAGCTCGATCTCGATCTCGTCGGCCGAACTCAACCGCTTCATGGGGAGTTCCCGTCCGTCGCCCTCGATGTAGGCGTCGAGTTGAGCGCGGTTAATCATCAGGGGCGATTCATGGTCGAGTTGATAAAGCGCGCCGGCGTCAAAACGTTTGACCGGCGGGCGATTGAAGACCCAATCGGTCGAGGCAAACAGCCACGTCGGGTGGTCGGGATAGAGCGAATAAACCCGGCCATCCGACTTCGGCGTCAGCGACACCACGTGCCAGAAGGCGTTGGCGGGATGAAGATAGACGGAGGCGCCGCGATTGGCATAACCCACTTGGTTGGCCAGCGGGAGGGCCAGTTCGTCGCGCAGCACGATCAAGCGATCTTCGCGACCCAGTTCGCGCGAGACCGCGCGGGCGACTTCGACGTGAGGCCGGTTGACCCCATGAATCACGCCGCCGTGCACGGCGTACCAGGCCACGTTGAAACTAAAAAGAAGAACCGCGACGGCCCAAAGGTGTCGACGCGCGGCGCGGCCCGCCGTCAGAAAGAGCAGCAGCGAGACGCCCATCCCAGCCAGATAAACCCAATTCCACGGGCCGGGCGTGTTGTTCCAACGCATCAACATCAGTCCTCCGACCAGCGAAGGCGCGTTGGACGGCGTCCTCCAGGCGGACCAGTAAGTCACGAGCGAGCCAAACAGCAGGGCGAACAGAGCGACGTTGATTCGATTCACAAACATGCGCCCCGCGCCTGGGGCCCGCCTCACGAAATCCGGGATGAAAACTAGGAGAGCGACCAAAGCCAGCGGCAGGACAAAGAAATAATAACGCTCATAGACAAGGTTTATCCCCAACCCGCGCGCTCGGTGGCGCCCGATCACGAGCAACAACACCAATAGGGTCACGGTCGTCATCAGGACGAGCAGGATGCGCCGCCGATCCCGCAGGCGCCCGCGAACCCAATCGCCCCAGCCGACGGCAAGCAGCCAAGACGGCATGAATCCGACGGCGATGATCCACCCGCCCAGATTTAACGCAACGGCCTGCGCAAAAACCGGCCAACTAAATGACCGCGCCTCAGTCTGCATCTTGTAATAGAAGCCCATGAACCCCTGCATCGAATAGGGCTCGGGCCAAAGCTCCATCCCAGCCAGCGTCAGGCGCGGCGCCAACGCCAACGCCCAGCCCAGGGCCGTCACGGCGTGCATGCCGACGCGCCGAACGAAACGCGCCAGTCGATGGAACAGTGAATGTTCGTGATCCCTCCCTAGCCCGATCCCTTCGAAGGCCAGCACGGTCAGGGCGATCATGACCGGCAGCATCAGCCCATGCGGTTTGGCATGGAACGTCATGCCAATGGCCAGCCCCGCCCCCAGACAGCGCACGATCGAAGGGGCCAGGATCGCCCGATAGCCCAGCCACAGGGCCAGCATGGCCAGCGGAAAAAAGACGACCTCGGCCATCGTTCTGACGCAGAAGCCCATCGAGGGCAACAAGGCCGTCAGCCCGGCCGCCCAAAGGCTCCGCCGCCGGTCGAGAAGCTCGCGGGCCAAGCCATAAACCGGAAAGATCGTCAGTCCCATCACCATCGCGTTGACGGCGAGGATGAGATCGAAAGCCCTATCCCATGAAAAGTGGTTTAGAATCGGCGCTAAGATGAGCGGATACAGATAATTCGGCAGGGCCGTGTAGAACAGACCCATCCACGTCCCGTTCCCGCCCATCACCGTTCGGCCGGCTTCCACGTAGAGCCATTCATCGCTGTAAACGGTCATGCCCCGGACCGTTTGATTGAGAACCACCCGGATAAGCACGCTGATGAGGTAAAGGCAAAGCAACCAGCGCAGGCTGTTCATCGTCCGGAATTCGGTGGCATCGGCGGTGGCGCCCGCCGGTTGGTTCTTCGCGGAGACGTCGCTCATGGCACGGCCTGCCCGTCGGTCGGTCGGGTGCGCGAGGTCGACGCCGGCGACGGCCGGACTGCGATCCGGTGGCTTTCCCCCAGTTCATCGCGATCGGCGTAAATGCGCCGTCCGTTCGCGATCAAAAGGGGTTTGAGGGTCAGCAGCCAACTCTCGTCAGCCGATTCGGGGGCCATCACTTCGAGTTCGACCGTTATCGGCTCACCCATCTCGAATCCCTTCGGAAATAAAGCATGGCGCCCGTCATCCCATGGGATCCCCTCCCCGTTCGGGGTCAATTCGGGATTGCTCCAGTGGTAGCCGAGCGCCAGGCTCAAGTCGTTCCGCGAGAAGAACAGGGGGCGCTCGTTTTGGAGGAGAACCCGCACGGGATGGGCCTGTCCGGCCCTCCAGACCGCGGGCAGGCGCGTCTCGATGTAAACGAGTTCGAGCTGATCCAGATAGAGTTTCGGATCGATTTCGTCCAATAGCAGCGGGTTCTCACGATAAGCGGCTACCTGTGAGGGCAGCATGCGCAGGGGTTCCTCACCGCCCAGCCGGTAAAGACCGCATTCATCGACGGTCAGTTCGGGTTCGCGGTTAAAGATCCACTTGTTGGAGGCCAGCAACCAACTTCTCTCGGTATCATGGTAGGACTTGATCGTCCCGTCTTCTTGCAGGCTAAGCGGGCTTCCGTACCACACGTCGGCGTCGGGGGCGATCAAGACCGCCGTCCCCTGGCATGCATAACCCGCCTGGCGGGCGATCCCGACGTCGAGCCCATCGCGCAAAACCATGAGACGATCGCCCTTGGTCAGTAAACGGCCGACGTGTCGCGCGACGTCGTATTCCCGCCATGCGTGTCGAGAGATGATGCCGTCATGGGCGCCATACCAACCGACGTTATAAAACACGAAGAGCGCGGCCAACGCCCAGGCGTTTAGCCGGAGGCTCGCCCCGGCCAACAGAAACAGCGTCAACGAACTGAGGCCGCTCAACAGATAGACCGCGATCCAGCCGCGCGGCGTCTCGCCCAGACGGGCCAGCATCAACCCACCAGCGAATGAAGGTGTATCGCTGGTCAAGTGCCAGGCCGACAGATGGACGGTCAATAGGTAGAACAGCACGCCGATCACGGCCACCGTCAACCGATTGAAGATGGCGTGAAAGCGGGCCGGTTCCGCGGGCCGCGCGCGTGAGAAGTAAACGAAGAGATATGTGATGAGAAGTGGAAGGACGACAAAGAAAAACCGTTCCTTGACAATCAATCCTTCGCTCATCTTGACCACGTGACAGGCGCTGAGCCACAAGAAAACGAGGACGGATGTCAGGGTGAACAAGATACATGCGTTTTCGGCGCGGCCCGCCGTCCGTCCTCGTAAACAGTCCCTGACTCCAAGTGCCAACACCCACGCCGGCAAGAAACCCGCCGCGACGACCCATCCGCCGATATTATTCAAAGTGCCCTGCAGGAAAGGGGTCACGTCAAGGGGGACCTTGGCGAAACCAACCTTATGATAGAAGCCCAGAAAGCCTTCGGCGGACATCGGGTTACCCAGCCCTTCGAGCCACATCGCCGCCGCCGGCCGCGGCGAAATCCCGATCACCCATCCCAATGCCGTGAAAGCGTGAATGCCGACGCGTTTGCCGAAACGGACCAGGCACCGCGGGAGCGAGACGCCGCCGATCGCGCGCAACCCTCCGGATTCCAACAAGACCACCGTCAGCGCGATGATGATCGGAAGGGCCAGGGCCTGCGGTTTTGCATGAAACGCCAGCCCCGCCGCCAGCCCCGCCGACAAGCACCGTCCGATGGAGGGCCGGACGATCGCGCGCGCCGCCAACCACAAGGCCAGCACGAATAGTGGAAAGAAAACGTTTTCGGCCATTGTTTTCGCGCAGTAGCCCATCGCGGGCAGCAAGGCGACGAGCCCGGCGACCGCGAGGCTCTGGTGCCGACTGAGCCATTCACGCGCAAGGCCGTAGGCGGGAAAGACGACAAGGCTGATCATGATCGCGTTGATGGCGCGGACCAGCTCATGGGCATGTTCCCAACTCACATTGACGACCACGGGCGCAATCACAAGGGGATAGAGATAAGACGGGAGGCCGGTAAACGTTTGACTCCAGTACGTCCCCTGCATCCCAAGGATCGAACGCGCGGCCTCGACGTAGAGCCACTCGTTGGTATAGATCGTCATCCCCTGGACCATGAGGTTGAGGATGATCCGAATGAGCGCGCTCGCCAAATAGAGGCCGAGCAAACGGCGCGGGGCGCCGAGGCCGCTCAGCGTTTCGGACCCGACCGCGCGAGGCGCTTCGCACAGTATCACGTTATCGGAATCGAGGTTCATAACAGACATTGGGGCGCCGCCGCCGGCGAAGGGAACGGCCGCGAATGAGTTTTGCGTCCCCACATGGGGAAGGCATGTGATTGGCCGGGGGCACAACCCCCTTGGAAAACAGGTCGTATCCCTTACTGATTCGCGACCCATGCGAAAACGGCATCAATTCATTCCTCGACGCGAATCCAGTGCAATTGATCCAACTCTCCCCGAACCGTGAACTGGCGACTCCCAGCGGTAATGATCAGGGGCGAGAGCGTAAGCAGCCAGCGATCATCGGGCGCGTCGGGGGCCTCGACGTCCAGATCGATGGTAAAGGTCTCCTCGGTCATCAACTCGTTTTGAATCAGACCATGGCGGCCGTCGTCCCAAACGATCGCGTCCCAATTCCCGCCCTGCTCGGGTTTGCTCCAGTGGTATCCGAGGGCCAGTTGCCCAACGTACCCGCTAAGGAAAAAAAAGTTCTCGCTGCGCAGGCGAACCCGGATACGGTGAACCTCCCCCGCCTTCCAAACCTTCGGCAGCCGTGCCTCAACATAACTCAGGTCAAGCTGATCAAATAGAGCGGAAGGAGTGATCTCATCCGGCAGGCGCGGGTTCTCGCGATAGGCCGCCACTTGCGAGGGCATCATGCGCAGAGGTTTCCCGCCACCCATCCGATAGAGCCTACAACCTTCAAAAACCATTTCCGACTCCCGGTTGAATCTCCAATGGTGGGAGGCCAGCAGCCAACTGCGTTCGAGATCATAATAGGTAGCGACGGTCCCGTCTTCGCCGAGTTCGATCAGACTGGCGTACCAGAAGAGTGGGTCATGACGAAAATGTACGGTCGTCCCATGGTTCTGGTAGCCCGCCTGGCGCGCGACGGCCGGATCGAGCCCGTCGCGCAAAACAAGCAGTCGATCCTCTCGGGTCAGTCTGTGCGCGATTCGGCTCGCGATACTCATTTCGCGCTGGATTGCATGTTTAGTGTAACCGGCGTGCACCCCGTACCAGCCAATGTTGTAGGAGAGCAATAGGATGGTCAAACCGGCCACGAGCCGACGCAAGCGCATGCCGGCCCAAAGGAAAACCCCCAATGCCAGGGCGGGCGTGATGAGATACGCAAGGATCAACCCGCCGTTGATATGCCGCCACCCCAGCATCATCAGACCGCCCGCGAGCGAAGGCGTATTGCTGGGAAGAGTCCAGGGAGTTACGTGGATCGTCAGCACGAAGAACAGGAGCACCAAGACACCGACGGCGAAGCGCTGGGTGACCGAGAGAAGATCACGCGGGGCGGCCTGATCAACACCACACATGGTAACGAAGAAGGTGACGAAAGCCAGGGGTACCGCGACGAAGAAGTAGCGCTCATAGAGGTTCGGCACGTCCTCCGACAGCACGATGTGGCGACCGACCAACCACAACATGCTGACGGTGGCGATCGTCGTCATCACCAGCAACAGTCTCTCGCGTGGGTCCTTGACCCGACCGCCGAACAGCCGAACCAGACCCACGCCCAACGTCCACGCGGGCAGCACCCCGGTGGCAATCACCCAGGCACAGAAATTGTTGGCAAAAACGAGGACGAAGTACGCCAAGTCGAAGGAACTCTCATTGACGCCGATCCCGTAATAAAATCCAAGCAGGCTGCGGATACTGAACGGGTCGGCCCTCTGCTCGAGCAGGGCGGTCTGGGCCAAACGCGGGGCCACCGCCGCGAGCCAGCCCACGGCGGTGAGGCCATGCATGAGGAGCCGACGCGCGCCGCCACCCAGCCGCTCCGGAAGTGGCCGGCCGGCCTTGTCCTTGAATTCGAGAAGCTCGTATACGATGACCGTGGCCGCGATGATCATGGGAAGCAGCAGCCCCTGAGGCTTGGCGTGAAAAGTCAGCCCCGCGGCCAGGCCCGCCGCGAGACACCGCCCCGCCGTCGGCCGCTGGATCGCGCGGAACATGAGCCAGAACGCCAATATCACCAATGGAAAGAACGGATTCTCGGTCATCGTTTTCATGCAGTAGCCCATCGCCGGCATCAGCGCGACCAAAAGGGCCACGAGCAGGCTTTGGCGGCGTCCCAACAATTCGCGGGCAAGGCCATAGGAGGGGAAAATCGCCAGGCAGATCACCAGGGCGTTGATCGCCTGAATGAGCCCGAATGCCTTTTCCCACTCCAATGCCTTGAGCAGCGGCGCCATCAGCAACGGGTAGAGCCAGCCGGGCAGATAAGTTGGGACCTGACCCCAATAGGTTCCCTTCCATCCCAGCACGGAACGGGCGGCATCCATCTGAAGCCACTCGTCGGAGTAGACCGTCATCCCTTCCACGCTGCGGTTAAGCAGCGTGCGGATCAGCACGCTGATCAGATACAGCGAGAGCAGGCGGCGGAAGACCTGGGACGGCGTCAGGTCATCATGCCCCGGCGACGGATCGTTGGTCGTAAAAGATGAGTGAGCGTGCTCCACTTGTTTCATCGGCAACCACTGGTTGAAGGGGGAAGATCGCGCTGACTTCGGCAAGGCCGACGGGGACGGACCATGTTGGGAACGCCCCCCGCCAAAATCAAGCCCAAAGCCGGGCCATCAGGCGGCGGGGTCTGATTCAGTTTTGGGAGTAAACGCCGTTTCGATGAAGAAACCCCGTTCTGGTTGATGATCGGCTCTCGGCCCTCGTCATCGTAATCGGATCCATCATCACGTCTGGGCTCGATTTTGGCCCGAGAAGAAGACCGATTACGAGAACGAGGGGCCGGGCAACCCGCGGACAATGAGGATCGGCCCAATCGCCGGCTTAACGCTTCTGGGCTTCAACCGGGGGGCTCGGCGGGCCCACGACGTGCGCCTCGCCCGCGACGTGTCGGCGCCATTGCTCCGCGTCGATGCGCAAGGGCGGGTTCCCGCCCATGTAGTAAAGGTCGCTGACCGCAAATCGGGCATTGGGCGGGCGATTCAAGCGCCAGGGTCGGGCGCAAAGCAGCCAGGTGCGCTCCGCGTCGAACGGGGACACGAGTCCTCCCTCATCGGTCGTCTTGAGCGGACTGCCCCACCAGGGTTGGCCTGCCCGCGAGAAATAGACCGCGCGGCCGGGGTTACGGAAGGTCGCTTGCCAGACGTGACCCCTGGGCATGCCGTCGAGCAAGACGAGTAGCTCGTCCTCCGGGCCGAGCCGCTGGTCGATGGCCGCCGCGGTCTCGCGGTCGGCGTGGGCGATATCGCCCACGAGCCGGCGTTGCGCTCCATAAAACCCAATATTGAACGCGAGGAAAAGGCTCGCCAGGGCCGTCCAGCGCCAAGTCGATTTCGCTGGACCCCAAATAAAGCAGACCGCGCTGAACGTCAACACGGCGGCCATGAGCGCGGTCATCCACCTGGGGATCCAATCGGTTTGGGTGAAGAGCAACATCCCACTGAGCGAGGGGGCGTCGGTGGGCAGATACATATCGAGCCGCATCACGGCCAGGCAAGCCAGCACAACGGCGACGGCGGCCACATCAATGCGCAGCCATAATCCCAGTCGACGTCCCGCTTGAAACGGCTCACAGGCGATGAAGTGAATCAGGACGGGCGGCAGGACCACGAAGAAGTATCGTTCGTGCAGGCGCCACTGTTCATCATGGAGCAACGTATGGCGGGCTATCAGTCCGAGCATCAGCACGCTGACCGTGCCGCTCAGGATCGCCATCAGCCGCGGTCCGGGCGAGGCCCGCCGCCCACTGAGCACTGCGGGGATCGATCGCACCAGGCCCCAAGCCGGCAAAATCCCCGACGCCAACGCCCAACCCGCGAAGTACGCCAGCAGTGAAAGCATGAAGGCGCCCGTCTCCAACGGTCCGCCCTCCGCCAGCTCCATATAGTGGCCCACCACCACGCGGGGGCTCCAGGGATGCGTATGCTGCTCGAACCGCCACGCCAGAAACACCCGCGGGCTGAGCGCCAGCAGCCAGCCCAGCACCGTCAGCCAATGGCGTCCGATCGCCCGGCCGAAGTCGGCCCAGCGCCGCCGCCGCGTGTAAACGCCCCCGGCCCGACGCCTCAACCGGTCCGCCTCGAACAGAACAACGGTCGCCACGACCACCCCGGGCAGGATCAAACCATGCGGCTTGACGTGAAAAGCCAAACCGCACGCCAACCCCGCCAACAACCGCCGACGGGCCGTCGGCTGAATGACCGCCCGAAAGATCAACCAGATCGCGAGCGTGAAGACCGGCAAAAAGAGGCTCTCGGTCATGATCATGGCACTGTAACCGAGGCCCGGAAGGAGTGCCACGAGCGCCACCGCCGCCACCGCTGTCCGCCGCGTCCCCAGCTCGCGGGCCAGCCGATAGGCCGGGGCCAACGCCAGCGTCATGAGCAGACTATTGAGGGCCTGCGCCAGCGGATGGGCGAGACCCATCGGCAGGTTGACCACGAACGGTGAGATGATCAGCGGATAGAGCCAGCAGGGGAAATAAGTCGGCTGGTCGCCCCAGAGAAGCCCCCGGCCCCTTGGCAGCGAGCGGGCCATCTCCACATACTGGCACTCGTCGGTGAAGATCGCCGGGCCTTCAATCCAGCGGCTCAGCGCAAACCGGCTGAGCGCCGTAACCAAGACCAGGGCCGCGAGCCACAGGTTCGCCTGACGCCGGGTCAGGTCTGTTGTTTGCAAAGACCTCAAGTCACGAAACATGGGTAGGTTCGAAGGGAGGCGAGGATTGAAGCTGGAGCAAGGCGCGCGAGGACATCACTGTCGCGAGATCCCGGAGCGCAGCTTCCCCAGCAGAAGGCTCAGTTGCGCAAGGTCCTCGCTGGCCAGATTCCCCGTGATCATGTCAATCGCCTCAAAGTAGGCCTTTTCCGCCCGCGCCAGGAGTTTCCTTCCAAGCGGCGTCAGTTCAATCCGATTGACGCGCCGATCCCCGGCCTGTGAGCCGCGCCGCACCCACCCGGCCTGCTCCATGCGATCGACCAGGCCCGTCACGTTGGAGCGGTTGACCAGCAGCATCCGGCCCAGCTCACTCTGGCTGACCGCACCCTCGATGGTCTGATACCGCAGTAACATCAAGACGTTGAATTGTGCATCGGTCAGCCCAAAGGGACGCAACAGGCGGTCGCCTTCCTTGGTCAACAGGGCACCGGTCAGGACGATTTCGATGACGGCCTTGTGTCGTTCGTTCTCAATCGCGCGTGGCAGGTGAAGCTCATGTTCCAAATCCATGGAACCATCCAAACACTTGGTTTCCTTCGGGTCGATATTATTAACAGATAAACAATCCACACCCAATCCGAATCCAACCCCCCTTCCTCCCAAGCCAACACACCGCTTCCTCTGAAACCAGATACCTACCCCCGAAACCCGATAAAACGCCCCTCAGCTCCCCCGCCATTCTCCCAATCGCTGGCGTACGCGCGTCGGCAACGAACGCGGCCGGAAAGGGTCGTTCAGCGCGTTCCTAAACTCGCGCGCGAGCCGTTTGCGATGTCTGCCAAAGCCCTTGGCTTCGAGACCTTCTTCAAACTTGCGCATGATTTCGGTCAGTGGCGAGTTGAGCGTCACGGCAAGCCCCCCGTGGCTTTGCAACCCGAAATGAAGTCCACCAAGCGCCTGGTCCCAGCAACGCCGGGGTTGGAGCCAGCCGGGGAGGAGCCGATCAAGGAGCTCGGACACGTCGGTCGCGCTCGGACCGCATGCCATCGCCAGGCCCAAGCAGTGGAAGACCCGCATGTTGCGGAAGCGCCGAACTTCGCGCTCACCGATGGGGGAAACGACCCGCCATCCGAACCGCGGCAGTCTCGGATCCTCGACCCGACAGCGCTCCAGCAACTGTAAATATGACTCAAGCATCAGGATCACCTTGCGGCTGTGGCTCTGGGGCGTCTGGCGGTAGCGGCTCAAGCTGTCTCCAATCGAGACAAACCGCATCCCACAACGGGTCATTCGCACCCACAGGTCCCAATCCTCGCACAGGCCCGTACCCTCGACGGCGAGCCCCCCCACCTCGCGGACCGCTGCCCGGCGCACCATCACGGCCGCCAGCGCGCCGTAAGGGTTGTGGTCCAGAATCGCGGGCCATCCCAGGAGGCGGTCCTGCGGGAACGGGCGCAAGACCGTCATGCCGTCGGGGCCGACCAGCGCGGCGTTGGCCACGATCGCGTCGGGCTCCGGACGCCGGCGCGCGGCCTCGAGGCACCGCTCGAGCATGGTGGGTTCCAACAGGTCGTCGGCGTCGAGCAGGACCAGCCACTTGCCGGTGGCGCGCTCCAGCCCGTCTTGGCGGGCCTTGGATTGTCCCTGATTAGCCTGATCCAGATAGATGATTCGCTCGGGGTGGCGTTCGACGTAGCGGCGAGCGATGGGTCCGGTCTCGTCGGTCGAGCCGTCATTGATGATGATCAACTCAAAATCGCGATGGGTCTGGGCCAGGACCGAATCGACCGCATCGGCCAGGAAATGGCCATGTTCATAACAGGGCGTGATGATGCTGACCAGAGGCAAGGGTTCGGGTTCCAAGGTCCGGTGTCCAGGATGAAGCATGACCGGGCCGCCCCCCCGTCCTCAACCCAATTCGAGTCGCGGAAGCCCGCGCCCGAAGACGGCATGAGTGATGAGGGCGGGTTCTATGCGGGGAGGAAAATTCTCCCCCTTTTCCCGTTCGAATATTCTTGCCATGATAAATCGCCCCGTTTAAAGCGACCTATTAAAGCGGAGAGCATGGTGGACCCCCCACGGGGGGGGTATCCCCGCTCAACTCCTTATCCTTCGTTCGACGCAGTCAAATCTCGGAACGGTGTCATGGCCCTCGAACTAAGAATTGAAGAGGATAAATTGCCGGTTTTCTCCGCCGTGGCCACCAAGGCGCTCAATCTATTGAAAGAGGACAATGCGATAAATAAACTAATCCAGGACGTGATCCGCGAGGATCCCGCGCTAACCGAGCGCGTGCTGGGTATCGCCAATTCCCCGTTCTATGGTCAGGTCGCGGCCACCTCAATCTCCACCGCCGTCACCCGGCTGGGAATCAGGCAGTTGCGCAAGGTGATCCTCACGGCGGCCACCGGCCAGCTCTTTGATTCCGACGACGTTTATGTCAAGGGGCTTTGGCGGCACGCCCTGATGACGGCGATGACGGCCAATATCATTGCCGACAGTCTCCACCCCGAGATGGCTGAGTCGGCCTATGTTGCAGGCCTGTTGCACGACGTGGGCAAACTGGTCATCTACTCGCAACATCAGGAACCCTATCGCGAGGCGATCGATGAGGCCAAGGAGAAGGGCTTGCGCCTCCATCAGGTGGAGACCGCCAAATTCAAGTTTTTCGACCATATGAGCGTTGGTGGGCTGGCCGCGCGCAAGTGGGGACTCGATGATTCCATCGCCGAGGCCGCCCGCTTCCACCATGCGATCGAGGAGGAACTTCCCTCGGTCGTGGGTCATTCAAAGCTTGTCAGCCTGGCGAGCTTGGCCAGTATCCTCGCTAACAATATGGGCTACGGCCAGCCCTTTTGTGAGTTTGATGCAATGCTTGATTTCTTCTGCGTGGAACATTTGTCTCTGACCGCGGATCGTCTCGATCAATTGGCCGAAAAGGTCCAAGACAAACTGAAAGACCAGGAAGAAGGCGGGGGATAAGGTCTGACCTTGAAATCAAACCCAGTTGGTCGTATTTCGATGATCGACGTGCTTTACATAAAAAGTTCGACAAGACGCCGCCAGATAGAGCGGCGAGGCGGGGTTGGAGCGCGCCGGGCGGACGATGAGGCGGCGGCATGTGAGCCATTGGTATTGCTTCCGGTTCGCGCGCGCTTCTTCGAGCCCACTCTTGACTCCTCGTCTTCCTCTTCGTTCGATCCCCCGTCCAGGTATTTTTCCCGGTGCATCAACGTCTGCGTGATCTCCTTGACCAATGGGTCGCGCATCGCGGGGTTGGTCAAGGCATGCCGGCCCTGTTGCTCGATCCAGGTGTCTCCCAGTTGGTAGAGCGGCCGCGCCCCGCTCGGCTGAAGCTCGCAGAGGTGGGCGATCACGTTGGCGTACTGGATCAGCGTGCTCAGCTCTTTACATGATTCGGGCGCCTGCTCGGGGTCGTGATGGTGCCGAACGGTCTCCAGCATCTCCTCGGGCAGGTTCCATTGGTCGAGCTGCGTCGCCCCGATGGCCGCGTGACTGATACCCATCACTTCCATCTCGGCGGCGTACAGCGTCATTTCCCCGCCCCGCGCGAGGTTCGTGCACACGTCCAGCACGTGGGGCAGGTGGATCGCCAGGATCAGTTTCCCGATGTCGTGGAGTAGCCCGGCCATGTAGAGTTCGCCGGGCAGGGAGGTGACCAACAATTGTGGTTGGCCGAGCATGCGCGCCACCGTGGCGCAACGCCACGAGTAAAGCCAGAATGCATCGGGTGAGAAGGACTCGCTCTTGAGCGAATCGGGCGTCAACTGTTTCAACAAGCGATAGTTGAGAACGCCGATCGTCTCCTCCACTCCAACGAGCGAGACGGCGTGGTTCACGCTGCTGATCTTGCGTAGCGTGCCCATGTATGGCGAGTTGACCAACGAGAGGACGTGGGTCGCCATCGAGGGGTCTTTGCTGATCAACGCGACCAGATCCCGCGGCTCGATGTCGTCGATCGGCAGTCGGAGCATCCGCATCAGCTGCGAGGCGGTCTGGGACAACGGCGGCAGCTTCAGCTCATGGCTGACCAGCTCGATCACTTCGTCTTTACTGATGTTGAGCGGCTGGTTCATCCCTGCTCCGGTTACGGGGAAGAGTGGCCCCGGGGGGGGCGCCAAGCCAAAGAGGCTCGCGTCGAGCAGGTATGAGGTATCCCCACTTGAGCGGCCAAGCGCACCACCAAAATGCTTATCGGCCATGGGCCGCCGAAGTTTAAGGATGATCTGATAATTGGGATTGGGGAATCAGCCCGAAGACGGCGACGTCGATTAAGCGGTGTCGATTCTTACCGGCTCCCGCGCGGAATCGTCCGCGGCATCAAACTCTCGAATCAGTTCGCTCATGCGCTCGATGACCCGGTCGAACGGAACCAGGCTATCGATCAACTCGCCGCGACGATAAATCTTGGCCGTCGTGCCGCCGGCGACCACGCCCAGGTCGGCTTCAGCGGCCTCGCCGGGGCCGTTGACGTAGCAACCCATCACCGACAGCTTGAGCGGCCGGGTCAGGTGGCTGTTGAGCGCCTCCAGCTCCAGCGCGATCCGTGTGGTGTCGAACCCCTGGTCCTCGCGCCCGCAGGTGGGGCAGCTGACCACCTCAACCCCATGGCGGCGCAGTCCCAGCGCCTGGAGGATCTTGAAGCCGGTCCGCACTTCCTCGATCTTCTCGGGCGTGACGCGCGCGGCGATCGAGACGCGAATCGTATCGCCGATCCCATCCAGCAGCAGGGCCCCGATGCCCAGCGAGGACTTGATGTTGCTATTGTCCTTGGTCCCGGCCTCGGTCACGCCCAAATGCAGCGGATAGTCGCAGGCCGCGGCCAGCAGCCGGTAGGCCCGCACCATCAGCGGGACCTTCGACGATTTGACCGAGATGATGATCCGCTCGAAGCCCAGTCCCTCAAGAATCTCGACGTTGCGCAGGGCCGAATCGACCAGCGCCTCGGCGGGATAGCCCGTCTCGGGCGGGATCATCACGTTGCCCAGGATCCGCGCCCCGTACTTGAGGCCGATCTCCCGTTCGAGCGACCCTTGATTCACGCCGATCCGGATCGGCAAGTCGAACTCGTTGGCGCGGGCGACGACTTTCCTGACGTTCTCGATCGAGCCGATGTTGCCGGGATTGATGCGAATCTTGTCGACGCAGGGGGCCGCCTCCAGCGCCAAGCGGTGGTTATAGTGGATGTCGGCGACTAGCGGCGCGGCGGCGCGGCGGCGAATCTCGGGCAGTGCCCGGGCCGCCTTCGTGGTGTCCACGGTAATCCGGACGATTTCGCACCCGGCCTCGGCCAGCGCGTTGATCTGGGCGACCGTCGCGTCGGCGTCGGCCGTGTCGGTCGTCGTCATCGACTGGACGCGGATGGGTTGGTCGCCCCCGATCACGAACGGTCCGACCTTGACCTCACGAGTCGGGCGCCGCGGCTGGGGGAGGGTCTCGGAAGTCATGGGCCGATCGGCCCAGCCCACGGCTGTTGGATTCATCAACTTCGCGCCATTCCCCACTGACTAACTCGACCGGCATGCTATCGACCTGCATCCCCTCATCGCCGGTCGGATGGACTCCCCATCCTACCGGAAATCCGACCCGATGCACCCCAAAATTGTTGAACCGCTCCCCGAGAGGCGCATCCCAAGGTTCCATGAGATGCGCCCCACCGCGCCTCAGGCGCTTCGGCGCTCGTTCGGGGGCCCTTGTGGCGGGGTGGTTTTGGCAAATCCTTTTGCCAATGGGTTGGCGATCCAGGTAGAAGGATGTGCGCGAGATCGTTCCGGCATCCCCTTGGACCAGAACTCATGGCTATCCAGGGGCGAAAGCCGGATTCCGGGAGGAGCGTGAGATGGACGTGAAGAAGGTCTTGGTGACCGGCATGAGCGGGCTGATCGGCGGGGCGTTGCGCCGGCGGATCGAGGGCCGTTTCGAACTGGTCGCGCTCAATCGCCGCGACGTGCCGGGGGTGGAATGCCACCGCGCCGATATCGGCGACCTCGACGCGATCGCCCCGGCGTTCGAGGGCGTCGACGTGGTCGTCCACCTGGCGGCCCTGGCCAGCCTGGAGATCTCGTTCGAGGATAACCTGCGCCACAACGTCGTCGGGACCTACAACGTGTTTGAAGCGGCGCGCCGGGCGGGGGTGCGGCGGGTCGTTTTCGCCAGCAGCGGGGCGGTGGTCACCGGCTGGGAAGGCGTCGCCCCCTACGACGCCATCACCCAGCGGTGCCATGACGACGTTCCCGCCGACTGGCCCAAGATCACGCGCGAATCCCCGATCTGGCCGGTCGAGCTCTACGGCTGCGCCAAGGTCTGGGGCGAGGCCCTGGCGCGCCACTACTGCGACGCCCACGGCATGTCGATGATCTGCCTGCGCATCGGCCGGGTCACCCCCGAGGACCGCCCCCGCGCCCCGCGCGACCACAGCGTCTGGTGCAGCCAACGCGACATTGCCCAGATCATCGAAAAATCCATCCTCGCCCCCGAAGACCTACGGTTCGACATCTTCTACGGCGTCTCCAACAACAAATGGACCTACCGCGACATCGACCACGCCCGCCAGGTCCTCGGCTACGCGCCCGAGGATTCGGTGGATGAGTTTGAATGAGGAAATATTTGCCCCAATGCCAGGAGGCAGGTACAATACATCCTATTTCAAAATAATCTTAGACACGCTTAACATGTGTGAAGGGGAAGGTTTACTTGTGGATTTGATTGTCTCAAACAAGTTCCCCATTCCATCTCGTACATATCCAAAGGCAAATCTGCACCAAATACTGGAAACCTATGGACTAAGGGTCTGGTATCAAGATGGCTAAGCTCAGAAAATACTGGTTGATTCGGGGATACTCCACAACTGGGAACAAAAGCATGGGGCCGATTTTTAGGGAGAAGAGGCCTTTGGGTTGCTATTCAGATCGTCAGATGTGTGAGACCTTGCGCGCATTGACTGCGAAGGCGGGCCTGGAGCTCGTCGAAATCTTGAACGCCTACTCTCGGAAGAATACCCGCAGACACCTCACCATTTTAGAAATCCACCGATCACCAAGACCTCCATATAGTTTGAGCTGCGGTCTCAATCCCTATTTCGTGGCCACAGTCATTGAGGAGTGACATAAACATTTCTTGCTCGAAAGGCCTATGATTAGACACACCCCGAGGGTTGATGATTCCATCCCTGTGAGTCTTTACGGAAACAGCGTGGTTCAAATCGCCCCGGACGCCCCGCACGCCGCGAGGACTTTTTCGATCAGGTGGGTGGAGGATTGGGCTTCGGTGGGGGCGATCGTGAGGACCTGGGCACCCCAGGACTCGGCCTCGCGGCGGCCGACGACGCCTTCGATCGTGTAGTTACCGCCCTTGACGAGCACCTCGGGCTTGAGGGCTTGGAGCAGGGGGATGGGGGTGTCCTCGTCGAACCAGGTGACGTAATCGACGCAGGCGAGGCCGGCCAAGAGTTCGAGCCGCTCCTGGAGTTTGAGGATCGGGCGCTCGGGGCCTTTGAGCCGGGTGAGCGAGGCGTCGTCGTTGGTAGCCACGACCAGCGTGTCGCCCAGTCCGCGCGCGGCCCACAGGTATCGCAGATGCCCGACGTGCAGCAGGTCGAAGCAGCCGTTGGTGAAAACGACGCGCAACACGGGGACATCGCAGCGTCGCGCCTCGAGCAGCTCGGTCAACTCATCGCGGGGATAGATTTTTTTTCGCATGTCAGGTCGGCTGGGAATCAGGGTTTCGGCGGGTCGGCTTGGTCTTGCGACTTGGGCGCGGGCTGCGGGGGTGCCTCCCGGGGCGTCGCCTCGGGTTGTTTCGCCGGGGCGGGCTTGGGGGGTTCCTGGCTGCCGGAGGGCGTGTCGAACTCGGGCAGGCGCATCATGATCGACGTGGTCTCCGGCCGCGACTTTCTGGGCCCTTCGTTCTCCTCGTCCTCCTCGCCTAGGGCGGCCTGAACGGTGACTGGCGGTTCGCGTCTCTCGCGCAACGGCGTGCGAGGGTCGACCGGCCGGGCGGGCGCCTGGCGCGGTTGGGGACTGAGCGGCGCGCGGGTGGGCGGCTCGGGCTTGGGACGGGGCCGGGCGGAGGAACCGGGCCGTCTCTTCATGCTCTTCTCATCTATCCCCAACACGATCTTGATATCGCCGACCTTCTCGATGCCCATGATCTGGACCAACCCATCCCGGATGGACGACTCCAACTCGGTCTGGATCGAATGCAGGGCGGCGATCGGCTCCACGTTGACCATGGCGTCAACGCCAACCCCTTTGCGGCCCGACTGGTGAACGTCGATCTTGCCGTGCGAGACGACGGCGGGGTGGGTGTCGAGCTGGGTCCGCACGAAGCGCTGCAACGTGGCGGGGTGGAGCAAGATCAGGCCGCCCGAGCGGCTCTGCACCTTGATCGCCTCCGAGGAACTCTTCCAGATCAACCACGTCGCCGTCAGGTACGCGATGGGGAGGGCAAGGGCGAGCGTCGCGTAGAGCCGTTGCAGGAACCGTGAATCGGACCGCAGAGCTTCGGGCAGCCAGCCCCAAAAGGGGTGGGCGGGCAATCCCAACAGGTTCCCAAAGAGCACGTCGAGCGATCCCAGGATCACGATCAACAGAATGAGCGCCAGACTGATCAGTCGAATTAGTTTCATGGTCCCCCCCGCGGACGCTCCGGTTCACTCGCGCGCCGCACGCCGCTCATGATCCGTCGTCGGATTGGGTCAAGTCCTTGGCGTAGGCCATGCGGCGCGGCTTGTCGCCCAGTACAATGCCGCTGATCTTCACGTCGACGTGACCCACGCGCTTGCCGGTCATCCCCTCGACGGCGTTCTTGACGGTGCGTTGGAGCTGATGGGCGGCCTTGTAGACGTCCACACCGTATTCCACGTTGACTTCCAGGTCGACCGTCACACAGTTCTTTTCCTCGTCGGTGTTGATGCTGATCCCCTTCTTCATGCCCTTGCTGCCCCAGACTTCGGCCAGCGAGGAGCCCCCGGCGATGCTGACGATGCCATCGACCTCGACGGCGGCCAGCGAGGCGATCGTGGCGATCACGTCGGTGGCGATATCGATGGAACCCAGGTCTTCCTGGACCGTCATGACTTGCGGCTCTCCCGATCTGAGTTTGCGCGGGACGGGGATCAAATGTGCTTACCCACGAGGACCATCATGGCATAGTCGTCCTGAGAATTGAAGCGCGGAATACTCCTTGGGGCGGGTAGGCGGATTGTGTTGGTTCAATAGACGCCGGCGTAGCCAGCGTTCGGGGGGTGGCGAATCACCGCAGGACCTCTTTCTTTGCATTCCGCTGTTTGTGTTCGATCTGCTTGGAACCGCTGGCGGGCGGCGGCTCCAGGGTCGTGGTCGTCGCGGATGATTCCGGTTGGGATTCTTGCTCAACCCCATACGCGGTTTCGACGGGGACCGGTGGCGTTTCAAGGGGACCGGTTGTGGGTTCGGTGCTCACGACGGGAGGGGAAACCGTGTCGGTCGACGGCCGGATTTCCGCTGGCGGCGTCTGGAGCGTCTCTGTGGTCGCCGGAGCGGTTGGGGTGGGGGAAGCCTCGCGGAGTGTATCGGTCGATGGCCCGGACGCCGGTGGGGGCGTCTCGACGGTCTCTGGTGGCGGGACCACTTCGCCGGCCGGAATGAATCTCAAGTAATGCCCGGCGAGCAGGCGGTCCGCGTCGCGATCTCGAGCCAGGTCCAAGCGGATTTCAGTCAGCCGGGGCGCGTCAATCGAGATGAAGGAGTTCTCTTCGTGGGCCGGCAGCAGGTTGACGGGCCGATCGGGCAGGGGTCCACCCACCCAGGTGTGCGCCCCCCGTTCCAGGACGCGTCCGCGCTGCTCGCCCGGCATCATCACGGGGATCCACTTGCCGTCTTCCCAAACTTTCGGAAGCGGCCCCGGCTTGAACCAGATTCCGAGCACCATCCGCGAAAAGGGATGGACGTATAAACCCAGCTCATCGGTCTGGCCCGGTTCATTCTGCTTGAGAGACCACAGCACCTGCCACTGATCGGCCGCGAAGCCGTACAGGGCCCGCGGCGTCAGGCTCAGCAGCCTGCGGCCGTGGGGGTCATAAACCAGATTGGTGGCTCGTCCGAAGACAACCTCCGCGCCTTGGGGCTCGATGCGACGCCACTGCGTTCCATTCCAGCGCCAAACGAACGGATTCGGCGCCATGGTTTGAATCGTTTGGCCCTCGGCTTCTTCACGGACGGCCATTCTGCCGCCGACGAGATAAAGGCAATTTTGCGCCGGAGCGGCCTCGAGCCGGGCCCCCTCGATAAACGGCATCGGCAGGTCCGAGACTTGCCATTGCTCGGGCCTGAGCGCCGCAATACGCGCCATGAAGCCCCGCGCGGGCACCTCGCGGTAGGCGTCCCGGCCCGGCCCCCCGGCGCTGTTCTCGACGTCGATCCGCTCGCCCATCACGCCGCACCAGCCGACCACGATGACCTCGGCCGGGTCTCCCCAGATCACGGGATCGCACAGATAGGCCCTCGTATCAGGCGACCATTCGACCTGAGGCAACTCGCGCAATGTCAACAGGGGTGAGCGGAACCACTGGAGTTTCTGATTGGCGTCTTCCCGATATTCATATCGCAGCAATCCGGGCTCCGGGTAGTCCCACGTCAGGTACCGGCCGCGCCCTTCCAGCGTGAGCGTGCTCGAGGGGTAGCCGATCGAAGGATACAGATCGTAAGGCGGGCGCCTCCACTCCACCTCGGGTCCCTTGAAATTCCAGAACCGGTGCGTCCGCTCGATAACGTGGATCGCCTTGGTCGGTTGGGTAGTCGCTTGATCGTAGCCCGGAGGGACGAATGGCCGCCGCTCGGTGTGAACGCCCAATCCGGCCACCGACGGCACCACCACGCCGCCCCAACGCGGGACGTATGCGGCGGCGCGCGGCCGCAACGTCGACAGTCGCGGAGGCAAGTCCACGACTTCGATTTCCGACTGGGGGATGGTCAACTCGCCGTGTTCGCCCCTGAGCTGAATCGCCAGTGCCCCTTCCCCGCCGAGGTCGGGATTGAAGAGCGTGGAGCCGGTTTCCTGCTCGAGCGTGAGATCCGTAATGCGACCCCACCCGCGCCAAATCCCCTCATCCTCCCAATTGATCTTAACGTCGGCGGTCCAGTTGAGGGCCTCGGGCTGGGTCAGGGTGGTCTCGTCATCGACATTCAGCGGAACCAGTTGAAATCGGTCGCGACCCATCCCGCCGCCGGCCCAGACCAAGACGAGCTGGTCGACCTCGGGCAGATGGAAGGCCATTTCCAACTGTTCGGGGGCGACTTGCCATCGCCGCCTCCATGATCCGTCGCGCCGCAGCCAAATTTCCCCGTCGCGAGTGATCAAAACCACGCGGGTGCCCAGGTCGCCGCCCAGCAGCCAACGGGTCTTGGCGAAATCAAGGGCGCGCGCCGGGGCCGTCTCGGTTTGCGTTGTCGGTTGATCATCCGGCCCACTGGGCGCCTTCTCGACCCGGCTTTGGATCGGATGCGGCGTTGTCAGTCGTTCCCAGCCCTGAGGCCGCAGCCGCCATGCCTCGGAGGCCGGGTCCGGTCCGATGATCCCCCCCGCGAAGACCCACTGTTGATCATCCCCGACAAACAGGCGCGCGGCATCGCGGCGCGCGGGGGGTGCCCCCGCGATCGGCTCCGGGCACCAGTAGCCGTCACGCCAATACCATAACTGAACCGTTTCCGCCCCATTGTGCGGCGCCGTGACCAACAATTCCAGACGGCGCTTGGACCGGTTCCAGGCGGCGTCCCACCCTGCCTCGGGCAGCGACTCGGTCAGCGTCCGGCCAGGAGCCATGAACCACTTGGCCAAGGTGTCGAAGTGGTAGACCCGCCCGTAGCGATCGACGGCGCTGAAGGCATAGGAGACTTCGGGATCGGGATCGGCCATTTTGGGGGCCGATCGCGGGTCGATCACGACGATCCGTCCCTGGTCGAATAGATGGGGGAGCGTCGGGGAGAAGGGTTTGGAATCGAGAACGTAGGCCGCGGGCGACGGCCGTTCTTGGTTGGGGTCGCTGGCCGGTGTCGAGGGACCGGTGACCGGGTCGAGCTTCTGAGTCGGCTCATTCGCTTCCCGACAGGCCGACGCCAATACCACAAGCCACAGGCAGCAGATGAACGAAGATAGTCGAGAGACGCCCCGCCGGACGGGCACCGGATGTGTATTGATCAACATGCGCTTGAGGGAATCTCTAAGAATTGGCTCGTGCTCGAATTCATTCGTCCCTGACGAGACTTCATGTCCCATTATGCTCGCATTCCCGCCACTTTCGTGGCGGGCTGAAAGCATCCGTTCCTCAGGGACTGAGTTTTTAAGAGGTTCCCTTGAGATTTTCCCGACGGATCAACCGGTAACATCCACACATCCTGTTATTGAGTAAACTTTACAAGAGGGTCGGTGTCCACGGAATCTTGGGCCAGCGTCCCGTCCTTGAACCTCGCCATGCGATTCGCTATAAGTAACTCAGACCTGATGCCCTACAGGAGAATCCATATGAAATGGCGGTTGAGGCGTCTCGTTGACGCATTAGTTGCGGGACTGTTCCTGGTCCTGCCGGCGGCGCGGGCGCATGCGACGTCCGTCGGCCTTGCGGGGCATGGCGGCCAAACCATCAGCGTGGAGCAACTCGATGGCAGAATAAGGGTGGAGCTGGATGGCGAACTTTTTACCGAATACATCTACGCCGACACGCCCCGACCCATTCTCTACCCCGTCATCGGGCCGCACGGCCTGCCCATGACGCGCAATTACCCGATGAAGCCGGGCGTCGCGGGCGAGGCCGAGGACCATCCCCATCACCGTTCGCTGTGGTTCACCCACGGCGACATCAACGGGGTCAGTTTCTGGCACGAAGGCCCCGACGCGGGAAAGATCGTCCACGCTGATTTGGTCGAGGCCCGCGGCGGGAAGGGCCAGGGAGTAATCCGCGCGCGCAACCGGTGGATCGACTCCGAAGGGCGCGTGCGCTGCACCGAGAGCCGCACGATCACCTTTCGTTCGGGGCCGGGCGGTCGCGCGATCGACATCAAGATCACAGTCCACGCCAGCGAGGGCGACCTGACCTTCGGCGACACCAAGGAAGGCTCGATGGCCATCCGCACGCACCCCAATCTGAGGCTGAGCAACGATCCCGAACGCGGGGTGACGACGGCGGACGGCCAGGCGATCAACAGCGAAGGGATCAGCGGCAAGGCCGTCTGGGGCAAACGCGCCGCCTGGGTGGACTACTGGGGCCCGATCGAGGGCAAGACCGTCGGCGTGGCGATTTTCGACCATCCCTCGAACCCGCGCCATCCCACCTGGTGGCACGCCCGCGAATACGGGCTGATCGCGGCCAACCCGTTTGGCGTCCACGACTTCGAGAACAAACCCGAGAGCGAGGGAGCCATGACGATCAAAGCGGGAGACAGCGTCACCTTCCTGTACCGGTTTTTCTTTCATGAAGGCGACTCGAAACAGGCGCGCATCGCGGAGCGTTATGGAGAGTTCTCGTCCACGGGGATGCCCGAAGATTAGGCGGATTCTCCTCCTTCCGAGCAGGAGAGGGGCTGAGAAGGGAATAGATCGCATGAAACGCAGACGTTTTCTAGAAGGCTCGCTGGTCGCGGGGGGCGCGATGATGTTGCCGGGGTGCGCGGCCGTGACGCGTCCGTTCTCCCGCGTCTGGGGGGCCGGCGGGGACGTTCGCGTGGCCGTGGCGGGTGTGCGCGGCAAGGGCAAGCATCACGTTCAGATGCTGCGCGAGATCCCGGGGGTGCGGGTGGTGGCGCTGTGCGACCCCGACGAGGAAGTCCTGGCCGAGCGCGTCCAGACCTTCGCCGAGACCAACGAGAAGGTCGATACCTATCAAGACGTTCGCCACGTCCTCGACCGCTCCGACGTCGACGCCATCACGATCGCGACGCCCAATCACTGGCACTCTCTGATTGCGATTTGGGCCTGTCAAGCGGGCAAGGACGTTTACGTCGAGAAGCCCGTCTCGCATAACGTCTGGGAGGGCCGCAAGCTGGTCGAAGCCGCTCGCAAGCATGACCGGATCGTCCAGACCGGCATCCAGTGGCGCTCCGATCGGGGCTGCGCCGAGACGATCCAATACATCCGAGAGGGCAATCTGGGTCGCATTCTGTGGGCGCACGGGTTGTGCTTCAAGCCGCGTCCCAGCATCGGCAAGGTCGGCGAACCGACCCGGCTGCCCGATTCGATCAATTACAACCTATGGACCGGCCCCGCGCCTCTGGAGCCCCTGATGCGCGAGCGGCTCCATTATGATTGGCACTGGGTGTGGCCCACCGGCAACGGCGATATCGGTAACCAGGGCGTCCACGAGATGGACGTCTGCCGCTGGATGTTGGGCCAAGAGGGATTGCCGCCGAGGGTGATGAGCGTTGGGGGGCGGTTCGGTTATGACGACGATGGGACAACCGCCAACACGCAGCTCACCATTCTCGATTATGACTCCGCCCCGCTCCTGTTCGAGGTCCGCGGCCTGCCGCGCCAGGCCGGCGGCGACCAGATGGACCATTATCGCCAGATCCGCGTCGGCGTGGTGATCCAGTGCGAGGAGGGTTACTTTGCGGGCGGCAACGGCGGCGGATGGGTCTACGACAATGAGGGAAACAGGATCAAGCAATTCAAGGCGGGCGGCGCCGAGACACACATGGCCAATTTCATCGACGCGGTGCGCAGCCGTCGCGCCGCGGACCTCAAGGCGGACGTCCTCAAGGGCCACATCAGCAGCGCGCTCTGCCACCTGGGAAATATCTCATACCGGATCGGCACCGAATCCTCGCCCGAAGCCATCCTCGAGGCGGTCCGGGGCGAGTCTGAAGCCGTCGAGACCTTCGAACGCATCCAGGAACATTTGGGGGCCAACGGCGTGGACTCGCGCCGGACGCCGCCGGTGCTCGGCCCCTGGCTCAAGCTGGATCCCGCGTGCGAGCGGTTCGTCGGGGGTGAAGGCTTCGAGCAGGCCAACGACCTTCTCTCGCGCAAGTATCGCGAGCCGTTCATCGTCCCCGAGCAAGTCTAGCCCTCGAAATTCATGTGGGCCCCCGAGACGGGGATGGTCGTCATTGCCCGCCTATCAGGTGGAACCGGTCCGCTTGGTTTCCCTGCTCATTGCCGATTCCACGATCCTGGACAGATTCGCCAACTTATAAGGCTTCTGGATGAAGTCAACCACCCCCTCGCGAATCAATCGATGCGCGATCTCGTCGTTCACGTATCCGGTCGAAAGGATGGCGATGACCTCCGGATTGATCTTGCGCATGGCCAAGAAAGCGTCGCGCCCGGACATGCCCGGCATCACCATGTCCAGGACCACGAGTTGAATCTGATGTCCCAGGACCTGGTATATCTCGACGGCCTTTTTCCCGTCCTCGGCGGTGATGACCTTATACCCCAGCCGCTTGAGCAGCATCGAAGCCAGATTTCGAATCATCTCCTCGTCGTCGGCCAGCAAGATACACCCGCTGCCCTGGACCAACTCCGATTCCTCAGACTGCGTCAGCGCATCGGCGGCCTCGCGGACCAGCGGCAGGTAAACATGCAACGCGGCCCCTTGCCCCGGCTGGCCCTCGGCCCGAATCTCGCCGCCGTGATTGCGGATGATCCCGTAAGCAACTGACAATCCCATTCCCCTGCCGCTTGCCCGTTCCTTGGTTGTGAAAAATGGCTCGAAGACGCGGTCGATGATCTCGCGCGGGATTCCACGGCCGGTGTCTTCAACCGATGAGACGAGGTATTCGCCGGGGTCCAGCACCGAGCCGGTGACCAAGTTCTCCCGCTTCAGATCGGCGACTTGCGTCGAGATGGTCATGGTTCCGCCGCCGGGCATGGCTTCCCGGGCGTTCAAGTCCAGGTTGAACAACACCTGCTGGAGCTGGCCGGGGTCGCCTTCGACAAAGGCTTGCGGTGCCTCCAGACTCAAGGTGAGCTGGATGCTGCTTGCGATCCCGCACTTCAGCAGGACGATGAACTCCTTGATCAGGACGTGCATGTCGAACTGAAGTGTCTCGCGTTCGCCCCCGCGTTCGCCCCCGCGCGCGAAGCCGAGCAGTTGCCGGGTCAGGGCCGCGGCGCGCTCCGAGGCTTCCCGGATCGTCCGGACCGATTCCATCAGCGGATCGTCGGCGCTCAGTTCGCTCTCGGCGAGCGACGAGTAACCGATGATTCCGGTCATCAGGTTATTGAAATCATGCGCGATGCCACCCCCCAGCAATCCCAGGGCCTCCATCTTCTGGGTCTGGTGAACATGGGATTCCATCGCCGTTTGCCGCGAGGCATCCCTGAATTGACAAAAAATGGCGTCGGGCGCGCCGTCGGCCGTGCGCGTGGCAACGGTTCCCTCCAGCTCGGTGCACCGCCAGCTCCCGTCGGCCGCGAGCAGGCGCAGACATGTGTGGACCACCTCACCATCGCTCAATTTGCTCAGCTTGGCGTGGCGCGCTTCCTGGAGCGGAAGGTCCTCGGAAAAAATCAGCTCACATTGGAAGCTGCTCCCCGATATTCGCCGGCCCTTTCCGATCGGATAACCCAATCGATCGAGAAGCTTGATGTGCAAGGGTGATTTCCATGGGTTTTTTTCAGAGGATGAAAAACGGCCTGTAGGTTACGGGCGGCGTTGACTTGATCCATGAATGTCTTGAGTGATTCACCCTGACCGATGTCCAAGACAGCTTGATGATCTTCCATGCGGTGATACACCTTACGATGGGCTGGATCAATTTGGTTCCGTCATGGGCGCCGGCGATTTGCCGCAAATGAGGGGAGGGAACGCGCGATTCTAATGGATGGTCGTGAGCCCCGCGCGGATGGCGTACTTGGTCATCTCGGCGACGCCGTGGACGCCCAGCTTTTTCATAATGTGCTGGCGCTGGGTTTGAACGGTTTTGATGCTGACGTGCCGCGAAGAGGCGATCTCGCGGGTCGATTTGCCCTCGGAATAATACTGAAGCACCTCGCGCTCGACGGTTGAAAGCGAGCGAAACGCGGCCTCCTCGCCCGAACGGTTGGGGTCGAGGACATAGCCCAGCGCCAGTCCGGCAATCTCCGGGCTCAGGTAGGTCTTGCCATCGCCCACGGCCCGCACGGCCGCTACAAGCTCCTCAAACGCGCAGTCCTTGAAAACGTGACCGCTGGCCCCCGCCTTGAGCATTTCGATGATAAAGTGCTTCTCGGTGTGCGCGGACAGGCCGATGACCTTGACCTCGGGCCGCATCTGCTTGACCATCCGCGTGGCGTCGATTCCGTTCAGATTGCTCATCTCGACGTCCATGATGACCACGTCCATCGGCGTGGTTTCGATCAGAGCCAGCCCCGCACGCCCGTCATACGCCTGGCCGACGACTTCAACGTCCTCCTGCCGGCTCAACAGGGCCTTCAACCCGTCACAAACGATCTTGTGATCATCGATAATGGCGACTTTGTAAGTCATGCCGCTCCCCCTTTCAGGGGGCCGGGACAACCGGCAAGAGCCCAGCACCCGAGAGAGACTCGGGTACCCAACGCGAACTGCCAAGTTTGTGGAAACGACCAGTCTGAGGTTCCTCAGCTCATCCCCAAGGCGGGACAGGGACGTTCAGACGACAACGACCCCATGATTCACTTTACGCCTTAACCGAGCCTATGCAACGAAAGAGTGGCCGACCACGTAAAAAAAATCGATGTCTGACTTGACAACAAGTGAGGACGGGTAATCCGGATCGCCTCGGTCTCCCCCGCCTCACGTGTTCAGGGTTGCTTGCGATGCCACGCCGCCCGATTGGAGCAGTGGGCAGCGAGTTTCAACAAGCGGGATCACTCTCGGTCAACGGGCTTGTCCGACCAAAAGAGAGCCGGCGCCAACCACGCGGTGAGGAATGAAACCAACAACATCCCGCCCAGTAATAGGAATCCCCATTGGCCCACGTTTAACCAATAAGCCGTCAGGCCGGAGGCCAGGAAGATCAACGCCGCGACGAGATTGACGATGTAAAATGCCTTGGACAGGCGAAGCCCTTTGGGTAGGAAACGGTGGTCGGCCCAAGTATTGGCCATGCAGAAGATGCCGCACAGGATCACGCCCGAGATGAGGCCAATCGGCGTCCACAATTGGATGTGGCTGGCGTCCCAGGCTTCATTCAGTTCCCTGGCCCAGGTCACGAGGATCGCTCCTCCGATCGCCACGCCGATCACCGTGAGGCGAACCTTTCGGACCGGGAGGCGGTCGCGCCAGCGCGTCCCGGTATTGAGCAGCTCGAAGACCAATCGATAGTTCATCTCCGGCCCGCCGTAGAGGGACCCGAAGAACGCGGCGAACACGGCGAGCTTATAAAGCGGCTCCAGCAGCGGAGACAGGGCCGTCAAGAAAGCCGCTTGGTGTTGCAGCAAATCGTTCCCCTCGATGACGATCTTTTCCGGGTGCAGGATTACGGCGCCGAGGATGCAAAAAGCGCAGGCTATGACGACCACCACCGCAAAACTAACCAGGGTATCGATCTGCGCCGCGCGAAGCCAAAGCCGCGCGCGATGGTCTTTGTGGGCCGCCGTCTCCTCCAGTTCGCCATCGGTGGCCACGCTCAAATGACATCGGCCCCATTTCTTGTCTCGCAGAAACGCGGCATAGGCCAGATAGTCCTGGGACGCGCCCCCGATCACCCCGGCGTAAGTCATGACCTCCACCAGCACGGGGCGGTCACTGATGTTTTTTGGTGCCCAATCCGGATAGCTGAGCTTGTGGGGAATGAATAGACCCCACAGCGTGGCGGGCCAATCGGTCGCGACGAAAAAGAGAGCGGCCATGATGCACACGAGCATCAGAATAATGATTGCCGTTTGGGCCTTCTCCAAGAAACTGTAACCCCCGATTAGAAGCAGGACGCCGGCGGCTCCCAACCAGATGGTGGTCCAGATCGGTCCATTGTTCCAAAACGACTCCTCGCCGATGCCCAACATCCACGGAGTTGCGCTGCCCAGGGTCCCGCCAAGAAACGCGAAGGCGACCGGCAGCGTGAAAGCGACGGTGATCAGTAAAAAGACGTGCATCCAACCCTTGGGGCCGGGGAACAGTCGCCAGCGCTCAAGCGGATGCGCCCCGCTCAGGATCATGTGGCGGATGCTCGTGTAGGCCATCACCCACTTGAGCGTCGCGAAGAACAGGATGACCCACAACACGTTGTAGCTGAACAGGGACCCGCCCCGGGAGGGGAAGACGACTTCCCCACTTCCGACGGTCACCGAAGCCAAGATCGCACCGGGTCCGAAGTAGCGTATCCACCCGACCGGATTGCGTGAGATTAGCGCGCGTGGCGGCTCAAGGACCTGTTCATTTTCCATTTACTTGCCCCATCTTTAGTTCGCGGAGGATGTCGCGGCGAAACTCCCCGCCTTCGATTCCCCTCACCAATCGATCGTCCGACCGGGGACGAATCGTTCGACCGTTCGCCAGCGGATCTGGCCGGCGCGGTAATGGTCTCGGTTCTGGTACAGACCGAACGTCCGACCTTTGGGGGTGATATCAACCACTGTCGCGCCACGGATAACCAGCGTGGCATCGACCGCGCCAATTTGCAACTGAATCGTGCGTTCGTCGATGGGAAAATCGAACCGGGCCACCTGGCCGGCGGCGACCCGGCCGGGGCTCGCGTAGCGCCCCTCCCAGCTCAAGGCCCGCGGCTCATCGCCGACCGCGCAAGTGACCTGGTCCAGGTCGACCCAGCCGGGCATCCGCGCGCGCAAGGGCAAGTCTGCTTTCATGCGCACATCCACCCGACCCTGGTAGGGGAGAAAACTGTCCACGTCGGCCCACGGCGAAGCCCGGTTCAGGATCAGGTTGACGTTGAGCCCATCGTCGGTCCGTTCCAGGATATTGCGCCAGACGTAATAGAGCGACCGGGCCCCGTTGCCCGTGCAGCAACCGACGATCGGCCCCGGCGCGTGCAGGATGTTCAGATTGAAGTAATCGTTGAGCGTCGTGAATGCGGCGAATCCCCCGATCAGCCGGCGCCCGACGTCGCGCACGCCATCATACCCCGCCGGGCTGGGCAGGATCGGGTTGGGGATCCGCTTGCCCAGGTCGTAGAGCCAATCGGATTCGGTCAACTGGCATTCGATCATGTGATTGCGCGCCAGTTGGTCCACGTCGTCCCAGTAGTCACCTTTGCCGGCGCGGCTGAGCAGGATCGCGATCTTGGGCAGGTGCGTGAAGGAGCACGTCTCGCCGTTGGGCGGATCTTGATTGACCCCCTCGGGATAGAACCCGATTAGCGGCCAACCCTTGCTCACGGCGAACTCATAGCTGCTTTTCACGAATTCCATCAATTCGTCGTCTCCGGTCAGGACGGCCAACTCGGCCATCGAGAGAACGCTGAAGCTGGTTCCGTGATAATGGCCGCTGAAACTGCCGTCGGGCTGGAACTTGCGCGCGCGGGTCTTCTCGAGCAGCCGCGCCGCCGCCTCGCGCGCCGGTTCATAACCCGTAAACTTGTAGGCCTGGACCAATCCGAACTCAGTGGTCATCCCTTGCGGCATCTGGGGGCGTTCGCGGTCGAGCCGTTCGAAGGCGTCGACCATTCGCTCGATCTCAACTCTGAGCGCGGGGCTGTCGGTGGCGGCATGCCAGACCGCCAGCGTCGAGAGAAACCGTCCCCAGGCGTATTCGCCGGTCATCGTCAAGTCACCATCCAGCGAGCTACCCGTCAGCGGGTCATGGACCCACCAGGAGGTGAAGCATCCCCAAGGTCGCCCATCGAGCGGCACTTGGGGCAAGCCGTCCTCGCCGATCATCCGCCGCATGTTGTCGATCATCCCTTGGCTGACTTCCATGTTGAGCGAGCTGCCGGTGGCCAGGCGCAGCAGCGGGAGCGATTCGACCCACGCCTCCCCAATGCCGGTGTTGTAGCCGTGGATATCGTGGAGCAACACCGGCGCGCCGCGTTCCATGTCGGGGTTGTATTGGACACTGGCGTTACTCCACCCGTTTGGATTGACGAAGACGTGACAGTACGGCTCAAAATCCGCCCCGCGATCGACGCACTCGGTGATGGCGTTGATCGAGAGCTTCATCCGGTCGACCAGGTCCAGGGTGTCGGGGACGCGGGCCGTGGTGCGTTCGCCTTGCGGGGCCGGTTCCTTTACCTTGGGGACCTCATCCCGGATGTAATGGACGCTCCGGCCGGCCGCATGGGTCGCTTCGATTTGTTCCTCGGTCAGGCTGCGCAGATACTCGGAGTCGTCGCGATGGAACACGCCGGGGTCAAATGAGAGACCTTCGAAGTGGATGAAATCGAAGGCGGCGGTGGTTTCCGCACTGGTGACGGGGCCATTGTAGACGGCCATCGGACTGGCGTGCACGGCGGGGTGGGCCAACTGAAACTCGGGCGACCAATTCCAGGGATCCTCGGCCCCGGCCTTGACGCCGACGCGCAACGTCCGTCCGTCCTCGCCCACGCCCTCGACCCTGAGATGGAAAGCCTTCGAGTCCTCCGACCCGCGCGGCGGCTCGATGTCGGTTACGTGGCCATCGATCAAGTACGAGAACGACGTGATGCCGTCCCTCTTCTCCAGACGCGCCTCGAACATCGATTGCCAGGCAACGGTGTCCGTCGTGCTGGCGATGCCCAAGAACTCGCTTTGCCCCTGCGCCCGATCATTGCCGAAGTTGATCATGATCCCGGCGTTAAACGCGATCGTCTTTCCAGGGACCTCTTCGGAAGGGACGAGCTTGGTCTCCATCGCCCACGGCCAATAGAGATAGATTCTCGGCTCGCTGACCTGATAGAGTCCCTTCAGCGCGACGAAAGCCCGCTTGTCCGTCGGTGCCGTCAGGTGCAGCATCCCATCGCGCGCCTCGGCGCGGCCGCCGTTTACGTACCAGCAAAGCCGCAAGCCATCCAGTTCGAAGTCGTCCTGGCCGTAATAGGGCCATTGGCGGTCGTCGGCGCGGCCCTCGGGCATCACGCCGAAGGCAAGCATGGCGAGGAAGACGCCGAGCAGGAAAGGCGTTTGAATCCGTTTCACGAGATCACCGCTTTCACTTTCATTGGATATGCACGAACGGACCATCCCTACCACGGATTGATCGGCCTATCAATCCTTTATGATTGCCGGCGCGGCGTCACGGCGTCATGCGAGTACGGATCGTTCGATATCGTATTGGTCCCCGCCTGAGCCAACTCCGAGGGTTGGAGGGACGCCTACTGGCCTGGCTGGGGCTGGACGGGGGTGGCCTGTGGGGGCTGGCCGGGAGGGGGAGGCATCCCGGGAAAAGGCTGCTGGCCGCCTGGCGGCATCATGCCGGGCAGGGGAAGCGGGAGTTGGCCCGACTCCTCGGCTTGGCGGGCAAGGGCTTTCCATTCATTGACCAGCGCGCGGTGGTCCGATTCGGTCAATTTCAAGATAACGCGGGTGATCTCCTGTTTGGGGATCGCGACGATCTTGTCGGGAAGCTTCGCGGTCTCCGGCGCGGCCATCGCAACTAAGGGCATCAACCCCTTTAGCGATTGAATTCCCGTCTTGATCTCGCCGGCCAGGGCCTCCGCGCTCTCGATCGAATCACAGACCAGGCCAAGCTCGGCTTCCGGGTTGGTCTTCAGGTTGAGGTGAAAATAATACTGGCCGGCCTTGCTGAGCCCACTCAACGCCTGGGCCCCGCGGGTCATGGCCGGATCGAGATTACCCGTCCCCCAGAAGAAGGAACTGGTGTCGGGCCGATCGAGCATCGTCACCCAGTTCTCGTCCTTCTGAATGCCTTCCATCTGGCCCGAGATCACGTCGAGGGTCTCGGCCACCAGGGCCGAGTTGAAGCTAAACACCATCAGCCCGCGCCCCGGTGAGCTTGGGTCTTCCCCGGCACCGTCTCCACCCGGCGATTCAAGGATCGCGAAGTTGAGTTCGAGCACTAGATTCTGCTCGCTGTACATGCTCTGGCCCGAAGTCTGAAACCGCTTGAAATCCGTGCCGGGATGGGTCGACTTGCGAAAGGGCGGCGGCGCGATCAGATACTCCTCGGCGACCCACTGATGCAGGCCCTCCATCATCTGATCGGCGTTGGAAAACCGCCCCTGGAACAGGACCAAGAGGTTCTTGACCGGGTCGTCGGGGTCGACCCGGCCGCGGACCCCGACGACCACCCGGTCCACGTCATCGAGGGGATTCAGTCCCATGCGTTTGTCCAGCGCCTCGAAGATAATCCCCGCTTGCGGGTCGTCGAGAAGCTCTTGGCGAAATTCCCTGAAGCCGTCTCGCAAGCGCAGACGGCTGATGTCGAAGTTGATCAGGTGGTCGAGCAGGCCCGGCATGCCGAGATAGGGATTCTGCTCCACGACGTCGTAAGACGTTTTCTTCTTGCAGCCGCCGGCGAGCACCAGCATCGCGGCGATGAGGCAACCGGCGCGGAGCGCAAGACCTGTATGCCGAGCAAGGCTCATCCGACTCACTTTCACGGCGCGCACATACGCTGGGGACGAGGGCTGCCGCGCCGGTGTTCGCTGAACGCGAGTCCGCCCGGCGGCGACCGGTGTCACTCTCTCAAAATCGGCCCGCCAGATCAACGACCATATCGGTCGGACAAACAGGCCCCAGGGGTCGGGGGGGGCCTTGGGTGCGCGGAGGCGTCGGCGGGGGCCTCAGATTCGTTCGCGCAGGAGCTTCAGCACGTCGCCGGTGACCTCGATGCCGCTCTCGAGAGCCTGGCGCAGGCCTTGGGGTTCGGCCTCCTTCTCGAGCGTTGCCCCCAGCCGCGCTCGCAGTTCCACAAGTTGCATTTCCATCTCGCGCAGGGCCAGCACGTCGTCGCGCCGCCGCTCACGCGCCGCTTCCAGCTCGCGCCGATAGATCTGCGAGCGGTCGGCCCCTTTGAGCAGGACGTATTCCACCAGCATGATCACGACGATCAGGGCCGTGTAGGGTTTGTAGAGCGTCTCGATGATCAACTTGAAGTTGCCCGTCAGGACGATCAGCGCCAGGATGCCGATCGCCATCAGGACCAAAATCTCGCCCGGACCCAATCGAAACCGTTGCCGCCAACTCATTCGACCACCTCACACGATAGCGTTCACCGGTCCGACTATAGCGGACCCAAGGCCCAGAGTGAAGGGGTCAACGCCCGGCCAGGGGTCTTCTTTCCATCCACCGGGCCGACATCCCATGCTCAACCTCGGTGCCCCGCCCCCCGTCCGGTGCATGGGAAAGGGGTTGCAAGAAATCTCGCCTGAACTGGAGCGGTGAACCATAAGGGGAGATCCATCGGAAATCAGATGCGTTTGCGTTGGTCCAACGGCCGCGCTAACCTCGTGAGCGGGATCCAGGGGTTGAACACATGATCGATTTAACTTACTCCTTGGTGATCGAGGCAACCGAGGAATCCGACTTTTTCGGGTTCTTTTCACCGGAGCTGGAGGGATTCACGGGTGTGGGACATTCGATCGGGGATTGTCTCTACAAAGCGAAGTGGGGGATGAAGGAACACGTTGAGTTGCTTAAGGATAAAGGGCTACCCGTCCCAGATCGCAATCCTGATCCAAAAATCACCATCCAGAACGCGAAACAATCTGCCGTCGCTTGACCGGCGTAGGTCAACGCTACGTGGAGTCAGTGACAAGCCCACCCGAGGCAGTCCAAAACTATTCGAACATGGTGCGGAAACCAGTCGAGTCCGGCAGAACTCCTTCTATCCGGCAACGGGCGAATGAAACATTGCGCTTGATTTAACATGGCGTTCGACCAGACGCTCTTCGCACGCCGGTCAGCTTTGTGGCGTTAGGCGAATTTGCATCCGATGAACAATCGTGAAGTCGCACTGAAATTCATAAGGCGTTTTTGCGCCGGAGACGTTGACGGTTTGGCTCTCTTGTTGGCGGAGGACCTTCGGTTTAAGGGCCCATTGCCTCAGTTTGGTTCCAGGGATGCGTATTTGGATTGTCTGAAGAATGACCCACCACGTAGTTGTGCCTATCAAGTTTTGAGCGTCACCGAAAGTGGAGATAGTGTGTCCGTTTTCTATGAATATGAAAAGGGTGACGGGGGCGTAACGATTGCCCAGTTGTTCAAATTCAAGGATCGAGGGATAGCTGAAATCCTTTTGGTGTTTGACGGCCGAGGACTCGGATAAGCGTATATTTACTGCCTGCGAGGGATGGAACGCTTGACAGGCCCGGACCGGTGGAGAACCATGCTTATGGTTATAATCGAACCTTGGTCTCACATTCGATGAAGGGCGGCTGCGACATGATGACGATGAAATACAAGGTCGCCCTGCACCACTCCGACGAGGGCGTCAGCGTGTCGGTGCCCGGCCTTTCGGGTTGCTGGTCGCAGGGCCGCGATGAAGAGGAGGCGTTGGAAAACATCAGGGGCGCCATCAAGGAATACCTCGCCATCGCGTCAAATTCGCCGCGATTCAAGAATTACTAATATCAACCCCCTTCTCCCGCGCTTTCGCGGCCCAGTATTCATAATCGCTCCGAATATCGATATTCGGCTTGAACGGGATTTCGTCCTTTTCCCAGGCGTTGAGCACCGCGTAGCGTAGGCCGATGCACAAGTCGCGCAGTTGTGAGATGCGTTGTAGCCTGCGCTCGAACTCTTCACCGGAAATTATGAACGCCACTCACTGAGAAATCTTTCCGTACCATCCATGAATCTCCCCCAGTTAAAATCCATCATGCGTATGCCTCGGCCAACTCGGCCCGCAACGCCCCCAGCGCGCCGGAGCGGATAGCCTCGCGGATACGTTCCATCAGGCGCCGGTAGAACGTTAGATTGTGGGCCGTCAGCAGGCGGGCGCTGAGGATTTCGTTGCACTGGTATAGGTGACGGAGGTACGCGCGGCTGTATTGGCGACACGCCTCGCACGGGCAGCCTTCCTCCAGGGGGCCGGGGTCTTCGGCATGCTGGGCGTGTTTGATGCTCATGACGCCGCTGAACGTATAGACGCGGCCGTTGCGCGCGTTGCGCGTGGGGACCACGCAGTCGAACATGTCGACGCCGCGCGCGGCCATGTCGATCAGATTGAGCGGCAGGCCGATGCCCATCGCGTAACGGGGCCGGTCGGCTGGGAGGTTCGCGGTGGACGCCTCCAGCATCTCGAGCATCAACGGCGCCGGTTCGCCGACCGAGAGGCCGCCGATCGCGTAGCCCGGCAGGTCCAGCTCGGCCGTGCGCCGCGCGCTTTCCTCGCGCAACTCGGCGCTGAAATGGCCCTGGACGATCCCGAACAGGTGGCCGCCGTCCGCGCCCGCGGCGTGCGCCCGCCGACAACGTTCGAGCCAGCGTAGCGTCAGCTCCATCGATTCGCGCGCGGCCTGGACCGGGGCCTCGAAATCGAGGCATTCGTCGAACGCCATGATGATCTCGGACCCCAAACGATGCTGGATCGCGATCGCCTCCTCGGGCGTGAGGCGTATCATCTTTCCGTCGTAAGGCGAGCGGAATTCGACCCCGTCCTCGCTGACCTTGCGCATCTCGGCCAGCGAGTAGACCTGGAAGCCGCCCGAGTCGGTCAGGATCGCGTGGGGCCAGTTCATGAAGCGGTGTAGCCCGCCCAGCCGCTCGATCAAGGCCGAGCCCGGACGCAGCTCCAGGTGAAACGTGTTGGCCAGGATCAGGCGATAACCGATCGCGGCGACCTCTTCGGGGAGCATCGCCTTGACCGTTGCGCGCGTGCCGACCGGCATGAAGACCGGCGTCTCGATCTCAGCCCCGCGCAGCCGCAGGCGACCGACGCGGGCGTCACCACTCTCGGCGCGGTGCGTTATCTCGAAAATCGGTTTGCCCATGGAAGAAATCCACCCAATCCCGTTGCCGTACCGGGATAATTACGCAATCTCCACCGACCACGTCAAGTCTTCATCCTTCACCTTGCATTCTCACGTCTTCTCCCCAACCTGGCCCCGACCCAGGCGGCCATCAGGGCCAGCGTAAACAGCGTGATGTGCAATCCCAGTCGCTGGGAAGCGGGATCGTACACCAGCGCGGCATGGCTGCGGCCAGCGGGGACATTGAACAACAGGAAGTAACCATCGGCTTCCAGCAATTTGGCTTCAGTCCGCTTCCGTCCGCCACCAAACCACAGCCGCCAGCCCGGGTCGAACGGCTCGCGAACGACAGCCAGCGCGTCTCTGCGGCTGGCAAGCTCGATGTGGACTTCGCCCGGCCCGCGCGTCTCGACGCTGGCCTCGAGGCCCGGGGGTTTGCGGTCGATGCGTCTGCGTTGGTCCTTTGCGAGCGGCGCATCCGCCAGGCAGGTGGTCGATGTATAGGGATCGAAGTCCGGATCTTCCACGCGATCGAGCAATTCATCCAGCGTTTCGACGAGACGGGCATGAAGCACGGGGTGGATATACTGGATGGCGGGATTATAAAGCAGGGTGAGATCGCCGTGGCGCGTCAGTTCGACCCACCCCTTGAGTCGGGGCCGCTGGGCGGGCCAGATCAGATAGCGCATTCCAAACATGCGGGCGATGTTGGGATGCAGGAAACCTAGGCGGTCGAGAATCTGGAAGTAGCGCCGATTGGCGACGGGGTGATATCCGTGAAACGAACCGATCGAGAGCCCTTTCTCAAAATCCGACAACGTCAGGGCCCAGTTCTGTAGCTCATTGTCGACATGCAGGTACCGGACCGGCTCGCGCTGGCCGTCCCAATAGGGTCGGGCCCAGTGGTGAGTGAGGAACTCGTGATACGGCTCGGCGGCCTCGACGTTCCAGAATGGGCCGGCGTTGGCGACCAGATCTCCGGCCCATATCGCCACCAACGCCGCCCCGAGCAGGCGCGTCGCGGAGCGGCTTCCACCCCCCGCCCCCCGCGTGCGAACGAGGCCAAGGGCTCCGGCGACCAGCAGGATCAGCGCCCCACTCTGCACGGTATGGGTCAGCGAGGTCACGAACAGATGGGTCCGGACGGCGGCGGGGCCGCGTTGAACGATGGGCGGGGCCGACCGGGCCTCCGCGCTTTGCGCGCGGAGCCACAGACGCCCCTTGAGATTCACCGCGCACAGAACTACGGCAAGCACAAGCATCGCGACGCTTAATCGGCGATGGAACCGCTTGGCCTTACCCGGCCCATTAACTGGTTCGGCAAAGATCGTCTCGACTCCCAGGGCCGCCGCGATCGTTAACCCATAGGCGAGCAGGGCCATCATGGTCGAGGGCGAGCGGAAATGAGAGAGGCCCGGAATGATCACCAGGGCGGTCTTGTAAACGATGGGCGTGTACTTGCCCAGGCTCAGTGCCAACGCCGCCGTGGCCAACAGCGTGTAACCCCAGGCGGCGCGCCGCCGCGCTCCCCCGCTCACAAGCGCGATCAACGCAAAGACCAGCACGCCCGCGCCGACGTAGTCGCTGACGGTGCGTTCGGGGGAACTGGTGATGCTCTCGCCGTAGCGGCCCCGGTACAGGCCCCGGCCGTGAGGCATCGAATCGCCGCGCAGCCGGGGCAGGATGAACTCGGCGGCCTCCTCGGGGGGCAGCGAGCCGCGCGTGGCGTCTTCCCAGTCCAGTTTGCCCTGGCGATTGGATCGCAGCGCGAATTCGACCGTCGGAATCCAGAAGACGGCCGATAAGGCCAAGGCCGTTCCCACTCCCAGCGTCCCGAAGCCGATCAACTGGACCGTCCGCCGTCGCGCGGTTCGTGGAGCGTCCCCGACACGCCTCTTGAAAACGACCGGGAGCCAACCGGTCAGGGCCTCGATGACGGCGACCGCCAGGGAGAGGTAGACGATCTGAAGATGTCCCGCGCAGACCTGGAGGGCCATGCCTCCCGCCAATGTCGCGGCTCCCTCGCGCCTGCGGCCCCGTCCCAGACACCAGCCGCCATGGGCCACCAGAGGCAGCCAGACCAGGGCCTGGAGCTTCTGGATGTGGCCCGGCCCGACTAAGGTCGCAAGGTGGCCGCCGAACCCCCAAGCCAACCCACCCAGCCCCGCCGCCCACCACCCCAGGCCGCGCCGCCGAAGCACCGCGGCCATGACCATCGCCGCCAACACCAGGTGCAGCGGGTATTGGATGTTGAAGGCGAGTGGAAAAGGCAGAACGGCGCCAAGCCAGTTGGGAGGGTAAAAGGGCATGAACGTCTGGGAGGCGACAAAGGGCATCCCGCCGAACCAGGAGGGGTTCCACAGCGGGAGCTTCCCGGTCGAGCGGACCTGACCCCATCCCCACCAGGTGGCCGGATAATCATGGGTAATGGTATCTTGGCCGGCCAGGACGCCGCGATAGAGAGCGTCGCGGCCCGAAATGCTCGGCCGGGCATTGGGACTCCGAGGCTGGATCGCGGTCACCAACAACCATGCGGTGGCCAACCAGACCAGCGTCCACACGAGGAAATGGCGGAGGGCGATGATCATACCGCCATTCGGATGTCCATCAAAGCCATGCGAACGTAACGGCGGGCCAGACCCAGATCCAGAAGCGTGCGCTCGGAGATGGTTCCCCTGCCCAGCCGCCCGCGCCGGATGTACTGCTCCAGTCCGTGGATGTTCTGCTCGATCATCTGAAGCCCCTTGAATTCGTTGGATGAGGGGACCTGCCGGGCCAGCAAGCGGACGAAATCGCCGATCAGTTCGCTCAGCCGCGGCAGGTCGCGATGGGCCTGACCGGCCCGCTCAAGGAAATAGGTCGCCGTGCGGATCGGGTCATCCTCGGGGACGACGGCGGCGTCCGGAAAAAACGACTCGCTGAGGAACCGGGCGTCGTCCTCGGTGAAGCTGTTTTGGAACTCGGCGATAAAACCCGGAGTGGGGTAATGTTGCAGCGCGCGCAACGGAGCGCGCAGGTCCTCAAGCGCGTCGATCGAGAGCACGGGCAGCCACAAGACACGGTCTCCCAGATTGGCGTAATCGGCGGCCAGACGCGAGCCGATGAGCTCGCCGGCCCGTTCGTCGTCGTGATCAACCGCGATCAATTCAATCAAGCCGGATTCAAGCAGGCGCGTCCAGTCAACGAGCGGTGAAGGGCAGTGGGTCGGCGTGGGCCGATCGGCCTGCTGGCGCCAAGTCGGTCGCGCTCGGCAAACCAGGCGCAGACCGGGACGCATGCGCAATAGGCGGTGGCGCACGTACGAAACGTGGTCAAGGACCTGTTCGAGCTGCCATTGGCGGATCATTTCGACCTGGCCGCGCTCAGCGGCCTGGAGCAGATCCTCGTCTCTGTCTTCGCGAAACTTACGACGGCAGGCCGGACAGAAGCAGAAAGGCGACTCTCGGAGCGGGCCCCCACAGATCCCCAGGTCCGCCAGATTGATCACCAATCCCCTCAGTTGATAGCCAGCCACGGCCTCCGACAGGACATTCCCCACATAACGGCGGTAATCGGGGTTGATAAGACAGGGATGCCACGCCTCTCGCCGGCGAACCGCCGACTGCTGCAGATTGGGGTGAGCGCGGATGCGCCATTCAGGGTGTTCGTGCAAGAGTTTATGCTCGACGATCGAGTGGCGCGGGTGGAAATTGTAGGGGCGCGTGAAACCCCACAGCGTTATCCCCGCCTCGGCGGCCAGGCGGCCGGCGAGGTCCAGCGGGTTCCACTTTCGTATGTGGGGGTTGATCGGTTTGATCCCCTGCGCCGCCGCGGACTCGGAGGGAAACAGCGTCCAACCGTTGACGTAAACGGGAAAAAGGATCAGGTTAAAACCGGCCTGGGCCACGCGCTGGATTTCAAGCTCCAGCCACGAGGGTTTCATGCTGCGCGTCAGAGTAATCCCGTAGCCGCGAGTGGCCGGCTCGGCGAGGCTGAGGGTTTCGAACGCGGCGGGGATGACGGTGGCGAAAGCGCACATGGTTGAAGGGCCTGGGCCGGGATGCGACCCGGAGGCTCATATTGCCCGCTCCACGGGGCCAACCGCAAGAGGCGATGATCGTAAGGGTCCGATGGTCGTTTAGGGTTTGTTGTGAGAGTTCTCGCCGAATGGCCGCCGCCGGGTCGAGCGCAATGGGGGATGGACAAGCGAACGGAAGGGAGAGCCTGCGCGTGCCGAGCGCCACCAGAATCTGGCGCACTTCTTGTTCAATCATGCGGACTGTCAGAACTTCGCGTCCAGACACCACGGGACATAAACGATATGGAACATCTCGGCATTTCACGGTTCCAGATCGAACGGGCAACCCAGCCTACAAACCTTCCCGCGATCGAGGGAAAACAGGAGCAAGCAAAATGAACGCAACGAGGAATGAACCGGCCAGAGCCACGAGCATATTGAGCATCGCGGGGGCGGCCCTGTTGATGTTGAGCCTCGGCGAGGCGCTCGCTCAACCAGGCGGCGGTGGCCGTCAAGGGCTCGAAACCGCCGAGCAAGAAGCCGCCTGGGAAATCCAGGCCAAAGGCGTCGCTGAAGACCTCGAGCTCGGCCAGGTGATCGAATCTAAACTCATCGCCGCTTATCAAGCGGCCCGCGCCAGTCACGATGAGGCGATGCGCGAGTTCTGGTCAGTCGCCGAAGGCAACCGGATGGAGAGTTGGCAACAGAGGCGGGAACTCGTCGCGAACGAAAGGGAAAAGCTCCAAGAGGCGCTCACGGCATTCCTGTCGGATGGCCAAACAACCCAGGCTATCGGCATCCTCGGGTCTTTCAGTCGCCGGTGGGGCCAAATGGTCCATGTGCTAACCGGGTTCGAGTTGGAGCAAGAGGACCTCGACACGGCCCTGGAACAGGTCCAGACCTACGTCACCGATTCCAACAAAGCCCGCGAAGAGGCGATGGCCGGCGCCGACTTCGCGTCGCTCAGCGAATCCATGCGCGAGCTGAAAGACAAACTGGACAAGGAGATGGCGACCATCCTGACGGCGGAACAGAAGGAGACCTGGGATCAAGCCACGGCGCGGCGCCCACGCGGCGGCCCCGGGTTTAGAGCGGGCCGGGGCGGAGGCCGGCGGAACCCTTAAACTTTCCCCCCCTCGCCCACCAGGAGATCAAACGATGGACTGCCCTCAAATCGGCAGGCCCTGGGAAATCGTTCAGGTCAATGGGACCGAAATCAGCGGCGTCTTGTTCCTGGAGCAGGACCGGTGGAAATTGTCGGGACGCGTGATGTGGCGCGATCACACCGACGGATCGATCATCGGCGCCGTCATCGGCCGGGTCGTGTCGATGTCGGTGTTCTACCGCAACGGCTCGGTCGCCCACTACGCCACCGAGCTGAACGCCGACGGCGCCGGCATGGAACAAGGCGTGGTGACGAGCAGCACGCGCGTCCACGCAACCTGGACCGCGAGCCTCGTGACTTGAGCGGCGTGAATGAACGAAGTTTTCCGCGATCGAGGGCAGGCGGTCCCCATCGGCTGTCCTGGGATGATTATCTATAGAGCGTCCAAAGGCGGTTATCCACGGCGTTGCGCTCGGGGCCGCCGAGGATCGTGAAGGGGGCGTTGCTTTCGTCGAACAGCTCGGGAGCCCAGGCGCTGATCGTCCGCATGTGGTAATCGTCTCCGCTGGGGATCGTGTCGGGCACGAACAACAGATCAATGGCCTCGCCGTCGGGATCCCAGGCCGACCCCAAGTCGCTCACCATGCACTGGTCGTTCCATAACTCAATATCGACGCCGTTTCCCGCGAATGGGAGGCTTGTCTGCCAGTGAACGGGCTGAAGGGTGTTGACGTTCCAAGTCTCACCGCCGTTGGGCGCATGGACCTTGACCGCTCCTCCGATGATCGTAAACGGCTCATCACTCTCGTCGAACAGCTCAGGATTGAACGTGCTGAAAACTCGGATGCGGTAATCATCCTTCTCGGGCATCAAGGACAGGTAGACTGTCGCCGCATGTTGACCCGACGGGTCCCAATCGTAACCGAGTGTCATGATAAATCCGTCACTGTCCCACAATTCCAGCCGAACACCCGTGCCGGCGGATGACACATTCGCTCGCCATTCGATCTGGATGAGCGAATCTCCCGAAAACGTATCGCCGCCATTTGGGAACCAAACCCTCACGGGTGGTGGCGGCAATAAGTTCTCATACCAGGCGATTTCGTTGTCATCACGTGAGGCCGACAAGACATCGATGTCCCCATCGCCGTCCAGGTCCGCCGCATAAACCGACCAGGCCATGTCGGTCGCCGTGGTGATAACCTGCTGGGGCCCAAACGTGGTCTGAGCGAAGAGCGGTTGGGTCACGAATTCTGGACGGTGATGAGCAGGGCAGCGTGGACAAGAGCCGGGAATTGGCTTGTGAAGCACCACGGATTGAGCAGACGAGACCGAATGGTTCCTTGGGAAGCATATCCCTCATATGTGTCTTTGCGCCCCGTTGAGCGGGGGGATGCACTTAGCTCGGCCAGACTGGAGATTGCGATGGGGTTGCCACATGGTTCTACCTTTCCATTGGAGAGCGAGAGGCGCGCCGAAGTCGGTAAACAGGCTGAAATCATTCAGCATGCCGGTAACCGCTATGTAAGTCAAATCTAAGTCGGACAGCTCAACGTCTACACACTGAAGACAGTGCGGGACACGATGACTGAGGTGTCAAGTTGAAGGACTTTTTTGCCGTTGCCGATCAGGCCGCCGCCCGGGCCCGTAGGTGGACGAGGACCAAGGAGAGGTCGGTGGGGTTGATGCCGGCGATGCGGGTGGCTTGGCCGACCGTGGCGGGGCGGAAGCGGGTCAGTTTTTCCTGGGCCTCGCTGCGCAGGCCGTGGATGCGGGCGTAATCGAGCGTCTGGGGCAGGGGCTTGTCCTCGAGGCGGCGCATGCGCTCGACTTGTTCGCGCTGCTTGCGGATGTAGCCTGCGTACTTGAAGTGGAGCAGGATTTGGGCGTCGGCGCGGTCGCGCTCGGCGTTTTGCAAGGCCGGACGGCGGCCATCTTCCCCATCGGTTTTCACCGGCCCCGGTTCCAGGAGCCCGGCCCGTCGGACGGCCTCGAGCGACATCTTGGGCCTCGCCAGGTACTGGCCGATGGTGGTTTGCTTTTCCGGCGCGGGCAGACCCGCCGCCTCGAACGCGGCCCGGTCGATCTTATCAGGATGCAAGGGCCGGCGATCCAGCGCGTTGATCCCGGCCGCGATCCGTTCGCGATACGTTTCAAACGCGGCCCAGCGGTCGTCGTCGATCAGGCCCACGCGGCGTCCGTGCGGCGTCAGGCGCAGGTCGGCGGTGTCGTGTCGCAGCAGGAGCCGGTATTCGGCGCGCGAGGTGAACATCCGGTACGGTTCGCGGTGTTCCATCGTGATCAGGTCGTCGATGAGCACGCCGATGTAGGCCTCGTCGCGGCGCAGGATCAGCGGTTCACGCTCGGCGAGCCACAGGGCCGCGTTGATACCGGCCATCAGGCCCTGCGCGGCGGCCTCTTCGTAGCCCGACGTGCCGTTGATCTGGCCCGCGAAAAACAGGCCCTCGACCAGCCGCGTCTGAAGCGTGGCGTGGAGCTGCAGCGGCGGGCAGTAGGTGTATTCCACCGCGTAGCCGGGGCGAATCATCTCGACGTTCTCGAGGCCGGGGATCGAACGCAGCAGCGCCTCCTGCACGTCTTCGGGCAGCGACGTCGAGAGGCCGTTGGGATAGATCCAGTCGGTCGTCAGGCCCTCGGGTTCGAGGAAAATCTGGTGACGAGGCCTCTCGGCGAAGCGCACGACCTTGTCCTCGATCGACGGGCAGTAACGCGGCCCGATCGCCTCGATGACGCCGGTATACATCGGCGAGCGATCGAGCCCGGCGTTGATGATCTCGTGCGTCGCCGCGTTGGTATAGCCGATCCAACACGGAACCTGGTCGCGCCGGATCGGGCCGCTGGAGAAACTGAAGGCGGGGGGCGGCTCGTCGCCGGGCTGGACGTCGAACTTGGACCAGTCGATGGTCGAGGCGCGCAGGCGCGGGGGCGTGCCGGTCTTGAGCCGGCCGGTCTCGAAACCGACGCGCGCCAGCGCCTCGCCCAGCCCGACGGCGGCTTTTTCGCCCATCCGGCCGGCGGGGAAGTTGCGCAAGCCCACGTGAATCAGGCCGTCCAGAAATGTTCCCGTGGTGCAGATCACCGCGCGCGCGTTAATCGGAAGCTGCTCGCCGTCTCCGGCATCGACCATGACGCCGCCGACGCGCGGGCGGCCGGATTCGCCGCGCTCCAAGATCAGGTCCACCGCCGTCCCCGCTCCCAACGTCAGGCCGGGGACGTTTGCGATGAACTCGCGCATCCAGGCGTTGTAACCCAACTTGTCGCACTGCGCGCGCGGGGCCTGGACGGCGGGGCCTTTGCGCGTGTTGAGCATGCGGAACTGGATGCCCGTGGCGTCGGCGGCAATCGCCTGAATGCCGCCCAGCGCATCGATCTCGCGCACCAGATGCCCCTTGGCCAGCCCGCCGATCGAAGGGTTGCACGACATCATGGCGACTTTGTCGGGCTCCATCGTCAGCAGCAACACGTCGCGCCCCATCCGAGCGGCGGAATAAGCCGCCTCGCAACCGGCATGTCCGGCCCCGACGACGATCAGGTCATAGCGGTTCTCGAGATGCATCTTCAGTCGTGAAAACACTCGCTTGTGGTTTCGGGAACGCAACGGGCCGTTGAAGGCCGCACCCGGACGCTCCCCGCGCGAATACCCTACCATTCCCGATATTATTACGCCGGTTCGGGCCTGGCATGTCAACATCCGCGCCGGGCTGCTTCCAGTAGCTTGCGAAGCGTTTCGCGGGCTTCGAACTCGTGATCGAGTATGGGAGTCGTTCCGGAAGGCTGGAGAATACGTGCCAGTCAGTTCGCGTGTTCGAGCGAGAAACGAAACCCCATCGTGTACTCCGTTCTTGGGCTGGCTAACGTGCAGGTTCTGCGACCGGCTACCGGCAGTGCCGCTCCGGCTCCGGGGTTGATGTCCTGTTGTTCATTTCGCTTTCGACTCGCGACGGGTAGTCGGTTCGTAGCACCCTCTTGTTAGCCCATATAGGGTTTAAGCGTATCAAATTCCTTTACCAATCTCCGCGTATCTAAGAAGTAGTTAGGGTAAGCTTGCCTTAGATCTTTGATTGAGTCAGTACTTACGAGAACGACATCCTCCCCTTGATCGAGATTCACTTCTTGTTCAAGACGCGAATACAGGTGTAATGCCGCAGCAGAAGATTGCGTGCGGAACGAGTAAAGATTCACAATTCCCTCGACTGGTTTTAGATGGAGCACGAAAGTCTTCGTTGATCTCTCCTTGTGCTGCTCGACTAGGCGAACGAGGTTTCCAAAGTCAGTTAATCGGCAATCCGCTTCGATTCTTTTTGAGATCCTGCCGAGTTCCGCTGTTACAGCAAGAAATTCATCCAACCTCTTGAATCTGCGAGGGGCGGTTTCCTTATAGTGGAGAGCGGCAGAAAGACAGGAAAAGAATGCAAGCCAGTCTTCCGGACCAATACTGGATTTTAAGGGACTCCGGAGAAAAGTTCCGACTGTCTCAACGCCGGTAGCCCAGACGTGTTGTAACATGGACCGAAGTTGGACCTCAACCATCAAGCCGCAGTGCTTCGCGTAGGTATCACTGTGGTATTTGTATATCAGGTGAATACCACGGTATCCCGATTCTTTCGGTTCTGTAATATAGTCTCTCGAATGAGCGAGAATATGCTTTGCTTGTTCTGCTTCAGCTGAAATTGGACAATCGGGCCGTTTGAGTTAGTATAAACTCAGAACGGAGGATGGTCCGATGAAACGTCAACGCAAACACTGGACGGCTCAGGAGAAGGCCGCCGTCGTGCGC
>CAUZJO010000009.1:0-51309 GCA_963580245.1 Candidatus Sumerlaeia bacterium | reverse complement strand
GCCTCTTTTTTGCTCTCACCCATCAGATCTCTCCACTTTTGCTGCTCGAACATCGACTTCAGCCTTTATTCATCGGCCATTTGAAAAATTATACCATGACTTTCTATTTCTAAAATGGGAAATATGGGGTAAAAACAGCGCCATCGAATTCGAGTTCACGCTCGATGACGGAAACACCTGCTCGGTCTCGGTCCGAAAAGGAAGAAACCGAAACATTATGATCGCGGTGGAGAACGCGCAGGTCGCTCGCCGCCTTTCCAGCCTTGAGAGACCGTTCAGCATCTTCTCGCCGGGCCTCGCTGGAATCACAAAGGCAGAAGCGTATGTATCCGACGGTGTCCTCCTGCGCGCACTAGCGCGCGGTGACGCAAACCTGGTCCTTCGGAACATCTTGTATCGCCTCTGGGGTACGCCAGAATGGAGCACCTTCCTTGACGATCTTCATGAGGTCTTCCCCGGTGTAGAGATCCGCGTCACCTTTCGAAGGCCCACGGATGAGTTCATTCTCGCAGAGGTCAAGCTGGAAGGTGAGTGGGTTCCGCTCGAACTCTCCGGGACAGGCGTGCTCCAGGCGACCCAGATCCTGTCCTACATTCACCGGTTCTCTCCGAGCCTCGTTGTGCTAGATGAACCGGACTCGCACCTTCATCCCAACAATCAGCGCCTTCTGTGTTCTCTACTACGGCGAGTGGCTGAAGACCGAAACACCCACGTTCTTCTAACAACTCACTCAAGGCACGTTGTGGATGCAGTGGGACATGATACAGGCTTCCTCTGGGTTCGGGCCGGGACCGGTCGATCGTGCGCAGCCCGAGGATGAAATCGGCGTCCTGCTCGATATCGGCGCCCTCGACGTGAAGGAACGGGCAGGTGATGAGAATACTCGAGCCGTTGTGCTCTCAGAAGACAAGGGCCTACAGCCACTCGAAGCGTTGCTCAAGTCAGCCAGCTTTGACCTCAATAGAACTGCCATACTGTCCTACCTGGGCGTAACCAAGCTCAAGCAACTCAAGCCGCTTGTTTCGATGATCCGAGCTTCGAACCCGAAGGCAAAGCTTCTACTCCATCGCGACCGAGACTACCTCACGGTCGAGGAAGCAAAGATGTGGGAGCAAGGGGTAAGGGAGATTGGCGTGGAGCCCTTCTTGACCGGCGGCGTTGATATTGAATCCCACTTCCTAGGGGGGGACTACTTGGCGGAGGTCAATTCGAGCCGAACGCGCGAAGAGCTGGATTCGTTGATCTCCGAGACGGAAACGGCGGTGGCCGAGTCGATGATCGAAAGCTACGTCAACGGTCGGGTCCAGATTACAAGAGATGCGGGCGGTGCACGGGAAGTAAATCCGGGCAAGCTCGCAACGGAGGCCACCAAAGCTGTTGACCAGGATCCAGTGCGTTGGTGCCATGGAAAAACATTTCTCAAGGAACTCCGGCGTCGGTATCAAGAAAAGTTCGCAGCAAACCTAGTAGTCTTCGAGCCGAGCGATACGATCCGAGTGGATGTTATAGTAGGCGTCGCCAAGAAGGCATTTGGATCCGGCGCGTCGGGGGCAAGCTAACAACGGCATGCAGCGGACCGGCTACGCCGGCCGCTGATGCCGGACCCGTTAGAGGGAAGACAAATGGACGAAAAACTGGCGAAATATCGAGATACCCTACTTGAAACGCTTCATTTTATGAATGCGAGCTACGACAAACTCCTCGTTGCCTTATCCGGAGGGGCCTTGGCTTTGTCGATCACGTTTCTGAAGGATTTAATAGATTTAAAATCGGCCAATCACCCTGAGTTGTTGATGTTTTCTTGGTTGGCTTTCATCTTGAGTTTAGCCGCAATACTCGGTCGCATATTTTTCGGTATCGAGGCTTATCGTAAAGCCATCGAGCAAGTAGACGAGGAAACCATCCATCAAAATAAACCGGGAGGTATATTTGCTACGGTTGCGCGAATACTGTATATTTGGTTTGCCTCATTGTTGATTGTTTGACTTTTTCTGATAGCGGCATTTTCTTATATGAATCTAGGAGGGTGATTATGTCACACGAGAAACCAATACCGATACCTACTCCGCCACCTAAGCCACTAATCGAGCCTTGGGTGCCGCCACCTCCGCCGCGTCCTGATACTGAATTTCATGGAAGAAAGGACCCTCACTGGGTTCCGCCTCCGCCTCCACGCCCGGATAAAGAGAGATGAATATCCTCTAACAATGCGCCCAATCCGACGTAATAATCCACGCGGATTGACTTAAGCGTTAGATCCACACGGAATTGTTCATGCGTGAATAAGAGTGTGGCGCCTGGTCGAACCCTTTCCCAGAATCGGTTTCATCGGCACGAACCTGTATCGGCATATCCATCGCTTGGTCCCATTCTCAAAATAGAGCTTGAGCATCAGAAAGGGGATCTGCAATATCGGCGTTTGCCGATATGAAAACAAACAACGTGAAACAACCCGAGCGTATTCGCAGCATCGTCGTCACCGGCGCGTCGGAACATAACCTCAAGAATATCAACGTGACGATCCCGCGTCAGACGCTGACGGTGGTGACGGGGTTGTCGGGGTCGGGGAAGAGTTCGTTGGCGTTCGATACGATCTACGCCGAGGGTCAGCGGCGCTACGTCGAGTCGCTCTCGTCCTACGCGCGCCAGTTCCTGGACCAGATGCACAAGCCGCGCGTCGAGCATATCGAGGGCCTCTCGCCGGCGATCTCGATCGAGCAGAAATCGGTCAGCAAGAACCCGCGCTCGACCGTGGGGACCGTGACCGAGATCTACGATTACCTGCGCGTCCTCTACGCCAATATCGGTCAGCCCCATTGTCCGGTCTGCGGCCGCTCGCTCCAGCGTCAGGCCGTCCAGGAGATCGTCAACATGATCATGGACTGGCCGGCGGGGACGCGGTTGCTGGTCATGGCGCCGGTCGTGCGCGGGCGCAAGGGGGAGTATCGGCAGGTCTTCGAACAGGCCCGGCGCGAGGGCTATCAGCGCGTCATGGTCGATGACCAGCAACTGAACCTCGAAGAGACCATCACGCTCAACAAGCGGCTCAAGCACGACATCTCGATCATCATCGACCGGCTCGTGGTGACCGAGCGGATTCGGCGGCGGCTGACCGATTCGGTCGAGACCGCGCTCAAGAAAGCCGACGGCCTGGCGACGGTCGAGCGCCTGGCCCGCGACGGCGAAACCGGCGCGGAGGTGACGTTCAGCGAGTCGATGGCCTGCCTCGAGCATGGGCCGCAGATCGTCGAGCTTTCGCCGCGCATGTTCTCGTTCAACAGCCCCTTCGGCGCGTGTCCGGTGTGCAACGGGCTGGGCACCTCGCAGGAGGTCGACCCCGCCCGCGTGGTGCCGCGGCCCGATCTATCGATCCGCGAGGGCGCGGTCTACCCCTGGCGCAGTTACTTCGGCGAGCCGGACGGCAAACGCAACGACGATGAGGACGAGAACGGCGGTTCGTGGGGCAAGCAGTATATTCTGTCGGTCCTGCGCCAGTTCAAGGTCAACCTCGATACGCCCTGGGAGGAATTGCCCGATGAGAAGCGCGAGGTGTTGCTCCGCGGCTCGGGCAAGAAAAAAGTCCACATCAAGTACGCCTCGAAGCGGGGGACGCGGTTCGAGACGCGCTCGTCGTGGGAGGGCATGATCCCGCGCATCGAGCGGCGCATCAAGGAGACCGGCAGCGAGGCGGCCCAGGCGGTGCTCAGGGGGTATTACTCCGACAAACCGTGCCTGGCGTGCGACGGCCGGCGGCTCAAGCCCGAAAGCCTGGCCGTGACGCTCAAGGACCTGAATATCAGCGAGTTCTGCGAACAGACGGTCAAGGCGGCTCTGGCGTGGCTGGGCCGGGTCCGCTGGAATCGCCGCGAGCAAACCATCGGCAGCCAGGCGATCAAGGAAATCCGCGAACGACTCCAGTTCATGGCCAACGTCGGGCTCGATTACCTGACGCTCGACCGCGTGGCCGGGACGCTGTCGGGCGGCGAGGGGCAGCGCATCCGCCTGGCGACGCAGATCGGCTCGCAATTGGTCGGCGTGCTCTACATCTTGGATGAACCGAGCATCGGTCTGCATCACCGCGACAACGGACGCCTCCTCGCGATGCTCGAGCAGTTGCGCGACCTGGGAAACACGCTCGTCGTCGTCGAGCACGACGAGTCGACGATCCGCCGCGCCGATTACGTCATCGACCTGGGGCCGGGCGCGGGCCGGTTGGGGGGTGAACTCGTCGCCTGCGGCACGCCGGCTCAGATTATCAAGAACAAGAAGTCGCTGACCGGTCTCTACTTGGCCGGCAAACGGTCCATCGCATTGCCTACTGACCGGCGCAAGATCGATCGCAAACGCAAGCTGATCATCCGTGGGGCGCGCGAGCATAACCTGCGCGAACTCGACGTGACGTTTCCGCTCGGTCTGATGATCTGTGTGACGGGCGTCTCGGGATCGGGGAAATCGACGTTGGTCAACGAGATTCTCTACCGCAAACTGGCGAACGTTTATTACGCGAACAAGGAACAGGCGGGCGACCACGACGCCATCGAGGGGATGGACCACCTGGACAAGGTGATCGAAGTCGATCAATCGGCGATCGGCCGCACGCCGCGCTCGAATCCCGCGACTTACACCAATATCTTCTCAACGATCCGCGACCTGTTCGCGCGGCTGCCCGAGGCGCGCGTGCGCGGCTACAAGCCGGGCCGGTTTTCGTTCAACGTCAAGGGCGGGCGCTGCGAGGCGTGCAAGGGCGATGGGTTGATCAAGATCGAGATGCACTTCCTGCCCGACGTTTACGTCGACTGCGAGGTGTGTCGCGGGCGGCGCTTCAATCGCGAGACGATCGAGGTCCTATACAAGGGCAAATCAATCGCCGACGTGCTCGAGATGACGGCGGGGGAAGCACTCGAGTTTTTCGATCCCGTCCCCGCCCTGCGCCAGCGGCTCCAGACGATCTGCGACGTCGGCCTGGGTTACATCCACCTCGGTCAACCGGCCACGACGCTCTCGGGCGGTGAGGCCCAGCGCGTCAAGCTCAGCCGTGAGCTGGGCAAACGCGCCACGGGACGCACGCTCTACATCCTGGACGAGCCAACGACCGGCCTGCATTTCGACGACGTGCGCAAACTCATCGAGGTTCTCCAGCGCCTGGTCGAGGGGGGCAACACGGTCATCATCATCGAACACAACCTCGACGTGATCAAATCGGCCGACTGGCTGATCGACCTCGGCCCCGAAGGCGGCGAAGACGGCGGCGAAATCGTCGCCGAAGGGACCCCCGAACAAGTCGCGCGCGTCAAACGCTCGTTCACCGGGGCGGCCTTGAAGCATGTCCTTAAACCGCGATCTTCGAAATGACGGGAGGGCGTCGCGAGGCCAGGAACCGCCCCGATCGGCGGGTGTGATTCAGTTTTGGGAGTAAACGCGGTATCAATCGAAGGGTTCCCGTGTTCCAATCTGATCGGCTCTCGGCTCCCGTCCTCGTCCCTCGTCCTCGATTTCTTAAATCGAAACAAAGTCCTTCGCTCTGGGAACACCCGATCGAATCCAAAAAAGTCCGAGGACGAGGGACGAGGACGGGAGCCGAGAGCCGACTCCGACCGATCGACGTGGAACCATCTTTCGCTCTTGACTCGCCCGTGCGTTCGGCTATGATGGCGACCAAGCGTGAGTCCAGGATGCGGCTTAAGCCAACCAGCTAGGAGGAACATTTCGACCCGTCATGCCGAATATCAAGTCTGCCAAAAAGCGTATGCGTCAAAATGAGAGACTGCGCGCCGCGAATCGCTCGCGACGCTCGGCCCTGCGTACCGCAATAAAGAAGATCCAGATCGCCATCGCCGAAAAAGACATCGCGACGGCCCAGAGCCTGATGTCCCCGACCCTCAGCATCATCGGCAAATGCGCCCAGAAGAGGATTGTTCATCGGAAAGCCGCGGCGCGTTATTCTTCGCGCCTGACCCGCGAAGTGGGTGCCTTGAAACCCGCGAGCGAAGAAGCCGCCGCAGAGGCGTAAAAGCGGCCCCCCAACTAAACCCCTACAGCCATCCAGAGACCGAGGATTCATCGGCAAGCAAATCCAGGGCGGGCAAGGCGTGCCGCCTATTCTCCCGCGGAGCGGGTTTCGGGGCCGTGCGCGGTCACGGTGTCCGGGGCGTAGGTCGTTCTAAGCCCTTCCTCCAAGCCTAGCGGTGAATACCCCAAATCCTCCAGAGCCGGCCCGGTGTCCACCCGCTGCAGTTGAAGGACCCCTTGGACGTTGTCGGCCGTGATGGGCGGCTTTTTCAAGAACAGGCCGAAGAATCGGGCCAGGAGCAGGCAAATGGGGATGGGGATATGCACCAGGGGTCGGCGCAGTCCGACCGCTCGCGCAACGGACCGGAAGAAATCGTTGAGCGTCACTTCGTCCGCCCCGCCGATCATATAGGTCTTGCCCATCACAGCCTCTCGCTCCAGGCAGAGTAGGGCCGCTTCGGCCACGTCGGCGACATGGACGGGCCGCATCCGCCCGTCGCCTCGCCCGATCACGGGTATGACGGGCAACTTCCTCATGAGCTGGATGGTCTTGTCGACCAGCCCCTTGTCTCCGGGCCCGTAGATCAGGCTGGGGCGAAGAATCGTCCAGTCGGGGGGCGTGGGGGTGCTTCTCAGGCATTCATCGGCGGCCAGCTTGGTCCGGCCGTAAACGCTGGTGCTGCCGGGATGGGCCGACATGGAACTGATCTGGACCCAGTGCCGCGCGCCCGCGCTCCAGGCGGCTTCAAGCAGCAACCGCGTCCCCTCGACGTTGACCCGCCGGCTGAGTGCCTCGTCCGGCGCGCCCTCGGAGGTAGTCGCCGCGCAATGGATCACGCCCTCGATGCCCGCGACCGCCGCGGGGAAGGTGGAGGGGTCGGTCATGTCGCCGATATGGATCTGGTCGTCGGGCAGTTCCAGTCGCTCGCGCCGGCTCTCGCGGCGAATCATGGCCCGTACGTGGTGCCCGCGCTCACCGGCCCGCCGAGCAAGCTCGGCGCCCAGGAAACCGGCGGCCCCGGTAATCAGCAGGTTCATTCGGTGCTCCAGAGTGCCGGCTCCTCCCTCACAACGCCGGCCAGGCCCATCTTGGTCAGCGCGGCCCGCAGCGGCGGGTCGGGGCCGCAGAGGCTCCCCTTGCGCTCGCCCCAGATCGGCACCTGGCAGTGGCGGGCGGCCTTGAGGCAGGCTTCGTGGCTGGGCCGCATCCCGCCCCCGCCCGGCTCCCAGGGGGTCAGGATCGCCGCCGTCTCGAGTCCCCAGGCCTTGAGCGACCCCATCAGGTGACCGAAATTGTAGGTGGCCAAACCCGCCGCAGCCCCCGTTCGCCGGGCGACGGCCTGGGAAAAGGACTCCAGGATCATCGGGCTGCGCATCGCCAGTGCCAGATCGGTGATCTGCGCCTGCAGGAAGACAAGGGGCGGGTCGTAGCGCTTGAAATCCGCCAGTTCCAGTTCGATGAAGGCACTGAGCATGGTCGGGAAATCGCGGCGCGCCAGCGGCGCGATGCGCCCCAACCCGCGCACGCCCATGCCGGCCAATGCCACCGGCCCCACGCGCCAAGCCCGGCGCAACCCGGCCCCCACCATTCCGTGCTCGACCGCCTCGCGCATGAACCCCCGCAGGTTGGGCGCGATGGGGACCATGCGCGGCATCGAAGGCGCGGGGCGGCGACCCAGGGCCTCGAAGAGCACCGCGTCGCTCAACGCCAGCATGGACCCGAAACCCTCGGCGCAACGGCACTCCAGGCATTGGCGCAGCACGCGCGGCTGGGAGAGTCTCAGAATCTGGTCGCGAAGGGCGGATGAAGAGGCGGTGCCGCCCGAGCCGCTCCCGATCACGCGATAGACCCCCAGCAAGTCCCCCTCGGTCCCCCCAAGTTGATCAGCCAGACTCATGGGGTGCCGTTCTCCGCCGCGAGTTCGATCGGCCGGCCATCGCTCATCGAACGGTACATCGCGTCCAGAATCTCTTGGACCAGCAGGGCCTGATCAACGCCGACCTTGGGGGCGCGCCCATGGCGAACGGCATCCACGAAATCGCGTATTTCCAAATAGAACTCGTCCCCGCAATAGTCGGGACTGAGCGAGAAGTCGGCGCGGGGGTCAACCTCGGTGCGAGGCCACAGCGACCAGCCGGCGCGATACTTCGACGACTTGTGGCTCAGCCACAAACGCAATGTTTCGTTGCTGACCTCGAGCGTCCCCGTCGTGCCGACGACTTCGACGTCGTGGGTTTGCAGATCATGGCCGGGCACGCTCCAGTTGACCTCAAGCATCCCCCACACGCCCGAAGGATAGTCGATCAGGGCGGCCATCGAGTCCTCGACCTCGTTATGCACGCCGCTACCCCGCACGCACACGGCCCGTGGACGCCCGAACAGCATCGTCAACACATAGACCAGATGACACCCTGAATTGATCAGCACGCCGCCGCCGGCTTGATCGCGCGTGAACGTCCAGCCGCTCTTGGGGCTGAACACCTGACTGAGCCGGCAACTGGCCTTGAACGACTTAACGTCGCCCAAAACCCCGTCGGCGATCATCCCGGCGGCCTGGGCGAACAGCGGATGGTGACCGAGCATGAAACCGACCGCAACGGGCTTGGATGCTTTCTCGGCGGCCAGTCGGGCCATCGCGCGGGCGTCTTCGAGCGTGTTGGCGAGCGGCTTCTCGCAAAAGACGGCAACCTCTCGCTCCACACACGTTTCAAACAGGGCCCGGTGAGTGAATTGCGGCGTGGCGATCACGACCCCTTCGGGCCGGACGGCATCGATGCAGGCCTCTAGATTGTCGAAGGTGGGGGCGTCGATTCCCATCGAGCGCACGTGTTCACATACTTTTTGGTTCGCGTCGACCAGCGCCGCCACTCGACCGCCGGGCACCATGCCCAACATGGCCGAGTGCATGATGCCCATCTTGCCGAGTCCGGCCACGGCGAATCCGGCCGCCTGTTGTGCTGGTTTTTCGTCGTACATCCTTCTCCGCCGGCGTCCCTCCGTCCGTTTATGGGTCGCCGTAAAGGCCGGGGGCTGCATCCACGTCCCGGTACGTCATTAGAGCAGGCCCACGGACAGTTTGCACGCGGCAATCCTGTGCGGGTCGGCGTCCCTCGCGTCCTCATCCGTCGTGCTCGTGCTCGTAATGGGATTTGTCATCGCGTTTCACCTCGTTTGTCGCCTGAGAAAAAGATCGACTACGAGCACGAACGGGGACTGAAGAAGCCCTTCCATTAGAGCATTCGATCAGGAGGGACGAGTCGGCTCCAGATGCTGGGTGGAAAACAAGGGCCGCTTGAAGGAGCGACGGCGACGGTGCGCGACTTACCGAATAGCCGGCACGGTCATGGTCGTAATGTTCGGAAAACTCGAACTAACGATCTCGCAGTTCTCGGCATCCCACGACCAATTGCCGCCGAATGGGTCGACGTACTCGGTAAAGAATTCCAACAGTTCCGGCGCCGTGATGAATTCGGAGAATTCGGAGGGACATTGGCCGCCACGCGCCTCTTGATAGGCCTCGGCGTCAGTTATGGCGTTATTCGCAACGTATTTCATCCGGTCAACGGCCTCGGCCGACGAAATCGCGAAGAACTCGTTGTCCTCGTCCCAGTAGGGCCAGACCACGAAACCGGGGAAGCTGGGCTCCTGGAATTCATAGGGACCCGGCGGCAGCACCACCCAGTCGTCCCGCAAGGCCCTATTCAAGTGGTTCATGATGTTCTCATCGGTCAAGACGCGCCCCCCATGTTCGATCGACGCATTGATCAGGTTCCGAATATAGACGACGTCGGGCAGTTCGACTTCCAGGAATCGCCCGCCGGCGTTCAGCTCGTCCACGGTGGGGTAGACCCCTCTCTCGTCTTTCCACTCGATCGCCCGCTGGCGCAGCTCGTCCTTGAACCAGTCGTTGATCGCCCGATTCAAATGCGCGTTGTGGATCCCGTAGAGTTGGTGATTGTTGGCGGCGATATCACGCAGGTAATCGCTCAGATACTTCTCGAACGCCACGCGATACTTGCCTTGCTTGAGTTCGAAGAACTGGATCCATCGCCTGACGTAGTTCGGCACATTGGGATCCATCACCGCCAGCCGCGCGTAGAATTCCGCCAGTTGCGCGTCCTCTATCTTCCAATTGGCGTAGAAGGCCCCCTCGTAGGGAATCTCGTAGCGAAAGGGATTGTTGCGCACGGCCTTGGCGACGATATCCTGAACCATCTCGGTCTGCCGATGTTCCTCGCCCACGGCCATGATGGCGAAGGAATAAGCGTCCACGAAGCGCGGGTTCAAGTCGGTGACGATGTCGAAATAGTGTTTCATTTGCTTTGGGCTGTCCTCGGTTGTCCAGCCGGCCGCGAAGACTTGGATCATGCGCAACCACAGCAAGTCGGCCACGACCATGTCGTACCCCGTCGCCGTCACCCGCACGTACTCGCTGGAAGGCAGGTAGAGCGTGTCGCGGAATTTACGGAAAAACGTGCGCCATCGATAGATATTCTCGTGCTGGATCCAAGCGGCCCCGCCCAGAAACGCCACGCAGGCAAGCACCAGCGCGATAGTTGAGAAGATCGGCTTCCTCATTTGAAGTTGCGGCGATTGAAAATAAGAATCGACAGACAGAGTATGCCGGCCGTATAGATGACGCCGTAAATCAGCGTCCCCGGCCAAATTTGCACCTTATCCTCGTAAATGGCCTGGGCGACTGTCCGGTGGAAGGCACCCAAATTGGGCATGATGTGCGCGGCGACCTCGGCGAAGTAGTAAGCGAACGGGACGTCGGGGACCGTGTCGCCGGTCGCCGCGATCTTATGGGCGTTATTCATGATGTGATCGGCGAACCGGACGATGTGCTCGTTGCTGCGCCCCGCCACGAACGTAAACACCGTCAGGAACATGGACAGGGTCGGCGTGGAGAACGAGGAGAACAGGATCGCGAAAGCCGTGATGATCGCCAACTCCAGACAACTGATGGCGATCACGAACATAACGTTGCGCGTCGCCTCGAAGGCCCCCCAGGCGAAGAGGTTGACAAAGCCTTTGCCCAAGCTGCCTCCGAGAACCTGGAGCAGGCTCGAGTCGGGGTCGGCCTCGATGTTGAAGTGCAACGAAACCAGAAAGAAGTAGGTCATGACCAACATGTTGACCCACACCGTCAGCAACAGGCCGAAGTACTTGCCGAGCAAGAACTGCCAGCGGCCGATCGGCTTGCTCACGATCGTGTAGATCGTTTTCTTTTCCAATTCATTGTAGACCAACGACACGCCGACGAAAACGGCGATGGCCACGCCAAACAGATTGATGGCGGCGAAGCCCATGTCCTTGATGATCTGATCGCGCGAGGAGATCGTCAGCTCGCTCAATACGCCCGAGAACATGATCAGCAACAGGGCGAAGATCAGGATGACATACAGGATGCGGTTGCGGATGGCTTCCTTGAACGTGTTCTTGGCGATGGCGAGGATTTCCCTCATTCCTTGGACCCCTGCATTTCACGGATGAAGTAGTCCTCGAGCGATTCGCGCCGGGGCGTCAGCGACACCAACTCACCCCCTTCGGAGACGACGCGTTGGATGATTTCGCGCGTCAACTCCTCTTTCTCGGCGATCGCCCAGAAATCTCCCTCGACCTTGGACAAGCGCTTCAGGTTCTCGCGCCACGGTTCCATCGTCGCGTCCTTGACGCCGCGCACGACGATCTCCCACTCGGTCACGCCCGACGAGAGCAGCTTGCCCAGGGGTCCGATCGACCGCAACCGGCCTTCGAACAGGATGCCGACACGGTCGCAGATCATCTCGGCGTCCGTCAGGATGTGCGAGGAGAAGAAGACGGTCTTGCCCTTCTCGCGCAGGGAGATGATGATGTCGCGCACGTCCTTGCGCCCGAACGGGTCCAGCCCCGACTGGGGCTCATCGAGGAAAACCAGGTCCGGGTCGTTCATCAGGGCTTGGGCCAGTCCGATGCGCTGGTTCATCCCCTTGCTGTAGCCGCGCAGGGGCCGGTTGGCCGCTTCGGTCAGGCCGACCTGATCAAGCAGCTCTTCAATCTTGTTGCGGCGCGTCTTGCGGTCCATGCCGTAGAGCTGGCCGTAGAAATCGAGGAACTCCCAGCCTTTGAGGTAGTCGTAGAAGTAGGGGTTTTCGGGGAGAAAACCGATGCGCTTCTTGACGGCCCGGTCGCCCAGAGGTTTGCCCATCAGGCGGGCCGTCCCCGAGGTCGGGAAGTGAATGCCCATCAGGATCTTGATGGCGGTGGTCTTGCCCGCCCCGTTGGGACCGAGCAGGCCAAAGATTTCTCCCTCGCCGACCTTGATCGTCAGGTCCTTGAGCGCCTCGGTGCGGCGGTTGCGGAATTTAATCTGAAGGCGTCCGAACTCCGTGTCGATCACGTCACGGACGTAGTACTTGCTCAGATTCTCAGTCTCTATAATCCACATGCGTGCCGCCTAGGTCCAGCGAAGTCGCGCACACCTGCCCTCGCAAGTGATCTCAACCGGCTTATCTTGGAACTTTTCAACACTTTGCTCAACTCAAAAAGGGCCAACCGTGGTCATGGCCCGAGCGGTGCCTCGGGCGGCCCGCCCCAGCAAGGAACCTGGTCGGTCTCATGAACCCACGTAGCGCAATACGCGCCCCGCTCGCAATACTTACGCACGGGGGTGGCATCCCCGGCCGGATCGGCTCCCAATCAGTCCGAGCCTTGCATCGGCCATCTTTATCATTCAGAATAAGCGGCAACCTGTTGGTGTCTGTCAACCGAAAAGCCGCGTGATCCCCCCGGCGGGTGTGATTCAGCGTTGAGAGTGCGGAAGGTGACGGGAATGAGGTGAAGGCTAGCGCCGACACCTCCACAATGGCTTCAAACACCACCACGAGTGCCCGGAGGGGTTGTTATGCACCGCAGTCTAGCGCGTCGGCTCTCGTCCTCGTAATCGGTCTTTTCTTCCGACGGCAATCGAGGTGTAGCACGATGAAAAAGCCGATTACGAGGACGAGGGACGGGAGCCGGGAGCCGATTATAGACGAGAACGGGGAGCTCTCATCGGACCGGCATTCGCCCCCAATACTGAATGATGGACCACCAGACCACCACCATCCGAAGGTATCCGACCCGCGTGGAACAACCGGCTCCGCTCTGCGTAAGGGGCTGGCCGCCTGTCTGCTGACACTGGCGATACTCTTGCCCGCTCCGATGAGTCCCGCCCAGACGGAACCGGCCTCGCTCGATGGCGAGGACCAAACGGGCCTCAGATGGTTGGCTAGCCAGGAGGGACAGCGTCGAGGGATCGTGTTGAGTGCCGACCTGCGCCGCGAGGGAACCGGGTGGCAGCTCTGGGGACCGTCTCCCCCCGGGCGGGTTCTTTCGCCGCTGAGGCGCCTGTTGCCGGCCGGGGCGCTTGATCGGCCGGGGTTCGCCGTTAATGGCGGTTTCTGGAACGAATGGGACCACCCGGTGGGGGTCTGCGCTGGCGAGCAGGGGATTTTCGCCGCCCAATCCCACCCCGGCGGGTTCGTCATCGCCGGGGGACGGGCCTGGATCGGGCAGGTCACCTGCGAAATAACGCTCGAAAGAGTAGCCCGAAGACCCGTCGAAGGTGGTCAAAATGAGGCTGGATGCCGCATATCGCTCAATCCCTGTCCCGTCCTGAAGAAATCGCCCTACCTGATTGATTTCCGGACCTATCCAGGCGGGTTCGAGCTGAAGAGCGAGGCCGTGGTGACTAGGCTCCAGCCCGCCGGGGAGCAAGCGGTCCGTTTCAATCAGGACGCCGAACTGGTCGTCCGCTCGAGCACCCGTCAAGGCGCGGGGACGCGAATCGAGCCGGGGGGAAAGCCATCCCTGGTTTTGGTGCGGCCCGCCGTGGATCAACAGGCGGACGCCCAAGCTCTCGCGGCTGAAGAGGTGGTTCGCCTTCAGCCCCGTTTGACGCCCACCCAAGACCCGGTGCAGCTGGTGACGTGCGCGGGTCCGATCCTGCTGCGGGAGGGGCGGGTCAACGAGGAACTGCTCTCCCCCCAACAGGGAGAGGCCCGGCGGGCGCACCGCACGGCGGTGGGATGTGACGCCGAGGGCCGGAGGATTTGGGTCGTGGCACTGCTGCGCGGGAGCGATGGGAAGCCGGGTGCCACGCTCCACGAGACCGCCCTCACGCTCCTCGAGCTGGGAGCGACCGAGGCCCTCAACCTCGACGGCGGCAGTTCCACGTCGGTCTGGTCAAGCCACCTCGGCCTCCAACTGCGCGCGCTCCTGCCGATCCAGTGGCCGATTCATCATGGGATTTACTTCGGCGGAGACCTGGAAGTTTTGGAATGATCCCATCATCAGGAAGAGAGCCGACAGCCGATACCGTGGCCTAGCTCCACTGCTGCTTATCGGTATCGTCCTCATCCTCGTCGAATTCGTCCATTTCGTCGGCGCGCTGCATGCCGCGGGCGCTGGGGGGGACGATGCCGTTGATGAAATCGACCCCATCCTGGCCGAGCACGCCCTGGACGCTGTCCTCAAAGAACAGCCGCGGGTCATCATCCTTGTGCCGCCCCATCTTGAGACAGTAGCGCAGGATGTTGACCCCGTCGCGCGACGTGAAGCGCAGGTTATGGCGATGGGCCTTTTGTAGGAACCCGACGGCCATCTCGAGCAACTCATCGCCGGTGAACGGCACGTTGTAGCGCAGGATTTGCGCTTCCTCCTCGCGATTGGGGAACGTGACCTCGATCTGCGGCTGGAGGCGCGATTGGATGTATTCGGGCACTTCGTAGGTCGATGCGTCGTCGTTCATCGTGCAACACATGCGGAAATCGGGATGGGCCTTGAGTTTGAGCCCCGTGACGATCGACTCCACGTAACGGCGCTGATCGAGCAACGGCGCCAGCGAGGCCCACGACTTCTCGCTCATCCGATTGGCCTCGTCCAGAATGCAGACCGCCCCGCGCAGCATGGCGGTGACCACCGCGCTGGCGTGATAGGCGATCTTGCCGTCCTTGGCGATGACCGGCGTGATCAGCAGGTCCTCGGGCCGCGTATCCATCGTGCATTGATAAATGAAGACGTCCGACCCCAGCTCGGTCCCGATGGCGTAACCCAGCGTGGTCTTGCCCACCCCCGGTTTGCCGATCAGCCGCGGGCTGAGCGGCAGGTCCTCGGGCGCGACCGTCAGCCAAGCGGCGATAAGCTGGTCGCGCAGCCGTTCGTTGCCGATCCACTCCATGTCGATCCGATCGGGATGGGCCAACGTCAACTCGACGCCTTCAACCGTGACCCGGCGTTGATCGGGGGCAATTTCAAGTGTGCACATGGTTCGACGCTAACACCCCCCTCGAAGGGCTGTCAAGCAGGGCCCGGCCGGCACCCGCGATTCGTCTCGCCCGGCGCCGACCTGCCGAGCCGCCGCGCGATCTTTCGCTTGGCCGCGGGCCGCTTTCGGTGTATCTTGCCCTCGACTCGATATGCCCCTTTCCGAGTAGGCCACCCCGGGTTGACGATCACGTTTCCTCCTCATTCCAGCCAGTCGATCGATAGTCTTGGGCTCGCGATTTGCGCATCCTAATGCTCAATCACAACCTGCGCGGGCGGGGGACTTGGCATCGGGCCTGGCATTTGGGGCGCGAGCTTGGTCGGCGCGGGCACGAGGTCTCGCTGTGGACCGCGGCGCCGCATCATTACTACCGCCCGATTTCGGAGCGGCGCGAGGGGGTCACGGTGGTCGAGACGCCGAGCTGGGCGCCGCTGACCGGGCCCGATGAGGGGTGGGGGCCGCTCGACGCCGCCTATCGCTGTTGCAAAGTCATGGGGCGGCCTTACGATCTGTGTTACGCCTTCGCGCACCCGCCCAACGTCTGGGCCCCGGCCTGGCTGGCCCGCTGCGTCCGCCACCGGCCGCTCTTGTGGGACTGGTGCGATTGGTATGAAGGGGGGGTCTTCCCCAAACGCCGCCGCATGCGCGAGGCGGGGCTCAGCGGGCAGGACGACAAGCCGATCCAGTCGTGGCTGGAGTGCCGCGAGGTCGGGCTGGAGCGCCGGATGCTGCGCATGGCCGACCGCGTGACGGTTATCTCAGAGCGGTTGCGCGAGGTCTCGATCGACGCCGGTCGTCGGCCTGAAGAGGTCTTGCTCATCCCCAACGGGGCCGACTTGGACGGCATCCGGCCGCTGGACGCCGCGGCCTGCCGCGCCGAGCTTGGGTTGGCCGCCGATGGGCTCTACGTCGGCTACGTCGCCAATTATCATCCCGACCAAGAGATGTTGCTGAGGGCACTGGCGCGGGCGCGGGAGGAAATCGCCGGGCTGCAACTCGTATTGGCGGGGCCGCCTTTCGCCGAACCGCTGGTGCGCGAGCTGGAGCTGGGCGAGGCGATCGTCGAGCTGGGCGTCTTGCCGTCCGAGCGGATGGCGACGGTCCTGGGCGCCGCCGACGCGCTGGTCCTGCCCCTCGAGGACAACGAACACAACCGCGCGCGCGTCCCCTACAAGTTCACCGACTACCTGGCGGCGGGCCGGCCGGTTGTCACGTGCCCCGTCGGCGACCTCCAGAGCGTGTTCGCCGGTCTGCCGCCCGATCAACTCATCGGCGTGGCCAGTGACCCGAACCACGAGGCCTTCGCGCGCGGGATCATCCAGGTCATGGCCCCCGGAGTTGACCGGGCCGCCATGGGTGCCGCCGCCCGCCGGCTGGCTGAACGCCGGTTCTCGTGGGCGGTCTTGACCGACCGGCTCGAGGCGTTTATCAATGAATGGCTCGGAGAGTCGGAAGATGGATGACCCCGCTCCCCCGCCTCAAGACCCCACGGCCGAGCCTCTCCCAAGGCCGTCCCGGACCCGCAAACGATCCGTCCCGCGTCTTCTCGCCTATTTTGCGCTCGTTATCCTCTCCCTGTGCGCGGCGGGCGCGGCAGGCGGCTACTGGGCCTTGCGACAATGGGCGGACCGGCCGTTCGGGCCGGCTGAGAGCCACCGCATCACGATCGAGCGGGGGACCTCAACGCGCGAGATCGGCCGCGCGCTTTACCACCAAGGACTGATCAACCATGACTGGCCGTTCCTGGCATGGGTGCGGCTCAAGGGCCACGCCGACCGGCTCCAGGCGGGCGAGTATCGCGTCGCCACGCCGATCACGCCGGCCGAGCTGGTCCGGTGCCTGGGACACGGTTCGTTCGAACGCACGCTGACGATCCCCGAAGGCTGGACCTCGCGCCAGGTCGCCGCCCGGCTGCTCGCGGAAGGCTGGATCGCCGACGAGCGTCAGTGGCTGGACCTGGTGGCGGACCCGGGCCCCCTGACCGGCGAGATCGAGCTCCTGATCGGCGAGAAGGCGCCTGCGCGGGGGCTGGAGGGCTATCTGTTCCCCGACACCTACCGACTCGAGGAGGGGACCTCGCCCCAAGGCATTCTGCGCCGGATGAGCGAGGAGTTCTCCCGCCAATGGCAGCGGGCCGAGCCCGGAAACCGCGACGAGCGCTCGCAGCGACTGAGCGACGCCCAGGTGGTCACGCTAGGCTCGATGGTCCAGCGCGAGGCGCGCGGCCCCGACGAGATGCCGATGATCGCCTCGGTTTACCTCAACCGGCTGACGCGCCGCATGAGGTTGCAATGTTGCGCCACGGTCCACTATGCGCTGGGCGAGGTGTGGGACCGCCCGTTGCGTTACGCCGATCTGAAAATCGAATCAGCCTATAATACCTATGTCCACGACGGCCTCCCCCCCGGCCCGATCGCCAATCCCGGCCGCGCCGCGATCGAAGCCGTCCTGCGCCCCGCCGACACCGATCATTTGTTCTACGTCTACAGCGGCGACGGTGCCCACACGTTCACGCGCACCTTCCGCCAACACCAAAAGGCCGTCCGCGAAGCCCGCCGCCGTAACCCCGAAGTCTTCGTCGCCCAGCAGGATGACGATTAACACAATCCAGCGGTGTGCGTGGCGCCACGAAATGCCGGCAATCGAATCCCATGGAAGGCGGGGCCAAGCCTCTTCCCCCTGAATCACGCCCCAGTCGCGTCACGGCGCAGGCGGCGGCGGACCAGACGCCACGCCTCCACGACCGAAGCACCCCAATAAACCATGAAAAGCGGCACGCAGAATGCCAGGTGTCGCTCGGCGAGGGTCCACTGCGCCTGTTTGGCGACCACAATCGGCGCCCAGGGCAGAACCAGCAACAAGAACCAAAAACTCCAGCGCCGCCCAACCGCCCGAAACCCCAAGACCGTCACCAGCGTAAATACCAGCAGAAAGGCGATATAGGAGAGGCCGGTCTGATTGGGTTGATACGGTGCCATCGACCCGAACAGTGAATGGTAATAGAGAAAAACCGGGCTGACGACGTCCTGGAAGAATGGTTGGTTGGCCGGTCCCTCCCGCATTTGGCGGACCAGGATGATCACCCAGGGCGTGGAGGAGGCCAGACCGAGCAATGGCGTGGCCGCCAACCTCAGTTTGGTGGCAAGCGGCGCCGCTTCGATCAACAAAAAGGCCACGCCCCACATCAATCCGACGATGAAGCCCATGTAATTGGTCTGGATCGAGAGCAGCCAGGCGCCGGCCAGCGCCAGCCACAAACGCCGCCCCGGCGAGGCCAGGTACCGATAGCTGAGCCACAAGACCAGAATCGTCGCCAGGGGCTGGAGCTGATGGTTGCGCGCGGCGTGATTCCAGTAGATCTGATAGGGAGCGAGGACCGTGCACGCCAACGCCACCCACCCGGCCGCCGGCGAGAAAAACTCGCGGCCCATCCGGAAAATCACCCACATCGTGGCCGCCGCGAAGAGAATCGACAGAATCTGCGCCGCCAGTTCGGTATCGGGCGTCAGGATGAACCAGCTCTTGAGCAGGAGATAATAGAACGGCGGATGGGTGTCGGCGGCAATGGTGTCAATCAGCTCGCCCCAGCCCAATTGCGCCATCCCGACCGAGTACTCCTGATCGGGCGAGTACTTGTGATCCGGATCCATCGCGTCGACCAGGCGTAGAACAAGCCCCACGCCGATGACGGCGGCCAACAGGATTCGCTCCTTGCGATTCAGGGCGGCCGGGGCGGGGACGGGGTGCATTGGGGGGACGGTTTAGTCGCCGACGCGCCAAAGCCGCCATGGCGACGGCGCGGGTTCAGGGTTCAGGGGTCCGGGGGTGGGGCGGCTAGCCGCATACCGGTTCCGGGACAGGATCATTCAGTAGGTCTTCCAGTTCCTCCAGGGTGGAGGTCTTCATGATCTGCTCGCGCATGCGCCGGGCACCGGGCAGGCCGCGCAGATAGGCCGCGGCGTGTTTGCGGAACATCACCAGCCCGTGCGGGCCGCGGCGTTCGACCATCATGACGGCGTGGCGCAGCATCACGCGGTGGCGCTCTTCGCGGGGCGGGGGGTGGCGTTCGGGTTCGGCTCGGCCTTCAAGGACGGCGCCCAGGACTTCGCGATAGAGCCACGGGTCGCCGATCAGGCCGCGACCGATCATGACCGCGTCGCAATCGCTCAGGCGCATCATCTCCAGGGCGTCGCTCGGCCGCCGGACGTCGCCGTTGCCCACGACCGGGATCGAGACGGCCGCCTTGAGTTGGCCGATCAATTCCCAGTTGGCCGTGCCCGAATAGCCCTGCTGGCGCGTTCGCGCGTGCAGGCAGACGCCGTCCAGCCCTTCTTCCTGCGCGGCGCGGGCCACCTCGAGAGCCGCCCCCTCGTCTCCGTCCCAAAAATCCCAGCGCATCTTGGCCGTCAGCGGAACGTGGGTCGTCGCGCGCATGGCCCGGAAGATGCGCTCGACGCGCGCCGGGTCGCGCAGCAGGGCCGAGCCGGCGTTGGCGGCCGTAATTTTACGCGCCGGGCAACCCATGTTCAAATCGATGTGAACCGCTCCCAGGCCCTGCAAAATGTGACACGCCTCGCCCAACACCTCAGCCTCGCCGCCGAAAACCTGCATGGCAAGGTCGCGCTCGGGGACTTCGGGATCGAGGTCCAGAATGTCGAGCGTCTTGCGATCTCCGCGCACGAGGCCCTCGGAGGAAACCATCTGCGTATAGGTCATCCGCGCGCCCATCTCGCGACACAGCTGCCGCCACGGATAGTCGCTGATCCCACACATCGGCGCCGCCAGCACCGGCTGGAGGGCGAGTCGTTCGCGATAGATTTCCGTGGTCGCAGTGCTCATTTCAGGCAGTCTTCACCGAAGCTTCTAACCGATCAGGGAGGCGACGGGGGATCTCCTCCGTGGTGCCCCATGGACCATGCCCATCATATCCAACTCGGTGGCCCATCGCCAGAGCGAACTCCGCTCCGAGCCCTCCCACCGGCTGTTTTGGCGCCGCGCTTGACTCGAACAACATTGACATGCCGACTCGAAGTGCTTAAATTACTCCGGCATAATCGGAGGAAGAGGCAACCATGGCAAAGAAACAGAATCGAGTTCAGGCGATCTTGGAGTGCACCGAATGCCGCAAGAGCGGCGTGCCCGGCGTCTCGCGTTACGTAACCACCAAGAACCGCACCACGACCACCCAGCGCCTGGAACTAAAGAAATACTGCAAATTCGAGCGCAAACACACACTGCACAAGGAAATCAAGTAGACCCCGAGCGCGACCCGCCCACCCCTTCCCGTGGGTGATGCATCATCCCAATGGCAATTCGCCCTGGGAATGTCGTTGCGGGTGCATCTCATGGATCCGTGAGATGCACTCGCGGAATGGTGCCACAAAGTCAGTTCTCTGGCTCCCTGAAGGAGAGCAATTTGAATAGCCAGGGGTGACAACCCCTGGATGTGCTCACATTCGACCCCTGCGGGGTCGAGGATGAAGGCGCGATTCAGGCGGCCCTTATCCCGTAGCCGCCATCAGCGCCCATATCACCCCCCCGGCGGCGAGCGGGACGGTCCAGTTGTCGTCGTGGCGTTGCAGGAGGAGTTCGGCGAGCGCGGCGACGGGGGCGGCCAGCAGGGCGGGGATCAAGGGGAATTGGCCCGGCCAGCCCCAATGGGCGCTGACCGCCACGAGCGACGCCGAGAGCCAGAACGCCAGGGCCCCTTCGAGGGTCTTGTTGCCGATTTGGACACGGCCCCACGTCATCCCCACCAGCGAGGCGGCCGTGTCGCCGACGGCCAGGAAAAGCAACGCCATGACGGCCGCCGCCTGGGGCATGAGCCCGACGCACAGCAACGCGGCGATACAGTAGTGGGTGGCACCGAGCAGTCGGTCGCTTTCATGGGAGCGCAGCATCGAGCCGAACCAGGCATTGAAGAGCCGGCCCAGGGGATTGGGTCGGCACCGCAGGACCTCGGTGGCGATCATCTGGGCCAGCATCATGGCCAACACCGCCATCACCACGGTCCGGTTTCCCCAGACGGCATAAGCCAGCGGCACCACCCCCGCCAGCAGGTGGATCCCCTTGCGCGGCAGTTCCGATTTCAGTTTATCGTAGCGGGGGTATGCGGAGACGGCTGACATATCCTGAAAGGTCGCCGGCGGCCGCCTATCGCGAGAGGAGTTCGGGGATGGAGAACAACTCCGGTCGCCCCTCCGCCCGTTTGCCGAGGCCCCGGGCGTAGGACAGGGCCTGACCCGCCCGCAGTCTGAGCGCGGGGCCGGGTGCCATCAGCGCGGCGCGTTCCAACAAGTCGAACGAGTGCGCGAAGCCTTCCAGGTAAGCGTCTTCGCTCTGGGCGCGCATGAGTTCGGCGCAGCCGAGGTAATAATTGACATAGGCATCGTCGGGGGTGGCCTCGCGCATCGCGGCGAGGGCCTGATGGGCACTCAAGTACTCGCCCGTGAGCAGGCGCAGGCGGGCCAGGGCGAGCGTATAATCGCGTTCGTTGAGCGATTGGGCGTCGATGCCCCCGAGGGCAGCCTGGGCGTTCGCCCCGAGATTGGATGAAAGGGCCGTCTCATAGACCAGAAGCTGGCAGCGGGCATCGGCCGGCCGACGGTCGAGCAACGCCAGCGCGGCCCGGTGCGCGTCTTCGCCCCCGCCCATCAGCAGGCGGGTGTAAATGAGCGTCTCGGCCAAGGCGGCATGTTCGGGGAACCGCCCGACGGTCTTCGTCAGGACCTCTTCGGCCTGGGCCAGGAGTCCTGGCTGCGCGTCGTTCAGTTCGTAGCAGAGCAAGGGGCCGACCCACTCCGGACCGTCGGGCCGATAGAGCGCCAGCGACGCGACAAACAACGCGAAGGCGCCTTCATCGAGCGGGTAGACGTTATAGTAAGGCACCATCCGCAGCGCGGCCTCGCGTCCGTTGCCGGTCTGCAGCGCGGCCAGCGCCTCGCGCCGCGCGTCGCGCTTATACGACTCGATCCCCTGGTTGTATGCCTCGATCTCGACGTTGCGCTCTCGCAGCTCTTCTTTAAGGGCATGATTATAGTCCTTATATTTCCGCAGCTTGCGTTCGCTCTCGTGGGTCAATCCCCACTGGTGCGCCGAGGGGAACCAGCCCCAGGACGCGCCGTCATAATAGCCGTGCTCGTTCTTGTTCTTGTGAGCGTCCCAACGGTGCCAGTCGCGTGGATCGCGGAAGAGGCACTGAGTGGGAACCACCTCATAGACCGGATAGACCAAGACGCTGACCAGCGACAGTTTGGCCAGTGCGCCGATGGTTGCGTCGACCATATCGCGAGGAAGTCCCAGGGCCGTGTAGAAGGGCAGTTTCCACCAGACCAACGAGCGTGGCGGGGGATCGACGGGCTTGAACGGCCGGTCCGGCAACTCGGTGAGGAGCGACTTGGGCATCTCGGGCGGGATGGTATAGGTGAGGCTTTCCTCGGAGTTGCGTGGGGGGGTGACTTGACGAATGCTGCCTCCATCGATCAACTCCTTCGCCTGACCCAAGCCGGGCCGAAAGCCTTGAGCACCCGCCAAGGAAGCCACGGCACTCACGGCAAGCACCATCAGTACGCCGAGCCTGGAAAGGGCTGCCAGTCCGTTCATCTTACCTACTCCGTCCCATCGCCGGGGATGAATCGCGCCGTGAATCATCTCTCAAGCAGAGGGGGAATTCCAGCATAACCGGGCCGCTGATCAATCGAGCCGAACATGCTCGAATTTCGCCGGAGCGCTTCCGGCGGCGGTGATGAGGCCCACGGTGGGGGGCTGGCGGCCCGAGGCGCGTCCGGCGGGCCCGGGGTTGAACAGCCTGACACCCTCGCAATCCCCCAGGAGTGGGACGTGCGTGTGGCCGTGGATGATCGTATCAGGATCGAAATCGTGGAAGTGCGCCACCAACGTCGGCGGATCGAACGCCGAGGCGGCGGGCAGGTGACCGTGGACCATGCCGATCCGCCCGGCCGGGGTCTCCAGACGCTGATCGAGGGGCCGCCGTTGCGGGTCGGGGGGGAAGTCGACGTTGCCGGACACGGCCCGGACCGGCGCGATCGTCTCAAGCTCGATCAGAATCCCATCGTTCCCCACGTCGCCGCCGTGGCAGATCATATCGACGCCCTTGAAGATCTCGAACACTTTGGGATGCAGGAAGCCATGCGTGTCCGAAATCACCCCTATCCGATAAGTTCCCGCCGTGGCCGTCATGGCGCCGAACCCTCGGCGGAGGCGGACTGGGGCGGGGTGGCGCCGTCGCCCGTTTCGCCGGCCGCGGCGGGATCGGTCTCGTCCCCTTTCAACACGTTGGCCAGTTCACGAATTTTCGCGGCCGCGGCCGGCCCGTGTTCGGTGAGCTGATCGCGAGCGGCGCCGACCGTGTCGATCGCTTGACTCAGCCACTTCGAGGACTTCTCGGCGGTCTTATCACGCAGGGCTTGCAGGTCCTCTTTGAGAACGTCGAGCGACGGCAGCGCTCGTCTGTCGCCCGATTGGATCAGCTTTTCGATCCGTTCGAGCCGCCCGTCGAGACTATCTCGCAAGCGCGAATGCGCCGGGTCCTGATCGCGGGGCCTGCTCTCCCAGCGATCCTCGATCTCCTTGACCAGCACTTTGGCGTTTTGCATTAACTTGGGCCACGTCAGCAACAAATTGACGACCGAAATGATAAGGGCGAGGATGGCGAAAAACATGGCCGCCCATGCCACGGCGCGGGTCGTGCTGGGCAGGTGCTCGCGGCGATATTGTCCTTTGCGTCTCATCCATGCTAGGATGTCCCAACTCGGTGAATTTTGCAACGCTTCACCTTCGCGAGTCATAAGGGAACCTCTAAAAATCCGGTTTGCAGTCGTCCCCACGGGACTCGAATTCATTATTGGCTTGATTTCCCGCCACTCGCGTGGCGGGCTGAAAGCAATCGTCCCTGTCGGGACTGAATTTTTAGAGGCGCCCATAAGACGACGGACACCGTCGCTTGACCGGCAGTCGTGCCCATTAGCAACCTTCAACACGCTTCCCAAAGCGCCCCGCGGGCGCCCGAGAAGATTCGGGGCATGTTCGGGGCGATCACGCCCACTTATGATCGGCTCAACCACCTGCTGTCGGCGTCGCTCGATCGTCGATGGCGGGCCGTCGCCGCGCGCGAGACGCTGCGGGGCCTCGCCCCATGCCGGCGGCTGCTCGATGTGGCAACGGGGACCGGCGACCTGGCCATGGCACTCCGAAAGGCCGTTGGCCGGGCAGAAGCCAAGTCCGGCGACAATGCGCCGCGTTGCGAGATCTTCGGACTGGACTTCACCCGCCCCATGCTCAAGACGGCCCGGCAGAAGTACGGGCAACGGCCGTTCAGTTGGATCGAAGGCGACGGCCTGAACCTACCCACCCGCGAGGGTTCGTTCGACGCGGTCACGATCGCCTTCGGCCTGCGTAATATGGTCGATCGATCGGCCGCGGTGCGGGAAATGGTCCGCGTGCTGCGCCCTGGGGGACGTTTGGCGATTCTGGAGTTCAGCCAACCCCGCAACCCCGTCTTCCGGGCCCTGTATGATTTCTATTCGTACCAGGTGATGCCTCGCGTGGGACGTTTGATCTCGGGCTCGGACGCCTATCTGTACCTGGCCGAATCGATTCGTGAATTCTGGAGCCCCGAACAATTGCGCCGCCAGATGGAAACCGCCGGCCTGGGCTCGGTGCGGGTCTTCACGATGGGCTTCGGCATCGTCTGCCTGCACATTGGCACAAAGCTGGAGCGGAACGACTATGGGAACCTCTAAGAATTCGGTTTGCAGTCGTCCCCACGGGACTCCAATTCATTATCGGCTTGATTTCCCGCCACTTGCGTGGCGGGCTGAAAGCAATCGTCCCTATCGGGACTGAATTCTTAGAGGCACCCACAACTCAAAGCGGTTCGACATGAGACGTTTTATTGTCGGCATTACCGGGGCGAGCGGCTCGATTTACGGCGTTCGGCTGATTGAAGCTCTCCTGACCCATCCCGACCACGAGGTTCACCTGATCATGACGCCGGCGGGCGTGAGGGTGCTGGCCCAGGAAATGGGAGTGCGGCCCAAGCTGTCGCCGTTCGAGGCTTCCTCGTTCCTCAGTCTCAGTCAGGAGCAGGCCGCCAGGTTGGTTAATCATCCCCACGGCGACATCGGCGCCGGGCCGGCCAGCGGCACTTTCCCCTTCGCCGCGATGATCGTCTGCCCCTGTTCGGTCAAGACGCTGGGGGCGCTGGCGACGGGCATGGCCGATAACCTGCTGACCCGCGCCGCCGACGTCGCGCTCAAAGAGGGCCGCCGGCTCGTGCTGGCACCGCGCGAGACGCCTCATTCCCTGATCCACCTGCGCAACATGGTGAAGCTGGCCGAAGCGGGGGCCGTCATCCTGCCGACCAATCCGGCTTTCTACCATCACCCACGAACGATCGAGGACCTGGTGCGCTACGTGGTGCAAAAGATCCTGGATCGGCTGGGATTGCAAACGCCCTATCAGGCCATCCGCTGGGGCGGCGGTGAACAATAGACCTCGGGGTCACGAATCCCGTGATCGAAATAACCGTGGGATTTCGAGCGGTATGCGGATAACATGGGGCGCGGCATCGTTCGGTGAACGACGAGGCGCCGCCGGGGATCAGAAGACGCGTTAAGAGGCGTTTAGTCCATTAGGCATTAGGCATTAGGCATTCAAGAGATGGCCGATCAGAATCCACAACCGCCGCCCCTTCCACCCCCACCCCATGGGGTGCCTCCACCGGGGGAGTCGTGGCATGATCCGTTCGCGCCGCCGCCGCGCTACGCCTACGGCGGCCCGCCACCGAAAAAGAAACGCAGAATCTGGTTGATCCTGCTGGTCGTTTTCACCGTCGTGGGCGGTGGGCTTGTCACCTTGCTTTTCCTGATCAACTTGTTTCTGTCGCCGGCGGGCAGCGGCGGCGGGCGGATCGGTTTTGGCGCGCGGCTGGGTCTGCTGCGGATCGGAGGCCTCATGATGCCGGGGGATGAGATGGATTTCTGGATCAAGTCGCTCCATGAGATGGCGGAGAGCAACCCGATCCGCGGGATCGTCATTCGGATTGACTCGCCGGGTGGGGCGGTTGGCTCGTCCCAGGAAATCTACGAGACCATCGTCAACATTCGGGAGCAGTGGAAGAAACCCGTCTACGTGTCGATGGGCGACGTCGCCGCTTCGGGCGGCTATTACGTCGCGGCGGCGGCCGATCAGATCTACTCGCTCAGGGGAACCCTGACCGGGTCGATTGGCGTCATCTTCTCCAAGTACGAAATCGGGGAAGCGGCTCGCAGACTGGGGCTGGACAATGAGGTGATCAAGAGTGGGCGATTCAAGGACGCGGGCGACATCATGCGGCCGATGAAGGATGACGAACGGGACGTCTTCCAGTTCCTGATTCAGGATGCCTACGAGCAGTTTCTGGAGGACATCTTGCGGTTCCGTCGCGAGCCGTTGCAGGGGGCCTGCGATCAATTCGATCCCGCCGAATGGAAGGATTTCCATCTGGACAAACCGGAGGAGGCGACCGCCGAGGCGTTCCTGCGCCAACTGGCCGATGGCCGCGTCTACAGCGGCAAACAGGCGCTTAAACTGGGGATGGTGGACAATCTCGGGACGCTCAAAGACACGCTTGACGCGCTGGCCCGAGTGGTTCACATCGAGGGCCGACCCGAGATATATGAACCCGAGAGGAAACTGACCCTGCGTGATTTGCTGATGAGCCGCGTCGACCAAATCCTCCCCCGTGCCCGCACCCCTAGACTTCAATACCTGATGGACCTTCCCTAGCCCGGATGAAGGGGAAAAACGAATCCATGGCCGAGGGGCGCGCCAAGCCCTTCTCACGCGCGTTGATGAGGTGGACCCGGCCACTTCGCTACCGACTCACGTATCCGGTGCTGGAGGTCTGCCGGCTGGTGATCGGTCTTTTGCCTCATGGAATGGTTCCGTGGTTGGGCCGCGGATTGGGGCGACTGGCATGGTTATTTGGCGGCCAGAAAAGGCGGCTCGCGGAGCGGCAAATGCAGGAGGCCGGCGTCGCCCAAGACGCACGGTCGGTGACCATCCTCAGTCGCGGGATGTACCAGTCGCTGGCCATGAACGGTCTGGAATGGCTTCACTCGCGAAGTTGGGACGAGTGGACCGTCCGCGAGCGGGTGACCATCGAGGGGAGCGATCTGTTCCTTGAAGCTCTGGGCGAGGGAAAAGGGGCCATCTTGGTGACGGGTCACTTGGGGAATTGGGAACTGATGCTATTGGCGCTGCGGATTCATACCGGCCAATCGCTGGCGGCGGTCATGGCCGAGACCCGCAATGCGCAACTGGACCACTGGCTCAAGCGGATGCGCGAACAAAGCGGCCACACGATCATTTCACATAAGACGGCGCTGATCGGGATGGTGCGCCATCTTCGGCGCGGGGGTCTGTTGGCTATGCTTGCCGACCAGGATTCCACCCGCGGGCGGGGGGTGTTCGTCGATTTTTTCGGCAAACCCGCCTACACGCCGGCCGGGCCCGCTCACCTGGCACACAGGATGGGGGTGCCGATCATTCCCATGACGATGCTGCGCCGCGAGGACGACCCTCGCCGGCATCACTACCGCATTCACGCGCCGATCCATGCGGACCCCGCGGCCGATCAGGAGAGTGAAATCCGGCGAATCACCCAACTCTACACCAAGGTGCTGGAGGAGCAGATTCGGAAGGCACCGGCCCAGTGGGTGTGGATTCATGAGCGTTGGCGCCACAGCCCGGGTCAAAAAGTCCGCGTTCGTAGCGCCGGCGGCAAGCTACGCCAGGCTTGAGCCGCCCCCACCCCGGATGGATTCCCAACGGGCCGAACGGACACGGACATGCGGCAAAAACCTTTTGAGAAGCATCCGAGGACTAAGTCATACTGGACGGATGTTGCTCCGGTGGCCGTGAAGTGGATACGCGGAAAGCTTTGAACCATGGGATTGCCTCCAAACTTCTGTTTCGTGTGGGAGGATAAGGTGGCCGGATCGGGCCACCCGGGCCAGGGCGAGACCCTGGGGTCCGCGCTCGGCAGCCTGCGCGGCAAGGGGATACACTCGATCCTCAGTTTGTCCGAGTCTGCGCTGGATTTAGGGGTCGTTCGCAATTTCGAGTTCGATTACCTCCATTTGCCCATTGAGGACTTCGCCGCCCCCACGCAGGACCAGATCGACCAAGCGGTCGGGTTTCTGGGCGACCAGGTCGATCTGGGGAACGGGGCGTTGATCCACTGCCAAGCAGGCCTGGGCCGGACCGGTACGATTCTGGCCTGTTTTCTGGTCCACCAGGGGATGGAGCCGGCCGGGGCGATTGAAGCCGTGCGCCAATTGCGACCGGGCTCGCTCGAGGTTTATAGCCAGGAACACGCCGTCCTCCAGTATTGGAAACGTCGGCGGCAGGCATCCCAAAACGAGGGAGAAGAGTGATTGGCGCGGCGCGGAAGAACCAGGGCCCACCCTCAAACCGAGGAAGCGACCGAGCCTGCGCAGGGGGATCGGCCAGAGGCGGCGATCGAGGCGGCCCCCCTCGCCCCGAAGCTGGCACCGATCCTCGGCTCCCCGAGAAAACGCGTCAGACCCGACTCGACGTTTCGCACGCTGGTGGGGCTGGTGATCGTGTGGGCGAGCTTGGTGCTGGTCTTCTCCGCCCACGAGTTGTCGCAAAGCCATATCGAACTGGAACTGGCCGGTCTGAGCGGTTCGAACGCCGTCCAGGTGCTGGTCCAGGGCCTGGACCCAAGGGTCAAGCTGATGATGCCATTGTCGATGTATAGCGGGGGGATGACGCCGCGGCAAGCCTTGAAAAACATCACGAGCTACGCGGGCTTGGGGGTCGATGAATCCTCGCTGGGTAAAATGAGCGAGCAAACGCGGACGATCGAATTTGAACAGGTCGCCCTCTACAAGGCCATCCATGGCTTGATTGATGATCCCTCGGTCGGGTTTGCATTGACTGGACGCAATTTATTACTCTACCCGCAGACGTTCGAGCGCAACCCCACGCCCGGCGGAACCGACGCGTATTATTGGAAGGCGCGGCTCGAACTCTCCAACCTGCGTTTGCTGATTGTCCCAAGCACCCAGAGCGACTTGTGGGTATCATTGCGCCTCATGAGTGAACCCAACCGCTCTCCCGACCAATGGCGGAAGATGCAGATTGAACTGTGGCGCGGCTCGGAATTGCTCACGATGACGGTGGCGCAATTGGACGCGTATGGCGGCGCGAAACTGCGTCTGGATACCACCGACCGCGTGGCGTTCTCGGTCCGGCGGGTCAGTGAGGCCGGCGCGGGGCGGGCGGGAGTTTATGAGCTCAGTTTGAATCATTCCCGTTCCGGACCGGCCGAGGACGCCCCGGCGCGGCCCACGGACTCTACATCTCAAGAAGCGAACCAAGCGGAATGAACGAAAATGGAACAAACTGGCCCCGCCGGGAGTCAAAGCCGTCGGACCTTCGAGCGCAAGGCCGATCGGGTTTGTTTGAACAGGTGGAATCGGACCCCCATGAAAACTGAAATTGGAGAAGCGATGGCTGGAGCCGGACAAATCATCCTGATCGTGGCGCTTTTTGCGCTCTTTGCGCCATCCGTACCCGCGCAGTTGGACTCCGAAGACGTCGACATGGATCGTTTCAGGGCCAAACGCGAGTATGAAAAGCATGATTTCAATCTGTCGGACTTCGTGAAGTGCAGCGTCCAATTCGGTCAGATGAAGAGCCGATATTATGTGGGGGAGCCCGTGGTGGCCCCCTTGGTGGTTAGTAACCATACGAGGTTCCCCATCTCGGTCTCGACCAACTTCATCCCGCGTTCGCATCTGACGGTCGAGATCCGACCCGAAGGTCAACGCAAGCGCCGCTACCGGGGCCCGCTGCAGGTCGGCTTCTATGCCCCCCAGGAATTCTTTGTCTACCCGCTCGAAGAAATCGAGCATCCGTTCCTGATATGGGGGGACAATGACACCCCGTCGGGCCTGGCGTTTCCGGAGCCCGGAGAGTACACCATCGAGATGACGCTTCGGATCAGCGTGCCCGAAGCGTCCATTTCCGACAGGATCATCCGCTTCCCGACGTTCGTTTTGGAGATCACCGAACCGGAGCCCAATCTTGCGCCGCTGATTGACACGATCCGGGACGTGAAGGGTTTCGTTCCGTTGCACCTCAAGCGATTGCCGCAAGGCTGGGACGACCAGAAGGTCCAAGGTCTGATCAAGGAACACGGGGCGAATGCGTTGGTTCCATATCTCTACTTCGCGCTCGCCGAGTATTTTCACGGCCGGATGCTGGAGGCTAAGGAAGAGGACCGCCGGCTGATCGACAACGCATTACTGAGTTATCAGTACGCCGGGATGAGTGACTCGGCCTTTAAATTCGGTGCCTACATGGAAGTGTTGGCCATGTGCGAAGAATTGGAGCTGCCCAAACAGTCGGCGATTGTTTGTCGTAAATTGATGGAGGTCGCGCCGCGGCATATGGCCGGCCACTTCGCCGAGAATCCGCTCTTTCGGAAATACCTGGGCATGAACAAAGAGATCGAACCCAAGGAACACTGGACCGTGCTGCGCTGATGATCCCCCGAGAAAATGCCGTCGACCCCGACCGACGAATGGGCTAAATGAGCGATGGCCCTGCGCGTAAAGAAATCCCTGAGCGACCAGCAACGCGAGCGGCCCATCGGCGTCAGCGAACTGGCGTGGCGGATTCAGCACCTGCTCGAGGCCGAGATCGGCGAGGTGCGGGTGGAGGGCGAGGTCTCCAACGTCAGGGTTCCCTCTTCGGGCCATTGTTATTTCGTCCTCAAAGAGGGCGGCGCGGCCATCAATGCCGTCTGCTTTCGTTCGACCTTGTGGCGTCAACGGCTTCAACCGGCCAACGGCGTGCAACTAGAGGTCCAAGGCCGCGTGACGGCGTACACGACGCGCAGCGAATATCAGATTATCGTTGAGTCGTTCCAACAGGCGGGCCTGGGCGAATTGATGCGCCTATTCTTGGAACTAAAAGAGAAACTGACGGCGCAGGGTCTGTTCGATGCGAAACGCAGGCGCCCCATCCCGCGCCTGCCGCGGCGCATTGGGCTGGTGACTTCGCCGACCGGGGCGGCCCTGCGCGACATGCTCAACGTGCTCGCGCGCCGAGCCCGTGGGCTAAACATTTACCTATCGCCGGCGGCGGTCCAGGGCGAGCAAGCGCCCGGCGAGATCGTCCGCGCCATCGAACGGCTCCAGCTTCATGGCCGGGCCGAAGTGCTCATCGTCGGCCGGGGCGGTGGCTCGTTGGAGGACCTGTGGGCCTTCAATGATGAGCGGGTGGTGCGCGCCATCGCCGCGTGTCCGGTTCCCGTCATCTCGGCGGTCGGACATGAAACCGACACCACGCTGGCCGATTACGCCGCCGACCTGCGGGCACCGACGCCCTCGGCCGCCGCCGAACTTGTGAGCGCCCACTACGGCGAGGTGGAAGAACAGGTGGACGGTTTGAAGCGACGCCTGGCGCGTTCAATGCAGTTCGCGCTGAACGAACGGCGCGTGCGGTTTCAACGCTGCATTCACTCCTGGGGCCTGCGAAAACCCCACGAGCGAATCCAATCGGCCATGCAACGCCTCGACGACTTGCAGGCAGGCCTCGATCGCTCGATCCGATACCTGCTTGAACGGAAACGTCAGGGCCTGGGCGAGGCGGCCGGTCGCCTGCCTGGGGTCAATCCGGCGCGGCGTTTGGAACTCGCGCGAGGCCGGCTGGCGCAGTCGCAAGCGCTGCTGCAAGTGCTCGGCCCGGCGAGGTGGAATGCAAAACTAGCATCGTCGCGCGGCCACCTCGATCAACTTTGCAAACGCCTGTCGCTCGCCATGACCGGACATCGACGTCGCCAGGGCTGGCGTCTGCGAAACCTGAGCGAGCGACTGGAGGCGGTCGGCCCCCACGCCGTTCTGCGACGCGGCTACAGCATTGCCACCCACGGCCGCCGCGACCGCATCATCACCCGCCCCGATCAGGTCAAAGCCAACGAAGTGATCCGAATCCGGTCGGCCGGCGGACCGTGGCGCGTGGCCGTCCTGCCGCCCGGCGAAGACCTTTTTGATCTTGTCGATTAGAACACCACGCAACAATTAGAACCTCACCTTGCGAACAGTCATGTTATGGAGCGTGATTCCCCCCAGGTTGGCCGGGTTGGTGTTGAAGATCAGGTCTTCGTGCACGATGACGTCCATACGCGGGCGTAGGCGGTCGAAGTTCTCGAGCGTCGCGAGCGTGCGGCTGTTGCCGTGGACGAAGGCGCGGTAGGTCTGCGGGGCGCCTTGTTTGGGCGTGCCGGCGCGCGCGAGGCTCGGCGTGATGATGCCCAGCGCGATCACTTCTTGGATCGGCGGGTCCATGCCCAGGCGGATCAGGTCGGGCGGGTTGGTCTCGGCGATTTCGTCGGGGGCGCTCAGCTCGACGGTCACTTCATACAACGTGTCGTCCTCCCAGGTGAGCGGATAAAGTTGCGACAGATCAACCAGCGGCAAGCGGCTCGGGTCGAACGTGCCCGGGTGGGAGATGATCAGCTCATTCTTCCAACCGAGCTGCGCGCCGTTCGCCTCGGCCAGCTTTGGCGTGACGGTCACGTTGCCGTTGGCGAACTCGACATTCGTGAACAGGTTGTTCGATAACCCCTGCACGATGTGCGAACCGCCGACCGTATCGACCAGGCCGTCGCTGATCTCTTGCACGTCGTAGGCCGTCTCCTAAACAACCATGTTGTCCAGGTTAAGATGGTCGATGTCGATGAAGCCGAGGCGCACTTCGCCGTTGTCGTTGCTCGCCAACCAACCGCCGCCATCGACGTCGAAAACGCGATAACGGATGCGCATGTCGTTGATCGGGTCGTTGGCGGCGGTGAAGGCGCCGGTGTCGGGATCGCGCCACTGGTCGGTCGTGACCGGCGGCGGCACGAACCAAACCAAGTGGCTCGATCGGGCGAACGTAGCGGCGCGCGGCGCGTTGGAACATCCCATATTATCAATAAAAAATGACTCGCATAAATATTAATTGGCCGCGCCGAACGGGTCGTCCGAATCGATGTTGTCCAAGTTGATGCTGACCAGCGGGTTCTTGCCAGCGACGTTTTGATCCGACGTGAAATCGAAACGGCAACGATACGCGTTGTTGTCTACCAAATCAATCCCCCCCCCGCGCGCCCGATCGGACTGAACCACTCCCCATCATTAAATCCGGCCTCGGGCACGCCCAGACACAACCCATTCGCAAACCGCGAGTTCACCGTCCCAAACTCAACCAAATGCTGCGTAAACCGCCAAGGATGTGCCCGATCCCGATCGGCCCAGTCGATTTCGAGTTCGTCCTCGGGGTCTGGCGGTGGCCCCCCAACGTCGATGAGCGTGAGCGAATCGTCGACGCTCGCGGCGACGTAGGCCGTCGTCCCCGAAACGACGACCGAGCGGGCCGCGTCAAGGCGGCTGAACGTTCCGTCTCCGTCGTAAACCTCGGCCAGCAGCACTGGGTTCATCGGGTCGCTCACGTCGATCAGCGTCAGCGAATCGTCGAAACGGGAAGCGACGTAGGCCGTTATCCCCGAGACAAAGACCGAGAAGGTTCCAGCCAACCGGCTGAACGAGCCGTCGCCGTCGAAGACCTCGGTCAGCAGTGTCGGGTTCATCGGGTCACCCACGTCGATGATCGTCAACGAATCGTCACCGGTGACGTCGTCCCCGAAACGAAGACCGAGACAGCCCCGTCGAGTCCGCTGAACGTCCCGTCGCCGTCATAGATCTCGGCCAGCAGTTTGGGTTCTTCAGCCCCGGCTGCGGCACCGTCCACCCCCGCCCCGGCACCGGCGGCGGCGAGGATCAGCATCAAGCCCGTGACCGCCCTCAACCATGAGGCATCCCTCAAACGATGAACAATGGCGAAAAGCTCGGTTGAACACATGGAACAATCCCCTTTCTCTCTCCTAAAATCCTATTTCCAGAATGCTCAACGACCTGTCTCATGATTAGAGGTGACACCCAGTGCCCGCCATCCAAGAACGCGGAGACGCCTAGGTTTCACGAAGTCCACGGTATTCCTCCCGACGAGGGATCTGATGACCGAATCATAGATTCTAATCAGGTCACGAGGTGTCAAGCGCATTGTTCAAACCGTCGGGCGCATCCCCCCAGATCCGCAAGATGGCATGTCCAAATATCGCCACGGTTTTGATCCATATCATTGATATTATTGACTTTAGGCGCCGGATGAAATTTGACCGTCGCAGACGCCGCGATAAACCGCGCCGTGGCGCCGAGCAAGGTTCTCCGAATAACGTAACCCGATTAATTTCAATCAATGACGCTTCAAATTGCTAAATTCTTGGAAGGCCATTCTCCCGAACCCGTGAAACGCGCCCCAAGCTGCCTCAATAGACCCTGGCCGGGCCGAGTTCGCGGCAGAAAAACACCGGAGTGGCCCGTCGTCCGCCGAGATTGGCGGCGGTTGCTCGACCAGCTCACCCAATCGACTCCCGGAGGCCCCGCGGCCCCCCCCGAAAAAATAATACGTATACATACGATTGTTGTTGCCACGCCCGCCGAGTCGCGCTATACTGACCTGCGATTGAGAAAATCTCGCGAAACCTCGAATTCGGGCAAGGAGGGTATGATGATGCGGTGGATATTCACGGTTTCAGTGCTGGCGGGCCTGGCCTGCACCGGCTGCGGATCGGCCCAGGCCGGCTCCTACAGCTTCAGTCTTGGCTATTCATCGGGCGGGTACGGCCACGGCGGGGGCCATTACGCCGACATTTCATATGGATACGGCTATCCTTATGTCAGCTACGGCGGTTACTATTACGGCCCGAGCTATTATTATCCCAGCTATTCTCGATATGGTTACCCGTACTATTCCGGCTCCTACGGCTATTACCCACATTCCTACCGGTATGGCCGGGGGCGACATTCCGGCCATTATCGGAGTTACGGCTATCCCCACGACTCATACGGTCGCCACTCCTACAAGTCCCGCCGATACAATCATTACGGGCATCAGGACGGGCGCCGTCACGACTATTCACGCCGCGATCACGCGTATTCTCGCGGTCAAGACAGGCATCGCAAGAAGAGTTACGATCATCGTGATGATAGGCCTCGTCGCGGGGGACGTGATCACCGTATTAGAAATGATGATCACAGGTACCGGGACGGTCGCGGCGGCAATCACCGCCGCAATCGTGATAAGGCCTATTTTGGGGAGGGTGGCAGGCTCGACTACGGACAACCCCATCGGAAAGAGGGGTCGTACCGCGCCAAACCGCGTTATCGCGCCCATGATTCCCATCGAGGCGCCCGTCAGTATGGCGAGCGACAATCAGGCCAGGACCAACGTCGTTACGGCATCCAGCGCTCGGATCAACGTGACCGTCATTATGTCAAGCAGCGCAGTGCCCGTGGCAAGCATCAGAAGGGGCGAAATTCCCGTCATGACGTTCGCGGGTCCAGTCGCGGGCACCAGGGGGGCGGTCACGCCGTTTCCGGTCGCAAGAGTTCGCACGGAGGGAAACAGCGTTGGCGGCCTTCCTCGCGTTCGGGCGGCGGCCCGAAGAGGTCGGTGAAATCATCTCGCTCGGGCCACGACGGGCGGTCCGTCAGTCGTGGGTCGGGCAGCCGTGGTTCGGGTGGCCGGTCCGTTAGTCGCGGGTCGGGCGGCCGCGGTCAAGGGGGGCGCTCGGGAGGCTTCGGTGGCCGTGACGGACGTGGCGGCCGGCGATGAAGCGATCTCACTGACAAATCAACGGGATGCCACTGTTTCCGTTCGCCGGGCGACTTCGTCCGGCGACTTTGTTTTTTGGTCCCCTCGTCGCTCGCGGTCCTTTACATTCGGGCAGGCAGGTGCGAAAAATCTTGAGCGATTCGACCCATGGCGTTATCCCCTCCTATCACACACCGAATGGCGATCCGCGCCGCTCGCGCGCAAGCGTGGGCGGTCGGCTTGGCGTTGGCGCTGATCTGTTGCGCCTGCGGGCGGGTGCATCATCGCCACTGGGTCCAACCTGAAGGGGAGCATTGGGAGGGAGATTACCGCTTCGACGAGCTATCGGTCGCGCCTGACGTCGCGCGCATGAAGGGCAAATTGCTCGCCGTCGAAGTCCTCAATCCCCTCGATACGGTTCAGGCCGTCAACGCCAAGATGCATCGGCCCGAGGATTGGGGGGAGTACTGGCACACCTGGGAGGTCGATTTTGAAGACTACCTCGCCGACGTGCTGTGGCAATCGGCCGTCTTCTTGGACGTCTGCGCCCCCGGAGACCCCAACCCCATTGAAGAACCCGATTACGTCTGCGAGGTGGCCATGACCGAGTGGGACGAGGGGACGGGCTGGATGCGATTCGTGATCGGCTTCGGCGCGGGGGCCACGCGGATGCAATGGGAAGGCCGGATCATCGAGACGGCGAGCGGGCGCGAGGTGCTGTCCTTCGCCGACGCGCGCATTCATCCGGGCGGCCCCTCGATGCTTGGCTTCAATTTGCGCCCGTTTCGCGGTCAGGTCCTTATCTCCGAAGACGTTCGCTGGGCCGTTGAAGACCTGGCGCGGGCATTGCGCAAGCTCACCGCGACCAAGGGAAAGCAACTCCCCTTCCATGACCTGCACAAGAAATACCGCTGGGAGGGGATGTACGACCAGACATCCGAAGAACTCGTCGCCGCCGGGAAGGATTGATCACGCATGGCGGCGGCTGAGCTTGCCCCGCTTCTTCAATGGCGGGCCTGGGCCGGCGGGCTGGGGGTGATGGGTGTCGCGCTGCTCCTGGGCGCGGCCTTGCTCCCGAGGCTCAAAGGCTGGTCCTTGCCCGATCGCTGGCTCCTGAGGGCCGTCGCCGGTCTCGTCCTCACCGCCCTCGCCGTCCTCATCATCGGTCAACTCGATGGCCTTCTGCTCAAATTCCCCTGGCGCGCCGCGGGGGCGGTCGGGTGGTTGATTTTGGTGGGGTCGTGGATTAGGGAAATAAGGGTTCAGGGTCCAGTCTCCGACGCGCCAAAGCGGCCATGGCGCGTCGAAACCCGAAACCCGATCTCATTCGCTCTGGTCGGCTGGGCCGCTGTGGCGTTGTGGCTGCTGCTCATGCTCGGGCCCGCGTTTTCGCCTCCGATTAGTTACGACGTGCTCGAATACCACCTGGGGATCGTGCCGCATATCTTTGAACTTGGGCGCGTCCGGCCAGTCCCTCATATTTTCTACACCGCCCAGCCGCTTGGCGCCGAGATGTTGTACACGCTGGCGGCCGTGATCGAGGGCGGGGCGTGGGGCTACGGGCCCGGCGTGGTCCATTGGTCGCTGTTCGTCGCCGCCACGCTGGTCTTTGCTCGGCTGGCGCATGCGCTCAGGCTGCCGGCGGCTTGGCGGCCTTGGCTCTGGCTGGTCGTGTTGACCCATCCCATCCCCTTCGGCCTCCAACTCGATTGTTTCACCGATTGGACCGGCGCGCTGTTCGCGCTGACCGGCGTTTGGATTTGCGTGCGACGGGGCGCCAGGGACCGACCGTGGAGAACCGCTGCTTTGGCGGGGATCCTGGCGGGCGGGGCCATCGGCGCCAAGTGGACGAACGCCGGGACCGTGGCGCCCGCCCTTGGATTGCTGGTCCTGGCTCTGGCCGTCAGGCGGAATGCAAGTGGCCGGGGACCGCGGCGGTTCGTTGCGAGTGGGCTGACCACGATCTCGGTCTTCTGCGCGACCGCCCTGGCGACCCTGCTGCCTTGGCTCCTCTGGCTGGGCATGGTCGCGGGCAATCCTTTCGCGCCGTTCATGGCCGGGGCTTTCCCAACCGAAGCCTGGCCGCCGCAACGCCTGGATTTCTTGATCCAGACACATATCCCGCTGTCACCGTTGGGCGCCGAGTATTGGAAAAACCTCATTTCAAGGCTGTGTTGGGGATTGCCGGGATTGCCGATTATCACCCTGGCGATCGTCGCGGCGACGGGCCTGATTGGATGGGCGTGGGCCGCCAGGCATGGGCGAGGGGGGGCCGAGGGATCAGCGGCGAACCCGAGTGCCTGGCTAACCTGGCGCCCGTGGCTGGTCGGGTGGCTGTTGGTTGGTATGGCACCGGGCGTGTTGTTGTGGGGTCAGTTGCGGCATGGCGCCGATCGGTTTCTAACGCCTACGTTGGCGATCAGCGCCGTCATGCTGGCCCTCGCCCTGCATGGGGCGGTTCTGATCATCAGGCGCAAGGGATCGTCCGCGTGGGGCGCTGTCTTGCCGGTTGTCGTCACCGTGTCGCTCGTCCTCGTTGTGGCGTTAAAGGCGCCGCTGGAGGCCCTCGGCGTCGTCGAATTCGGCATGGTTCGCCACGCCGCCGGGGCGCAAAATCGGTATGCGTTCGAACGCGAGGCGCTGGGTCTGACGGCGGAGCTGTTCGCCCGCGCCAATCGCTTGCCGCCCGGTTCGCGGCTCCTGGCGGTCAACGAGGCGCGCCGTTATCCTTTCCGCCACCCGATCGACCTGGGCTCGGTCTTCGACGAGAATCCGATCCGGGTCCACGCGGCCGCGGCGACCGACGCCGAAGACCTGCGCCGCCGTCTGGTCGCCGCGGGCACCACGCACCTGCTCGTCAACGAGTTCGAGCAGGCCCGCATCCTCGGCATGCACACGCCCCCGCGCCTGCTCGGCGACCCGACCCTCGCGCAACTGCTGGCCGAAGACGACCGGGCGGGACTGAGCCAATTTTACTGGGGCCAGGCCGAATTCTCGACCGACCCCCTCCCGGACTCGCAACGGGAGATTTACGGCCGGTTCCTGCGGGCGATGCGCGCGCGCACGTGGTGGATCCGAGGCGCCGCCCCCCGTCAGGTCCCCGCGATGTGGATTGCGCCCCTGGCCGAAACTTTGGCGGTACTAGAATGACCTGAACGCGGTGTCAGTCCGGACGCTTGTGGCGCACAAGGGTGTGATTCAGATTTAGAAGTAAACAGCGCTTCGATGCAAAGTGTCCGTTCGTGCTCGTGTTCGTAATCGGACCCATGACTGCGTCCCCCCTCGGTAGTGGCGTGAAAAAAGACCGATTACGAGCACGAGCACGAGAGTCGACTGTCAACGAGGCCGGAGAAGCCACACCAAGACGGCACTGACTCCCAAGTCTGAATCACACGCCGCATACTGCTCCCATCCGGTGGCCTTGACCCTTGCCGCGTCCACACCTAAGCTCTAGCGACTTCTCCGGCGATCTCATGTCGGTTGGGGTCACGCTCGCGGCGCGTCCCAGCCGGATTCACACCCATCTTTGAAGGATACGCGGCCCATTGAGCCCATTGGCACTCACTTACCTGATCGTCTCGGCCGTCGGCGGAGGGCTGGCGTTGTTTCTGGTCGGGCTCTATCGACCCGCGGCCGAACACGCGGTGACGCGCAAGAAACCGCCCTGGTGGACTCGCCTCTGTTTCACGCCGGAGCAAGTGGGGGGCTTCTCGTATCGGCAGCTCTTCATCATCAGCGTGGCGGGGCTGTTCCTTGAGTTGCTCGTCATACGCTGGATCTCGTCCGAAATCCGCATCTTCGCCTACCTCAAAAACTTCGTCCTGATCGCGTGTTACCTTGGGTTCGGGCTGGGTTGTTATCTCTGCCGGCGGCGCGTCAACCTGTTGGCCATGCTGCTGCCGCTGGTCTTCCTGGCGCTATTCGTCAAGCTTAACTGCGCTCCGCTTCGCGACCTGCACGACCGGTTGCCCCAGTTCCTCGGCGAGACATCCGAAGTGCACGTGTGGGGGGTGCCGAGTCTGCCCCTGTCGCCGAAATCTTTCCTCCGGCTGGGCGCGGCGATCGTCTTTATCGTCTATCTCTTCACGCTGCTCTCGGTGGCGTTCGTGCCGGTCGGTCAACTGGTCGGGTGGATGCTCGAGCAGGCGCCCAACGGGATCAGGGGCTACACGATCAATATCTTGGGCAGCTTGGTCGGCATCCTGTTCTACACGCTGCTTTGTTTCTGGTCGCAGCCGCCGGCCGTCTGGTTCGCGGTTGGAGGTCTTCTGATGATCATCGTGTTGTGGCGCGGACCCGCGTTGCGCTGGGGCTGTCTGGTTTGTTTCGGTCTGGCCGTGGCGATGCATGCCAAACCGCTTCCCGATAGCATTCGCGAATACTGGTCGCCATACCAGAAATTGATGTTGTTCGAATACCGTCCCGACGGGCCCGAGGCCGAGTTGTTCAGCTACAACCTGCTCACCAACAACACCTGGTATCAGCAGATCATCGACCTCTCGCCCGGGTTCATCGAGAAGCACCCCGAGGTCTTCGGCGATGAGCCGGCCCGCTTCAACGCCTACAACCTCCCGTTCGTGTTCTATCCGAACCCCCCATCGGTCCTGGTCCTGGGCGCCGGGATGGGCAACGACGTGGCGGGAGCCTTGCGAGGAGGGGCGCGGCGCGTGGTGGCCGTCGAGATCGATCCGCTGATCCTCGATCTGGGCGAGCAGTATCACTTCGAACGGCCGTATGATGATCCACGTGTCCAAAGTGTCGTGAACGACGCGCGCAGCTATCTGCAGAACGGGAGTGAACGGTTTGATTTGATAGTCTTCTCGCTGCTCGACTCGCACACCAACGCCTCGCACTACACGAACATACGGATCGACAATTACGTCTATACGATCGAAGCGTTGCGGGCGGCGCGCCGGCTGCTGAAGCCCGACGGGGTGTTCATCATCAAGTTTCAGGCCGAAAAGCCATGGATCGCCGGCCGCTTGCTCGGCCTGATGAACGAGGTTTTCGGGCGCGATCCGGTCAAGCTGATCGGGGCGGGCGCGATCTCCACGATCGGTTACTTTTTCATCGACGGCTCCCGCGAGCGGATCGACACCGCCCTGAGCGAGCCGGAGGTACGCCGGTTCGTCGACGAGCACGGGAATTTCCCAATCGAACCGGCGCGGCTGACGACCGACGATTGGCCGTACTTCTATCAGCGCGCCCCGGGCTTGCCGACCAGCGTGTTGCTTATCTCGGTCGTGCTGGTCGCGCTGAGCATGGGAGGCTTGCGTTGGATCGGCGCGGGCGTCGGCTCGATCCGCTGGCACTTCTTCTTCTTGGGGGCCGGGTTCCTGCTACTCCAGGTGCAGGTGATCAGCAAGATGGCGCTGCTGTTCGGTACCACCTGGTTGGTCAATGCGTTCGTGATCGGGGCGCTGTTGCTGTTGATGATCGGGGCGAATATGATCGTGGAACGGCGTCCCCGCTTTCCCTACGGCGCCGCGTACGCGGGGTTGTTCGTCACGATCGCGGCGATTTACTTGATTCCGGTTCGGTTTTTCTTCTTGGAAACCTTTTGGCTCAGGGCGGTCGTCTCCACGCTGGTTCTATGTCTTCCCATCTTTTTCGCAGGCATTATTTTCATCAAGAGTTTCGCGCGGGCGGGCTTCAGCGGCCAGGCGCTGGGGGCCAATTTGATCGGCGCGCTGGTCGGCGGCCTGCTCGAATCGTTGTCGCTGTGGACCGGCATGCGCGCGCTGCTGATCGTGGCGGGTCTGCTTTATCTCTGTTCTTGCCTTGCATTGGGCATGGAGACGAAGTCGGCGCGGGGGGAACACGAAGCGCCGGAACGCCCCAGTGCTTGAACCTTGGGCGCATTCTCATGCGTCTGATCCGGTCTCATGCGGCTAATTCGGTCACGGCGGGCATCAGCCCCTTGAGTCAAGGTCCCCGCTCAGCCATAATCGTGGTCAATCTGGGCCTGGGAAGGGAGTCCCTGTCATGTTCCACGCAATCCTCATGATCCTCGTGGCGGTCTTGGTGGGTTTGGCCGCCAACTATTTTCTTTGGCATGCCCTGGATAAACTGCCGCGATATACCGAGAGCACGCTGCCACGATTGCTGGCGCGCCAGCTTCGCCGGCCATCGCTTTATGTCGTCCCCTTGCTGGCCGTCGCCATCGTCCTGGACCCGCTGGCCGACCGGGCCCTGTTCCCGGCGATGCTCTATCGCCCGTTCAAGCTTGTCTCGATCGCGGCGCTGGCATGGGTGGCCATCTCGGCGTTGCGAGCCGTGCGCGACTTCCTGCTCGAACGATACGACATCGAGGCGCGCGACAACCTCGAAGCGCGCAAGGTCGCCACCCAGTTGGGGGTGATCGAGAAGGTCCTGACGGTCGTCATCGTCCTGATCGCGGTCGCTTCGGGCCTGATGACGTTCGAGTCGATCGCGCAATTCGGCAAAGGCCTGCTCGCCTCGGCGGGCGTGGCGGGGATCATCATCGGCTTCGCCGCGCAGCGCTCGATCTCGACGTTCGTCGCCGGCCTACAGATCGCGATGACCCAGCCGATTCGGCTTGACGACGTGGTGATCGTCGAGGGGGAGTGGGGCAAGATCGAGGAGATCACGTTGACGTACGTCGTCGTGCGCATCTGGGACCTGCGCCGGCTGATCGTGCCGATCAACTTCTTCATCGAAAAGCCGTTTCAGAACTGGACGCGCGTCTCGGCCGACCTGCTGGGGACGGTTCTTATCTACACCGATTACTCGATCCCGATCGCCCGCGTGCGCGAGGAACTGACGCGCATCCTCGAGGCCAGTCCGCACTGGGACCACAAGGTCAACGTCCTGCAGGTCACCGATTCGACCGACCGCGCGCTTGAGCTGCGGGCTTTGATGAGCGCCGCCGATTCCTCGGCGCTGTGGGATCTGCGCGTGCACGCGCGCGAGAAGCTCCTCGAGTTCATCCAACGCGAATACCCCAAGAGCCTGCCGCGCGTGCGGGCCGAACTGCAAGGCCCGGCACAAGGACCGCTGCCGGCGGAGATCGGGAGCGATTAAGAGGCGCATCCTGGGATCCGTGAGTCGCACCCTCTTCACACCTGAGAGTCTTTTTTTTCTTGCACAGGCCGCCCAAGGGTGGTATATTCTTCGTCAGATAGAGTCAGGTCCGGGCCACATCTGGGAGATTCCGAGACGCGCCGCGACGACCCATGACAAACCGAACTCTCCAAATTCCTCCTTCTCCGCACCGCTGGGCCAGAATTTCCTGGCTCGTCCGTGTGCTGTGGGTGGTTGTTGTGGTGCTCCACGCGTGGCTGTTCCTGCGCCGCATGGTCGGGGGCGAGTGGACCGGATTGATGGATTACGTCCGCGCCGGGTTGTGTCTGGTCGCGGTCGGCTACGCCACGCTCAAGGTCTGGCGCATCGCCACGATCTTCGACAGCGCGCCGCGTCGCGCCTGGGTCTTCGCCTTCACGCTGCTGATCGGCCACGGGATGATCGCCGGTCCCGTCACCCAGAGTTCGCTCCTCGCCGCTCAATCCGGGATGAGCGTGACGACGATGCTCATGGTCGTCCCGACGCTTGGCGCGGCGGCGTTGCTGGCCCTGGGATTCGGTTGCCGGGTGTGGCGGAATCGGGCCCGATATCGGCCCGTGTCGGTCCCGGCCCCGGCCTGCCTCGAAGAAATCTCGCAACGCCTTCGTAGACTCTCGATCCCCTCTCTCTCCAACAGGCCGCCGCCCTGTCCCATTTGAGCGGGCTGTTTCCGCTCGATCGCCGTTTACCCACGTCTTCCGAGCGAAGTAACCCGCGTCTCTTAAGCTGACGGCTCCACCTGTTCGGCGTGAGACGTCCGGCTGTCGCGTATCACTGATCCACAACGTTTTATGGTCCATACCGTGCGCATCGCGGCTGGTGGATCAACAAATGATTTCCAAAAATTGGCCGGAACATGGCTGAGGCAACAACAATCAAGCCCATCCCCCCGACCCACGTTGGGGACTTCACTCCCCGCCGGCGGCTCATGTGCGCGCTCCGTGGCGAGCCGGCCGACCGCGTGCCGACGTGGCTCATGCGGCAGGCGGGCCGGTATCTGCCCCAGTATCACGAGGTGCGCTCGAAATACGATTTCCTGGACCTGTGCAAGACCCCGGAAGCGGCGGCGGAGGTTTCGATTCAGCCCCTTGATGCCGTGGGCACCGAGGCGGTGATCATCTTCAACGACATCCTCGTCCCGCTCGAACACGCGGGCGCGGACGTGACGTTCGATGACGGCGGCCCGCTCATCCGCAATCCGCCGCGCTCCGCCGATGCGTTGCGGAAGCTCCACGGCCGGGCCGTGGAACCCGACGAACCGGTGGCGCGGACGATCCGCGAGGTCCGGCGGCGCGTCGACGATGACGTTCCGATCCTCGGATTCATCGGCGCCCCTTGGACGCTGGCGGTCTACTGGGCCGAGGGGCGCGTGGGGAAGCAATTCACACGGATCGGGCCGCTGCGGTTTCGCGATCCGGCCTTCTTGGAGGCGTTGCTCGAACGCATCACGCCGATCGCCGCGGAGTATCTAAAGATTCAGATTCAAGCCGGGGCCGACGCCGTCCAGATCTTCGACACCTGGGGATCGATCCTCGGTCAGGAAGAATACGCCCGGTTCTCCGCACCGTATATACGGAGAATTCTGGACGAGGTCCGGCCGCTGGGCGTTCCGGTCATCCTCTACGTCAACGGCTGCCTGCCGTATCTGGAACATCTCGCGGCGCTGGGGCCCGACGCGATCAGCGTTGACTGGCGCATCAGCCTGTCGCGCGCCCGTCGGATCATCGGCCCCGGCATCGCCCTGCAGGGCAACCTGGACCCGATGGCCCTGCTGGCCGGCCCCGAAGCGACCGAGCGAGCCGTCCGCGCCTGTTTCGAGGATTTCCCGGCCGGACCGGGCCACGTTTTCAATCTGGGACACGGCATCCTGCCGAAAACACCCGTGGCGAGCGTGCGAGCGATGGTGGAGGCGGTGAAACAATATGGCGCTTATTAACGACACACGCCGGTTGCGCGATCTGGACCCCGAGTTCCTGCGTCGCTATGACCTGAGCGGTCCGCGTTACACCTCCTATCCAACCGCGCCCGAGTGGTCGGACGAGGTCGACGGCGACGTGCTGAACAAACACCTCGAAGGCCTGGCCGCCGGCGACGCCGAACGTCCGCTGTCGATTTATATGCATCTACCTTTTTGCCGGGAACACTGCACGTTTTGCGCATGCAACGTCATCATCTCGCCCAAGATGGAGCAGGTATCCGAACCTTACATCGAGGTTCTTGATAAGGAAGCCCGCCTCTACGCCGAGAGGCTCGCTTCGGGTCGGCCGCTCGTTCAGTTCCACTGGGGAGGGGGGACGCCCACTTACCTCAACGTCGATCAAATCCGTCGCGTCCACGAGATGGTAAGCAGCCGATTCAACCTGGTGCCGGGCGCCGAACAATCACTCGAAATCCACGTGAGTTGGACGAGCGACGAACAACTCCGCGCCCTGGCCGAGCTCGGCTTTAATCGTTTGTCGATGGGCGTTCAGGATTTCAACGAGCGCACGCAAATCGCCATCAACCGCCGCCAGACTTACGAGCGCACGCGCGAGATCATCGAGCTGGCCCGCGAGTTGGGGTTCGAGGGGATCAACATCGACCTGGTTTACGGCCTGCCATTCCAGACGCCCGATACGTTCGCCGAAACGATCGATCGTGTCCTGACGTTGGCGCCCGATCGGCTGGCGGTTTACAACTTCGCCTACCTGCCGCAACGACTGGCCCATCAGCGAGCCATCGACCCATCCTCGCTTCCAACGGGCGAGGACAAGTTGCGGACCTTCCTGGAAGCCCATGACCGCTTCGTGGCCGTCGGCTACCGCTATATCGGCATGGATCATTTCGCGCAGCCCGATGATGAGTTGGCGATCGCCTATGACGAGGGGACCATGCAGCGCAGCTTCATGGGCTTCACGACGCGGGCCGGGGCCGACCTGATCGGGATGGGGGTTTCAGCCATCAGTCACGTGACCAATCTGTTCGCCCAAAACGTGAAGAAGCTGCCGCGCTGGGACGGGCCATTGGGCGAAGGCTGCTTCCCCATCGAACGCGGCTTCTTGCTTGGCCCCGACGATCTGGCGCGCCAGGACGTGATCGGTCGTCTCATGTGCCGCGATCACGTCGACAAACGCGCCATCGAGCGGGCCCATGGGATCCGCTTCGACGAATATTTTGCCGCGGAACTGGAGCGGCTCGAACCAATGGTCGAGGACGAGTTGCTGACGATCAGCCCCGACGCGCTTGATCTCAATTTCTTGGGCCGGCTGTTCGTGCGCAACATCGCAATGGTTTTCGACGCGTATCTAAAGGAACCGAGGGAAGGCAAACGACCTCTTTTCTCGCGGACGCTTTAGCGGAATGACGATGGTGACTCTCAACACACAAACCGACCTCGCGACGGGAAGGCCGGCGGCCACAGCCCCCGCCGACGGGCGCCGCGTCGACGTGCTGATTTTGGGCGGCGGCATCACGGGGCTTTCGCTGGCCGCATGGCTGCGGGCGCGCGAGATCGATTGCCACGTTATCGACAAAGCCGAGCTGCCCGGCGGCGTCATTCGCGGTTTGCGAAAAGACGGATTCCTCTTCGAGCTGGGTCCCAATACGCTCCTGGACAAAGGCCCCGCGCTCGCCGAGCTGATCGACTGGGCCGGCGTGACCGATCAGATGATCAAGCTGCCGATGCGCGAGCAGAAGCGCCACGTCTGGCTGCGCGGCCGTCTGCATGAAGTCCCGACCGGGCCGCTGAGCTTCCTGACCAGCCCGCTCCTGCCGCTGGGGGCGAAGCTCGCGATCCTGCGCGAGCCATTCATCGCGGCTCGCGATGAGGAGGAATCCGTCGCCGATTTTGTCGAGCGGCGGTTGGGGCGGGCGTGGCTCCGCAACCTCATCACGCCCGTGGTCTCGGGTTTGTGGGCGGGCGACCCCGCGCGGCTCAGTAGCGCCCACGCCTTTCCCGTGATGAAGCAAATGGAACGGGACGCGGGAAGTCTGATCCGAGGATCTCTGCGCCACATGCGGAAGGCCCGCCGCCAAAGACGACAAGCAGCGGCCACCGGAACACCGAGACGCCAGGGGAAGAACCTGGTCTCCTTCCGCGAGGGACTCGCCACACTTCCCGAGGCGCTGGCGAGGCGGCTCGGCGATCGATACCACAACCGGACGCTCGTCGAGCGGATCGAACCCTCCGAGGCCTCGGGTGGCTACCAGGTCGAGACGCGCCAGGGGGACGCGCGTGAGGTCTGGACGGCGCGCCACGTCGCCGTGACGACCGACGCCCCCGCCGCCGCGCGATTGCTGGGCGACTTCGACAGCGAAGCGGCCGCCGTCCTGCGCGGGTTCCCCACCAACAAGCTGGTCACCGTCAGCCTCGGCCTCAACGCCGGCGAAGCCCGCTTGCCGGAGGGATTCGGTTACCTGGTCCCGCGCGACGAGGGCGTGCGCATGCTCGGCGCGATCATCCCCTCGAACTTCCTGCCGGGCCGAGCGCCGGAGGGATGCGCCGCGCTGTCGATCTTCATCGGAGGAGACCTGGACCCCGCCGCCGCCGATCTCGGCGATGATGAAATCGTGGGCCTCGTCCGTCGCGATTTGCGCAAGGTCTTGGGTTGGGACGGCGAGGCCCGCGCCTTGCACGTTGAACACTGGCCGCAAGCCATCCCGCAATACGACATGCGTCACGGCGAGCGCCAGCGCCAGCTCGAGGCCGCCGAACGTCGTCATCGGGGCCTGCACCTGATCGGCAATTGGCGCGGCGGCGTCTCGATCCCCGATCGGGTCCAGTGGACGCAACAGCTCAGCGAACGGATCGCGCAAAGCCTAATCGAAACCCAAACGGAAGCGGGGAGGTGAGGGAAGCCTGAATGCTCGAGACCTCGACCACCATCCATGAGCAATTGCGCGAGCTGGTTCGCGAAGCCCATGCGGCCGCCGACGGACGGCGGTGCGCGCGGCCGGTCCTGCACGTCTGCGGACTCAATCACGTGCGCGCCGACCTTGCGCTACGTGAACAATACGCGCTATCGACCGAGCACTGTTCGCGGATGGTCCGGCGCATGGTGCAAAGCGGCCTGACCGATCAGGCGCTGGTCCTTTCAACGTGCAACCGCACCGAGGTTTACGCCCACGGAGATCGCCCGCAATTCGCCGGCGAGCTGCGCGCCGAGTTCCTCTCGATCGGCCGCGCGGTCTCGCCGCCGCATGAGTCGCCGCCGATCTACGAACACCACGGCGGGCGGGCGGTCCATCACCTGTTTTCGGTCACCGCCGGGCTAGACTCGATGATCCTGGGCGAGAACCAGATCAAGCAGCAGGTGCGCCAGGCCGTCGAGGTCAGCCGCGCCGGGGGCGCCTGCGGCCCCGAGCTCACGCGCCTCATCGACGCCGTCTTCCACGCCAGCAAACGGATCAAAACCGAAACCGAACTGAACACGGGGACGCTGAACGTCGCCAAGGCCGCCGTGCTCAAGGCCGAGCGTTTGCTGGGCTCGCTGGCGGGGAGGGTCTGCGTGGTGATCGGGGCCGGGAAGATCGGGCGCATCGCTGCGCGCGCGATCTCCGAACTCGGTCCGCGCCGCCTCTGCATTATCAACCGCACGCTCGAGAACGCCCGCGAAGTGGCGCAAGACCTCGCCGCCGAAGCCCATGGCCTCGACGAGTTGCCTCAACTCTTGCCCCAGGCCGAATTCGTCCTGGGCGCCGCGTATGCGCCCGAGCTCATCATCCGCCGCGAGACCTACGAGGCCCTCCGCGCGCGCGAAGGCCGTCCGGCCCGTTGCTGCATGGTCGACGCCGCCGTCCCGCGCATCCTGGACCCTCGGCTCGAGGAGCTGCCCTGGGTCGACCTCTTCGACGGCGATCAACTTAATGAAATCATCGAAGAGAACCGCCAACACCGCCAAAGCGCCGCCGAGCACGCCCATCGGCTGGTCGCCGAGGAAGTCGAGAAATACCACGCCGCCCACCTCAAACCCGACCTGGCCCCCATGATCCAAGACCTACGCGAACGCTTTGACCGCCTCTTCGCCAACGGCCTCCCCGCCGCCGCCCATTTCGCCCAAGCCTCCGATAAGGTTACGCCGTCCGACCAACGCCGCCTCAAACAACGCCTCCTCCACCAAGCGATTACGGAACTCAAGGCATTGGTCGAGTAGGACACATTCGTCTGCAAACCTCCTGGAAAACACTGCTGCCACTCGCCTAGCCCCAATACTGCTCACTTAAGGACCTTCAGGTGGTATTGGATCATCTCTCGGACCGATGCGTCGAGATGCTTGGGGCGAATCGGCCAACTGCTCATTTTTCGTTTGATCCCTCGTGGGTTGCGTCGGCCACGGCTTGAGACTGCCTGTTCTTCCAGTATTTCCTCGAGAACCGCTTCATGCAGTACTTTGCGCTGACGAGGGGGGAAAAGAGACGAACTGGGGCAACTTTCGCCGGATGACGCGCACGCTGTGCACGAATGATAATCGATCCGGATCGATGTCGGCCTTCAAGGCCGCTTCGTGCATAAGCCCTCGTATTGCAAAATGCGCCATCATCAAACCGTAAAACTCCTGTGTCACAAGATCGGGGCGCTTGCTGCGTAGCACAATGTTCGCTCCGCGCAGATGCGTTTTGAATTCGTTGAACGCGGTCTGGATTTCCCATCGATCATGGTACAGCGCGGCGAGTTCTTTCGCGGGCGCCTGCTTTGGATCCAAGAGGGTCGTGATCAGACGATAAATCGGTTCGGCGTCGGACACGCCTTCCAGAGCGTACTCAATGACTCGTACTTCAATCCCATTTGTCTCATGGTGCCGGTCTTTATCCGACGCGTAAACCTTGCTCAGATACGAACCATCGCGAAAGCGTTTGATGCAGGGAAGGATCAAGTTCTTTTTCACGCGCCACAATTGGTCCGCCTGTGTCGCTTGGGCCCGTTTCCAAAGGCCAAAACCGAACAAATTGCGATCGGCCAAGTATAACATCTCCTTTTGCAATGAGCTGATCACGTCTTTGGCCAGCGCGATTTCACTCTCGCGATAGCCACCCAGCCGCGTGCCGAACAACACATGCGTACCGTTCTCCACAAGTGAAACAAATCGGATTTGCGGGAAGGCACTGTTGCCCCGGCTGGCTCCGGGGCGGCCGAAGGCGGCTTCATTGCGCGCCGTGTCGGAGACGTCCAGCGTGCTGCCATCGATCGAGACCAGACGCCATTTGCGATACCATGCCCCTTTGGTCGTTCTCCCCTTTGCTTTGATCGCGATCGGGACAACCAATTCATCATGCAGCCGCTGAACAGGTTCGCTGCCAACTCTGATGCGGGCCTGCGAAATCCCCGCCCTGCCCGCGACGTGAATTTTGAAGTCCGCTCCCATCGACCAGCGAGACCGGAAGGCCGCCCGCATCGTAGATCGTCAAACCCTTCTCGCTCATCCGCCCCGTCCCCCTTTCTGAGTTCCGATACGTGCCTATTATCGGAATTTAAAATCGCCTCTTTGACGGACGCTCGTCAAGCCGATTGATTCCCGTTGTCGGATTGGAAACTCGGCAAAAGGAGAGCACCCGATTGGTCAGACCAAGCCGGCAATTCACGTAAGCTGGTTTCGATCACGAATACGCTATCGATACGCTTCACGCGTCCCACGCCGACTGGCCCGATCCTCGCGCGTCCGGCGTCGACTTCGTCAACCGTTGGTCGGCCACAACCGAGATCCCGACCAAGGTGCTGCCGGGGTGGCTGGAACTTTCCGCCGGCAAGTACCACAATTGGAAACGGCGTTACGGCTACGCTAACCCATTTTCCGCAGTACTTGCTTCAGTCGGGTGATTTTTCGGGTGATCGCACGATACGGAGGATTGATTTTGTTCAAATCCGTCTCTGACATGCCCATGTAGTGCAGACCACCCCCTTGCCACGGGCCTTTCGCGTTGTCAAAATTGAGCGCGATCCAGGAGGGTCCGCGCTCATGTTTCTCAGGCGACATCACGGAAAAAAGAATGGCGAGACGTATCATTACTGGACCCTGGTGGAGTCGGTTCGCACGTCGCGGGGACCGCGTCAGCGCACGGTGGCGACGCTGGGCAAGTTGCCGGGTCTGGACAATGAAGCGCGCGTGGGTTGGGAACACATCGCCGGCATTCTGGACGGCAAAGCGCGCCAACGGGATTTCCTCGAACCGGCCCAGTCCGATCCGCCCCAGTGGGCGACGGTCGACCTGGGTGCGATGCG
>CAUZJO010000008.1:0-56767 GCA_963580245.1 Candidatus Sumerlaeia bacterium | reverse complement strand
AACGCGACCGTGAGTCTGCCGCTTCCGTTTAAGCAGATGATGTGGTAATTCATCTTCGTCTCCCGTCTAGTAAGAATTTCGCGCACATTGTCCGCCCCTGAAGACGGTTTCGCCAACGCTCAACCCGGATGGCCGGATTCACTCAAAGCCTGGGGGCAAACCGATGCGTCTCCTTCAAGCTGGAAGCATGATTGACCTCGCGGGTGGTTGAGTCAATGAGTTTTCCGAACCGGTTTCTTTACGGCTGTTATTAGGGGGCCGGCCTGACCTCGTGATCAGAGAGCGCTTCAATGTCCATGATTGCGCCCTTATTGTTCTGAACGCGAAGAGAACTCAAACGTCATGATAACACGCAGGTGGGGTTTCGTGTAATCGTCATATAGCGGCGGCACCTTGCCGGTCTCTTTCAGCGCGCGGATCGCATACCGATCCATGCGCGCGTTTCTGGTCGATTGTTTGATAACGAACGAGCTCTTATCAATCGTGCCGTCCTTGAGGATTTTAAACCCGATGCGGCATTGCAAGCCCGTGTTCGAGAATGGATGGCGGAAGTTGCTCTCGACCTGGGTGCGCACGATCGCCAGGTAAGTGCTCCCGAGGTCCTGCGCGCCTCTTGTCTCGATCGAAACCGCCTCGCCAATTTCCTTATCGGCCTTGACCTCTTGCTTGTCCTTGGATTCGTGGGCAGACAAATCGATCATCGGCAGGGCAGTGACGACGGGCTTGGGTGTTATTAGCGGCCGTGGGGCGGGGATCGGGGCGGCAGCGGATCGTTCTTTGGCTTCCTTAAAGTTATCCAGCTGATCTGCCGTGAATGACTTACGGGTCACAGATCCATCCCCATCGAAGAGCGCTACGTGGAGCTTCTTCCCATCGCTCGAAACTCGGACAATCAGTGGAGCATCCTCGGGATGTGTGCGCCAGCGCCCGTTTCCCAAGGCCCAAATGATACGTTGGCCTTCGATCTTGCATCGATAGGTCCACCGCGTGCCATCGCTTGGTCGCACGTAAGAAAGCCTGACTATAGAACCATTCTCACGAGCGGTCATCGAATCCGGATCGCGGCCCATGGCCGCCGTGATGCCCGCTTTGCAGACTTGAGCCTTCGAGAACGGGCTGTCAGCTGGCCAGTCCTGACGGCCCAAGGATTGGGTCCCGCGCTGGGCGTCGCCGCCCATGTCGCGGACTTGTCCTGACCGAATTAGCTCTCGCGCCCGCTCACCGAGTTGCGGTATTTTTCCTTTGTGCCCGTCAACGTTCTTTAACCCTGAGTCAGCAGCGCGGTTGAGAGCGTCCCAATTCTTAAAAGGGGATGAGCAAAGAAGAACGCCAAGAATGATAAGAGTGACAACAAAACAACCAAACGCGACACGCTCTTTTGGAATGGGATACCCACAGTTGGGGCAACTTTTAGCCTTCTTAGAGACAGCGTTGCCGCACTCAGGACATTCCATCAAGCCCATGACAGGCCCCCTCTTGCGAACGTTGTTGAGGTCACTTCTGTTCGTTTTCTAAGCAAGTGCATAGCCCGCGTCAAGTCTGTTTGACAAGGGAGCGGGCTTGAACGCGGTGACTGCTTCGGCTAAGCTTCTCTCCGGGGGCAACGGGCGAGAGTAGCTACTTGCCCGAGGTCGTCCCCTAGCCGACCACGCCCCGCCCACCATCCTTCCACAGCTAGGGCCGACGATGCTTCGCGCTAGGGGCGGGCGATTTTCCACGATGTGCGGGCGATTGGATGTGTATGATCGGTTGCTCAAGGCATACCTCGGCCATTCGAGTGGCGATGTCTTGGGCACGCACTACCAGCGCATCGATATTGCTGAGCTTCGAGCGGTTTAAAATCGGATCAGTCGGTATAGAAACCTAAATCACAAGACTTATGATATCCCCCCGCCGGAAGAAGTCAAGCGCACAATTCGCCGTATGATGTTGAAATTATTAAGGTTAGATGGTTTTAGGACGGGAACGAATTAGGCGCGCATAAAGAAAGCGACAATAGATGCATAATGGGCCGTTACCATTCGGACATCGCCAAGCCGCTCGGCGTCCACCGCGTCACGGTCAACGCATGGATCACCGCGTGGAACGACGATCGCGCCGATGGGTTATTGGAAGCCCATCGGCTCGCAACCACAACTCCCCACCCATGGCCCCTGTTCGACACGTTCGGTGACATCCAACGACATCCCGAGAAAATCATGGGATACCCGCGGGCAGCCCTTTTGCCATGTTTCCGCCGCGTCAAGCACGGCTCGCATCAACCCGCGCTCACGAACGGCCCCTTACATCACCGGCAGGTGGACGCACGAAGGGCGCGCCGCCGAGTGATAGACTTTTTCGTGCGAGACGAGTGTCTTCGATCCGCTCGGGCCTTCGCTCGTATTCGTGTTGCGGTCGTAAACAGGGAAGTGGCTTCCCTGAATCTGCACGCCAAGGCGATGCCCCGGCTGAACCCGCGCCGCGCAGTGGCCGATATTGACGTTGATCCGATAGATTTTCCCCGGCTCCAGCGGCTCGCGGATCAAATCCGAATCGCGCGCGCTTCCCCGCCGGATTCCTGTCGCAAGCGGATGCGCGAAGCCGTCGGGATGAACATCAAGAAGCTTGACGACCCAATCGGCATCGGGCGTATCGGCTGAGACCCACAGTTCGGCGTACGGTGTGCCCGCGAAGCTTACGCCCTTTTCCAGCGGCGGGGTTATGTAAACAAGAACATCCTGACGGTCGAGAGCCGCCTGCTGATCGAACGCCCCGAAACTGTCGATGTAGGCCTTACCCTGTGCCGGCACGGCGGGGACCGGATCGGCGGGATCGGCGACGAAGGTGTCCTCCGACTGCTCCGAAGACGGCATTTCAACTCCGAGCTTGCCATCGCCGCCGCGCGTGTTGGCCTTTCCACCCGATTGCAGATAATAGGGAGTGTCTTTCGCCTCGGGGGGAGGCCAGTCGGTCGCCGTATACCACTTGTTCTCGCCCATCGAGAAGTAGCGGACGGTCGGGTAGGGCGTGCCCGCTCCGATTCCCTTCAGGTAACGATCAACCCATCCGAGCGTCTCGCCGGGGACGTCGACTCGGGCAACCTCGCCGAAATCGACGTCGCCGACCTTCGTGCCGCCGGTGCCGTGATCCCAGGGGCCGATGATCAGTTGCTGGTTCTCCCGCGAGCGGTGGGTCGCCGATTTGTGCTTCATCATCTGGAAGTTATACACGGTCGCGCGGCAGAGAAAATCGTAGTAGCCGACCATGTGGAGAACCGGGATATCCATGGTGGGAATATCGAGCGAGGCGTCCACTTCCTTCCAGAAGCCGTCGGGGGTGTTATGCTCGATCATCTCGCGCTGAACGGGGGCCTTGTAGTTGATCAGCTCCTCGAACTTATTGAGCGGCAGATGCATGTACCATTCTTCGTTCCACTTCGGCGAACCTCCCAGGCTCGTCTGCTCGCCGTAAAGTGAAGCGCCAATCCCCCACCGGAGGAGCGTCAGTATGTAAGCACCGTCGCGATAGACGTTCTGGTAGAAGCAGGCGGCGGAGGCGGTGGGGACCATGGCGTCGAGCGGCGTCCGGTTGGCCGCAGTGAGCCACTGCACCGAACCCATATACGAAGGCCCCCATGTCGCGACCTTGCCGTTGCACCACGGCTGCTCGCGGATCCACTTGACCATGTCGAAGCCGTCGCGCCCTTCCCCCCAGTAGAGGCTGTAAACCCCTTCCGAGCCGTACCGCCCGCGCGAATCCTGCGTGATCGCCACGTAACCCGCCGCGGCCATCCGCCGCGCTTCAGGCTCGAAGCCATCCTGGGAGTAGGGAATCCGAGCGAAGAGCACCGGCAGCGGCTCGGCGGCGTTGGGTGGGCGGAATATGTTCGTATCCAGCTTGATGCCGTCGCGCATTGGGACGAAGGTCGATTCCTTGAGTACCTCGTCCGGTTCGATGGCGGCGCCAGGCATGGAGCGCAGCCAGAGAGAAAGCCCTACGATGAGGCAAAAGGAAAATTTTTCCATGACCGGCGCATGAACGCGCCTCGCTACCGCGGCTCTATCCATCAATCTTCCCCTTCGGGAATTGCAAAGACATGACCTTGCCACCTCAGACTCAAAAGGTTCGTGCAAATCGAATACCTTTGCGCAGTCAGTCCCCATTGTCTTTGGAAACCCTGCATTGGCAAGCGAATTTTCTCCCAATCCGATCGCGCCACGATGAGGGAAGGCTATCGCGACCTTCGCAATTCGAGGGGTAGGGAGGGTGTAAGTCATTTGTTTTCAATGTACGTTTTGCGTGGGTCGGCGCACCAGACCTCCAACCGCTCAATCCGGGCTTTCATAATGATCACTTGGCGCCCCAACAGGATCAGCGCGATCCACGACGTAAAGACCAGCCACCTTGCTTTGAAGTCCATGATTCCATCCCTTCCCGCTCAGCTTTACAATCGAGACTCGTTCCCCCGCCGATCCTCATCGCCGACGCCCCACCGAACTCTGGCGAACGGAGAAAGGCCCCGCTGAGGGACGTCCTCAACCGGGGCGAGAATGTTGCCGGAATGTTGCGAAGAACGGAGCCGGAATCGGGACCGAACGGGGGCGAAACGGAGAGTTTTGCGGTTTCCTGTTGACTCCCCCAACCCTTTGCCGTTATTAGTTTTAGCGTCGGGTGGGGGTATAGCTCAGTTGGGAGAGCGCTTGACTGGCAGTCAAGAGGTCTGGGGTTCGAGCCCCCATACCTCCACCAACCAAAGCCAATAAAACTAGGGGTTTCGTGAGACTCGCGCGATTTCATGAAACCCCAATACCGCCCCCGTTCGGTCCCGATTCCGGCTCCGTTCTTGGCAACATTCTCCCCCGGTCGGGACTTTCCTGGCCGGGGGTTTCTTTATCGGCGGGAAGGTCGCCAGAGACGTCAACCACGGGCAGGGCGCAAGCGGAACCGAAGCCCGATACCCCGGCGAATCATCGGGCCGTGACGGGGCCGGGGCCGCTTGACGGCTGCGACCCCGGCCCAGGGTTCGAGCGGATGCGGTGTGTACACCGTGACCCCCGCCCTTGAATCCGTTTTCTCGGCCCACCCCTACCGAGTATCGGGTCATCGAGAGATAATCGATTGTGGGCGGCGTAGGCGGCGTTCTACACGCGGTCCGCGTCAATCTGTGCGCCCGGATGCACGGGCCGACCGGGGTATCGTCCAGGAAGGCGTGCAATTCAGTTCCCTTGGCTGGCTTCGGTTATCCCCCCGAACCATCCACTCCCTTGACGTGGGACCGGCCCGCCGGTTCCAGACCATCAAGGCCAAGTGGCCGACCGTGGAGCTACCCGCTGTCGGGCGACTTGCGAAATCTCGGCTCAAAGCATACCATCCGAAGTGCGAACCTCACAGGATGAAGAAGATGACCCATGGAATAGAGGTGAGAGAGCCAGAGCGCGGTCCCTTTTAAATGTAACGCCCAGCCTACGAGAATCGTTTGGGTTGTGATGTACCGACGCAGCCGTAAAGGGTTTTGATCAGGCTGGTGGGAGGGCGGAAATCCACTGCCCCCGCAACCATTTTCCCCCAGAGAGGAAAGAAGAAATGCAATGTTCAAGATGGACTTTCACCTTTATCGCATGCCTTGTGATGGTCATCAGTTCGTCGGCCGTGGCCCAGGATAATTCCTACATCCAAGATGATTTCGATGACTATGGCGGCGATGCCGAGAGCGCGGCATTCACGTCAAGGTGGTACAATAACAACTCGACACTGGAAGAACAGGCGCCCGGCGACTGGGCCCTGCGCATCCAGGACGCAGCCAGTTGGGGCAATGGAGTCGTGACGGTCGATAACTTTTCGCGCGGCGCCAACCTGCGTTGCACGTGGTGTTTTTGGCATGGATTCATGGTGATCCAGGACGCGGATGGCAGCACGGAGGGGGCCCAGACGACCAATTTTGACTCGACCTCGCTGATGGCCCCGTTCCGCATGAGCGACCAGACCTCCAATTCATTCCAGCGCCATGAGGCCGCCCTCGAGTATTTCTTCCCCACCGACCAGTGGCAAGACCTCGGCACGGGACCGACCAATGGCGGATTGAACAAGGGCATCGGCTGGAGCGAAACGGGCGCCGTGCAGAGCGGCGTACAATTGGATGCGGCCTTCCAGCAAGCGGGGCTGGCGGCGGTGGATAAGAGCAGCGCCGTCTATGTGCGCGCTTGGCTGGGCGACGTTTCCGGGGGCACGGCCGTGTGGTCCACCGACGGCGGCGCGACCTGGACGCCGATTCGCACCAAGACCACGGGCGAGGTTATTGACACGCGTGGAGAAACCATCGGCAGCGTGGTTTTGACGGGCAATGACAACTCCAATGGGGCCACCGAGGGCGCCATGACCGGCTCGGTCACGGTCAGTGGAAATACGGACGTCTGGGTCGGCTTCGCGTCGGGCGCGGGGATTCTTTATGTCGATAACGTCTTGCTTGAGGATGATAACAACAACACGATCCCGGTCAATTCAGTAGGGGCGTGGACTGTGTATCAGTAAAGCAGCCGTTGGCGGGGTCATCCCGGACGACCGGTTCGTCTCCTTTGGGTTTCGGTTGGCGCGGACGGGAGACACCATAGCCGACAACAAGGCACATCGAGCTTGGCGGATGTATGAGTGAGACGGAACCCGTAACGCCATAACCCGGTGACAATCGCCCAGACCATCCTCCACCCCATCCGTGCCTTCCGCGAAGATCTGCGGACCAACCCGCTCAGCCAGGTGACGTGGGGGATTGAACCGGAGAATTACAGGCGCCGCCGGTCTCCGTGTCCGCTATTGGCGATGCCAGGGGCGCGACTGTAAGGTGACGCGCGTGTCCCGGTCGGTCCCGAGATATGTCGCGGGGGATCGGACTGAATTGGGGGCCTTAGTCTGTCGAATTGCTCTTTGCTTGAAGATGGGAGGCAGGCGGAGGATCAGCCTTCGCCCGAAGGGAGCAGGCGCAGCCGCAACAGGTCGGCCAGCCAATTCAGATTGAGGATCAAGATGACCAGGGCCATCCCCGGGAAGAGCCAGATCCACCAGGCGCCGTTGAAGAATTCATCGTAGCCGAACTTGATGAGCATGCCCAGCGAGGGCCGGGTGATCGGCACGCCCAGGCCCAGGAAGCTCAACGTCGCCTCTAGCATGACGACCGAGCCGAACTCCACCGCCGAGATGACCAGCACCGGCGTGGTCAGGTTGGGCAGCAGATGCCTGAGCAGGATGCGCGGCGCGTTGCAGCCCAGTGCCCGCACCGCCGTGATGTAGTCCTTCTCGCGCTCGGCCAGGACCGCGCCGCGCACCACCCGCGCATAGATGACCCAATGGACCACCGCGACGGCCAGGATGATCTTCATCAGCCCCTGCCCCCACAGGGCCATCAGGAACATGGCGATCAGGATCGAGGGGAAGGAGAGTTGGACGTCGGCCAGGCGCATGATCAGGGACTCGGGCCAACCGCGCCAGTAGCCGGCGACCAACCCCAGGGCGGTGCCCACGGCCATGGCGATCAGCGTCCCGATCGTGCCGACGAGCAGCGAGACCCTCAGCCCGAAAAGCGTGGCCGAGAGAATGTCGCGCCCCTGAATGTCGGCCCCGAGCAGAAATCGCCGCTCCGAGGCGGGGTCCGCGTCTTCCGCTTCGATCCAGGCCGGAGGGCGGGAGCTGTCGGCCAGGCGCACCGATTCCAAATGATAGACGTTTTGGGGGCTGATCCAGGGGGCCAGGGCCGCCGCGCCCGACATCAGTATCAACACGGTCGCGGGGACCATCCAGGTGGCGCGTGAAAACCTCATGGGGTGGCGCAATCGGAAAGGTTTACACGGAAGGTTTCAGGCGCGTTGTCGCGTTCGCTTCCACTACCTTGGGGTTTCCAGCCGGAGACGGGGAGGGAACACCATCAGCTCCGTGCCTGGCGGGCGCCGCTTCAAGCCTCCCGCCGGGCAGATCATCCCAAAGGGGTAGCGCCCAATCAACTGTTTTAACCCCGTGGTGTTTGCCCAGGATTTCGCCGAGGGCCGCATGAATGCCCCAAGGGTTTTTCAGATGAAAAGATCTCAGTGGTATGTTGCACGCTCTGCTGAGCCGTGAAGGATACAGTGGTGAGTGTTGCACGAACGCTATCCGCCTCGGCGTCCGGAGGCCCGGCCAGGCAGAGACGCACCTTGGGATGGTCGTGCATGGATTAGGGCTTGAAAGCGCACTCCCACGACACACATTCGAGGCGAGTGTATCATTTTTATACGGATTTTTCGGCGATCTGTTCAGTTTGATGTTTGAAACAGGTCAACCCGCGCCTTATGAGTGCCTGGAATAGGGGTCAAATCCAGCGTCAGCTCGAGGCCGGCGGTTCATCCGCGCAACTTGGCATGTCGTTTGCGCAAAGATTAGCGCAGAGACTGATGGAGCCGCAGCCGGTTGCCCAAGAGGCGCCGGGTGCGCTCCAGAGGCGAAAAATGACGGTGAGTAACTCAGAAAGGGGGAGATGATCATGACAAGGGCAACATGGAACCCGCTGGGCGAATTGGAGGCGTTGCGCCGCGGGCTGGACCGGGCGTTCGTCAACGACGAAGGGGCCGGCCGGGGTTCTCCCTATTCGCGCTTTTCGTTCTTGCCGGGTCGTTCGGCGCGGGCGTATCCGTTGATCAATCTTGGCGAGGACGATCACAACTCGTACGTGGAGGCCCTGGCCCCGGGGGTCGATCCCAAGACGCTGGCGGTTTCGATCCAGGGCGATCAACTGACGCTAAGCGGCGAGAAGACCACGGGGGTCGGCAAAGACGTCAAGCCGGACGCCTACCACCGCAATGAGCGGGCGGCCAGCCGCTTCACGCGCACGATTGCCATTCCGGCCGGGGTCCAGCCGGACCGCGTCGAGGCCCATTACGAGAGCGGTCTGATCAACCTGACGCTGCCCAAGCACGAGACGGCTAAGCCGCGTCGCATCAACGTAAACGTCGGGTAGCATGGCCCACACGCGGGCCGGCTCCCACCGACCGACCGATCTTTGACCTTTCACTGAAACCGACCCAGGAGGTGAGCAATCATGACCGAGAGAACCGTCCCCACCAGGACCGAAGACGAGGCGCGGGCGGAAGCCCATCCGGCGCAGACGCGCGAGCCGTCGCGTTATCAGGCGCCGCCGGTCGACATCCACGAAACCGAGCATGGACTGGCGGTGCTGGCCGATCTGCCTGGCGTGGCTTCGGATGGGATTGACGTGCGCGTGGACAACAACATCCTGACCATCCAGGGACGCGTCCGCCGCCGCTCCAAGGGCGAAGCGCGTCAGAGCGAATTCACGATCCAGGACTACTATCGCCAGTTCCAATTGAGCGAGGGATTCGACCAAGAGAAGATCACCGCTCAGATGAACCACGGCGTCCTGCGCATCAACCTACCACGTCACGAGGCCCTCAAACCCCGCAAGATCACGGTGAAGTTCAATGAAGGCCGTGGAAATTGAGCCGGATGGAGAGCGGCCACTTGGACCATTAAGAAAAGGGAGCCCGCATGGGCTCCCGTTTTCATTGGTGCCATATCGTTGATCCCCATAATAAAATCGCGCCGAAGGCTATTTGAAAACAGACCAACGACGCGATATCAACACGAGCGAACACAGGTTCCACAAGAAACCCTATTATTGATAGCCCACCCAGTCCTCCGCCTCGTTACGGGACGTATCGTTTTCTCCGTCGTGAAGCCCGCAAGCACCAGGCCGCCAAACTGGTCTCCCAGGTCTAGAGGTTGGGAACAAGACGTGTTGAATTTCACGAATTGAAGGAGGTTTCCACTCAGATCGAAGATATGAACAAAGGTGGTTGACTTGAGCTTATCTTCACCCGCTCGCAACGCATTGATGGAGAATTGGCCGTTGAGATCAACCCGACCTTCGAACCACACTTTCGCGTTGTTGTCATTGGGGTTTTCATCGTCACTAGCACGAATGAACACACTGGGCTCAAATCCGGGATCGCCTTCACATTCCACTTTACCCGCGTCCTGCGAATGCCGGGTCTGATCACAGCTCTCCCCGGTATAACGCAAGGCTAGGCCACATGCCTTACCATCGTCGCATGGTCCCGGCGGTCCAATTGGGCATAGCGCCCCGCCAATGCGGCTCTCGCCCGAGACAACCTCAAAGTCCCCAAAGATCAAGCCGGGCCCGATCGGGCGGGAGCAGGATGTGTGAATATCGGTCTGTGGTCCATTATTCACCCGGATCTCGATGTTGGTGCCCAGAGTCCCTCGGTCATCATTCCCGACAAACGTAAACGAATCGTCGGGTTGAACAATGCCGTCAAACACGATCTCATCATCTTTTGTTGTAACGACGATGTTTGCGTTGGGAATCGCGCCGATGTAGCGTAGCGTAAGAACCGTGACTTTCCCATCGCACTCACCACAAGTAACGAAGCAGAAATCGGCGTCACGGAAGGATTGACCAGGTTGCAAATTCACAAGGAACTCCGTCGGGCACCTGCCGACGCTTTTGTCGATCGGCCCAGTTGTCTCATCGACGACGACCTCGCATATCCCCGGCGGCACATCGGTGAACAGATAGAAGCCACTAGAGTCCGTGATTCGCGCGTCGATAAAGTCGTCCGAAGTGCCTAGGATTCCATCGGGACCCAGACACGTTAAGTTGACGATCACGCCTCCAATGCCCGACTCGTTGGGGTCGAGGATTCCATCGTTGTCCAGGTCGCAGAAGACCATGTCGCCGATCCGCCCCGGAAGCGTCGTGAAGCAGAAGTCGGCGTCAAGGAAGGACTGGCCGTGCCGCAGCGTGAACGTGATCGTCGTTGGGCATTCGCATACCACTTTGTCGTCGGGGGCGGAGGTCTCGTCGACCGTCACTTCGCACAGCCCGGCCGGGACGCCGGTGAACAGGTAGAGGCCATTGTTGTCGGTCACTTCGGTGGCGGTGAGGTCATCGCCCGTCCCAATTTGCCCATCGGGGCCGACGCAACGCAGGCGCACGATCACGCCCGGGATGCCCGGCTCGCCGGGATCATGGATGCCGTCATCGTCCAGGTCGCAGAAGACCAGGTCGCCGATTTGGCCTGGGGGCGTGGGTGTCGGAGTAGGGGTAGGGGTTGGAGTAGGGGTTGGAGTAGGAGTTGGTGTAGGAGTTGGTGTAGGAGTTGGTGTAGGAGTCGGTGTAGGAGTAGGGGTTGGTGTTGGAGTCGGGGTTGGAGTAGGTGTCGACGTTGGCGTTGGGATGTCGCGCTGGAAGACGATATGGTCAAGCGCCCCGGAGCCATTGAGCATCACTTGCATCCAGCGGACGCCGGACGTGGGTCCAAGGTTGACCGTCGCGACCCCATTGTCCCCCGTGCGAATCATATTAAACGTGCGAATCGGATTGCCATTGGCACTAAGCAGAATAATCGTCGGGCTCGGTTCGTTGGCTTCCACGTCAATGATCTTGACGTCGAACAACGTCACGGTTCTCAGCGCCGAGAAATCGAACATCATGAAGTTGCCCGTGATGTTCGCGTCGTCGTCGGGGTCGTCAATGAGGCCGTCACCGTTATTGTCAGTCAAGTTTTCCGCGATGATCAGGACGTTTTCCATCGGCTGGGTATTGGCGTACGGGCCCGATTCGCCCGCGATGCCCACCCCGGGGCCGCCGAAGGCCTGGTTGGGGGTCCCAAGGTCGATGTTGCCCCCGGTGGGGTTCGAGGAATTAAAGATCGTCGCCGTATTGACCGCCGGACCGAAGACGGGGTTGAACCCACTGACGCCGACCGGGCCGACCCCCCCCGGCGCTGAACACCGCGCTAACACGGGTTCCAGGTACAAAACTGCTAAAATTTATCAGTTCTTGTCCGGCGGATTCCTTGATGCCGAACACGGAGCAGATCAGGGCCGTCATGACGACTGCCGGTGAGCAAATACGATGATTCAACATACTCAAGTCCTTCTTGCTGCCTATGGCCTGGCTTTATCCTAGATGACGCCCACGGACCGAGGTGTTTCGTCGACCGCTGGATACGACGGCCGGATGTTAATCTTCAATTTGGCCGGCCGTTCCCCCCTTGAGCTTCCTGCTCGAGGCCACGGACGGTGCGAAAAGCGCAAAGCTGGACTTTGCCGCCACTTCCATTGTAGGCAACTTCTATTCCACGCGAGTCCATTCGATCGCCGCAAAGTCTAGGCCATATCCGGCCCGACCTCGTCGATACGCCCAAACCTAATGCTGACAATGAGTTACGTTGCCCAAAGCGAGAGATCGCCGTCAAAGGCCAGACGCGCTTTTCGCGTCGGGGTGGGTTTTTCGGCCGGCGCATTGCAATCGCTTGCAACCACCCCATGCATCAGGATGCAGCCAAACACGGGAGACGGGGACGGGTTAGCGACTAAAGAACTCTCTTAACGCCGTCAACACTTGATCACCTTCGGCAAAGTGGAAATCGCCGGTCGGCAGGCTGCCCAGGAACGCGCGGCCGTAGTGCTTCGTCCCCACCCGGCGGTCGCAGATCAGCACGGCCCCGCGGTCGGAGCGGTTGCGGATCAACCGGCCGAATCCCTGCCGAAAGCGGATCACCGCCTCGGGGATGATCAGGTGCTCGAAGGGGTCGAGCCTCCGGCACCGCAGGTTCTCGATGCGAGCGTCCGTCAGCGGGTCGCCGGGCACGCGGAACGGCAGGCGGGTCAGAACCAGGCAGCTTAGCGCTTCGCCGGGCACGTCGACGCCTTCCCAAAAGCTCGAGGTCGCGAACAGGACCGAGCCGATCTCGTTGCGGAAGGCTTCGGTCAGCATCGAGCGTCCGCTCTGCCCCTGACGCAGGCATGGGAAGCCGCGTTGCTCCAGCCACGGCGCCAGCCGGTCGAAAACCCTGCCCAGCAACGAGTACGCGGTGAACAGGACAAACGCGCGACCGCGAGACGCCTCGAGTGCCGGACCCAGGAATTCGGCCAGCGGACCGTCGAAATCGCTGACGGTGGGATCGGGCAGGTCCATGGGAATCCCCACGTAGACCTGACGGGCGTAATCGAAGGGTGTATCGAGCAGCAACATGCTGAGATGCCGCGCCGTCGGCGGCTCATCTTCAGTTTCCCCCGGGTCGTGTTCCCCACCTTCAGTCAAGCTGGACGGTCCGCCCGTTCCATCCCCGCCGGCGGCCGGCTCTCCGGCTCCGGGACCGTTTCCGTTTCCAGGCTCCGGGTCTCCCTCGCTCTCGGCCGCCGAGTCCAGGGCGGCGGTTCCCTGAAGCCCGAGCATCAGCGGGTCGTCGGCGCCGATCTGGCGCATGAAGTAGTTGAAATTGCGCTCGACGGCCAGCGTCGCCGAGGTCATGACGACCGTCTTGCAGCGCCGCAGCAGCCGCTCGCGAATTTCGACGGCCATGTCGAGCGGGGCCACGCAGAAAGCCATGTCGGCCGGCCTCCGGCCCCCCCGGCGGCGATACTCCAGCCAACGGCAGCGGCCCTTGGCCTCGCCCAGGAAGCGGATCAGTTTGTTGATGACCGTCTCGATCTTGTTCAGCGAGGATTGCAGCTCGAGGATCGGGGTGGCCGTCACCGGGGCGGCGTCCTCGAGGAACCGCACCAGGGCCCGACCGACTTCTCTCAAGGCGTCCAGATACGGCCGGGCCGCCACCAGGACCGCGCGCAGGGGCTTATCGACCTCCTCTCGCCACCATTCACTCCCCGCATCCTCTTCCTTCACGCGGTGCTTGAGTTCCAGCGGCTTATCGAGCGAAACGTCGGATTGCTGCTCAAACCAGTCGGCCACCCTCGCGACCCCCTCGTCCATCGCGGTCAACAGTTCGTGGTGCATCAGCGGCAGCTCGCGCCCCAGCTTCACCAGCAGCGCGTCGTGCTCGCTCGGCGACAGATCATACACTCCCTCGTGGATTTTGCCGGCGAGATACGTCAAAAGCCCCTCGCCCGTGCGCGGCACGACCAGCCGTCGCATCACGTAGTGCAACGTCCCACGGCTGGTCCGCGCCCCGAAGTAACCGGTGGCGACCTCCTCGAGGTGGTGCGCCTCGTCGATGATGAGGCGATGGAACGCGGGCAGCACGGCCGTGCCGCGATAGTTGTCGGTCTCGGCCCGCACCGCCAGGTCCGACATCAGTAGGTGGTGATTGACGACCAGGACGTGCGCGCGCGCGGCCTTGCGCCGGGCGTTGTAGAAAAAACATTTCTCGTAGAACGGACACCGCGTGCGCAGGCAGTTGTCGGCCTCCGACATCACGCTCTCCCACACGCCGTCGTCGGGCGTGAAGGCCAAGTCCTCGCGGCTGCCGTCCTGTGTGGTCTTGATCCAGGCCTGAATTTCAGCCAGTTGCGACCTCGGTTCACTCAAACTCAGGAAGTCGGGGTTCTGTTTGAGATATTGCGCCTTGCGCCGGCACAGATAGTTGCCGCGCCCCTTCATGAGGGCCGTGTCGAACTTCAGCCCCAGTGCCTGAATCAACAACGGCAGGTCCTTGGAAATGAGCTGTTCCTGTAGGTTGATCGTGCCGGTCGAGATGACGATCTTCTCGTTGTTGCGGATCGCCCAGGCGATCGCCGGCAGCAGGTAGGCGAGCGACTTCCCCGTCCCCGTGGCCGCCTCGATAACGGCCAGCCCGTCGCGATTGAACGCCTCGGCGACCGCCTCGAGCATGTCGACCTGCTGGGGACGTTCCTCGTAGCCGTCGAGCCGTTCGGCCAGCCGGCCCCCGGAACGTAGCCAGTTCTTAAGCTTTTCGATATCGATCGGCTTATGAGCGGGCGGCTCGAACGCTCTGACGATTTGCCGGACCGCGCTGCAATCGTTGTTGACGATGTAGGAGCCGACGCCGCGGCTGCCCAGTTCGCTGCTAACCGCGATATCGGCGTCCGACGGCTCCATGTTCCCCGACGGATGATTATGGATCACGACCTCGCCCGGGCGGGCGTACTGGAGCAACGCGGGGACGGCCTGGCGGTTGCCAAAGGCGTAGGGCTCCACCTCCTCGACGACCCGCTCGGCATTGAGTCGCCCGATGAAAAATACCTCGCAGCCGTCGCTATCGGCGATCTCGCGCCGAATCTCCTCGCGGCACTCGGGCGTGATCAGTCGCTCAACACCGGGCTTCGAGGCCCTGACCGGATCGTACGTCGTCTGGGGTTTGGCCAACGCCATCACTTCTTACTATCAGTTCAAGCACTATTTGAGCGAACTCGAATTAAGAGGATTCCCCTTCTGGATCATGGTCGGCTCCCGACCCATAAGGGCGTGGTGGGGATCAACCCCATCGAGAAGGATTCATGGTGTTTGAAGGGTTTGTGGAAACATCGGCCTTGCCTCTCTCCCAGTTCCGCCACCTTCCGCACTCCCATTTCTGAATCACACCCAACCAATCGAACCTCGACCCTACCACGCCTTGGTCCCAAAGGCGAATGGAAAGAGGCAAAAGAAAAGCGAAAAGAGCGGTCTGCCCATGTCCTTGGGTCTATACGTAGCCCGGCATCAAGCCGCCACATGTGATGTAGTATTTCGGAAAAGTCGATGGGTGACGGCGGGAAACGGGCTTTACGGGTTCACTTCGACCGCGGGGTGAAGCTGGAATTCCACGGGGCGAACTTCACCAGTGAGGGCGGGCTGCCGCTCTATCGGGAGTTGGACGAGGTATTGGGACTGAATGCGGCTCGATGAAATCCGGTTTCTCAGTCTTGTTTCATGGCTCGTGATTTGGGCCTTCACGGCACCCTCCGCCCCCGGCCAACTGGCCGAGCCGGAAGGTGGAGCCGCACCCGATGACCCGATGGCCGTCTTGACGCCAGGTCAATGGGAGGAGGTTGAGCGTTCCATCGACCGGGCGTTGACCTGGCTGGCATCTGAGCAGAAAACCGATGGCTCCCTTCCCACGCATGTAAGTGCCCAGCCTGCCGTGACCAGCCTGTGCGTGATGGCCTTTCTGGCCCGTGGCCACCTGCCAGGCCAAGGCCCCTATGGAGCGACGCTCACCCGGGCGATCGATTACGCCGTCGCCTGTCAGAAGCCGGGGGGACTGATCGCCTGGAGCGGACCGGTCGATGACGGCACCGCCTGGTATCGGAATCATGTGCATCCGACCTACACCGGAATTTATAACCACGCGATCTCAGGCGTGATGCTTTGTGAGGTTTATGGCATGACGGGGAGGGACCGGGACCAGCGGATCCAGTCAGTGATCGGGCAGGCTCTGGATTTCACGCTGGCCGAACAAGACAAACCAAAACGGAATCCTGGAGAAAAGGGTGGCTGGCGCTACCTGCGCCAAGTGCCCGATAACACGGATTCCGACCTGTCGGTCACATCCTGGCAACTCATGTTCCTGCGTGCGGCCCGCAATGCAGGATTTGACGTGCCGGTGGAGCACATCGATCAGGCGATGGGGTTCGTCAAGCGTTGCTGGAGCCCGGACGTGGGTTCCTTCGATTACGGCCTTTCCCGTAATTCTGCGTCGCGAGCCATGGCCGGGGCTGGAATCCTCGCCCTTTCCCTGGGCGTATTGCACCAGATGCCCCAGGCGCGCTCGGCCGCCAAATGGCTGAACGACCGCCCTTTTGTTCAGTATAATCAAGGAATTAACCGCGAGGACCGTTTTCATTACGGGGCTTACTACTGCAGCCTGGGGATGTTTCAGATGGGCGGCCAATATTGGGAGAAGTTTTTTCCGCCTCTGGTGCATACCCTGCTGGCCCATCAGGCGCCCGAAGGCCACTGGCAGCTCGAAGCCCTGCCACCGGGTAGGGACCAGCAATATGGGAAGGCCTACACCACGGCTTTGGCGGCGATGGCGCTGGCCGTGCCGTTTCAATTGGTACCGATTTATCAACGGTGAGGAGATTCATAAACTGCCCACCAGAATCTCCACACTGGCACGGAGGGCACGAGAGCCTTCAAAAAGAATAAAATCGGTTAAGGTGCATTTTACGGATTCGCGAGATGCAACCCTGCCGGCCGGGGCACAAGTCGAGCCTGTCCTCATGCTCGGCCCCGCAGGGGTCGAATGTGACTGGCCGTGGGTGTCAACCCACGGTTCGCGGACCCCCTCATCGCGACGATCCGGAGAGGGTTGAACAATAACGTGATGCGGCCTGTTCGATCCCTTCAGGGTCGTGACCTCTTGGGGACCCATGTCCAGGGGTTGTTACCCCTGGCTATTCATATTGCTCCCTTCAGGGAGCCAGAGAACTAATGTCGTGCACCTACACTTCAGCGACGCGGATTTTTCGGCTTGCCAAATCCGATGGAACGCTCTATGATTCTCGTCCGTGATGTTAGCGACGTTGACTTCAATCAGGAAAGGAGGATCAATCGGCGGCCGTCTCGGATGATGGACGGCCCGCCACCAAGACAAATGACTCGGTCGCCCGTCCCCGGCCAGGGGTCGGGCAGGGGCCAAGAGCAATCCAGTTCCTAGCGAACCGCCCAAGCAGAAAACCGGCCGTCTCCGCCATCCGTGGCATGGGGTCGGTACCCGTTGTTACCGTTGACGTAGTCCTTCCGGACCGCTGCACTGACGTGCGCAGTGACCATTCCAGCAGGAGATCGAGCCCATGACCAGTACCCTCGCCCTACGCCCTTCGCATTCCAACCACACGCCTCAAAAACTCTTCTATCGCATCAACGAAGTCGCCAAGGTGACCGGCCTGAAGCCGTACGTCTTGCGCTACTGGGAAACGGAATTCCGCGAACTCGCGCCGGCCAAGGACCGCTCGGACCAGCGCCGCTATCGCCCCGAGGACATCGAAGTCGTTCGGGCGATCCGCCGCCTCCTCTACGAGGAACGCTACACGATCAAGGGCGCGCGCCAACGGCTGCGCATTGAACTGCGTAAGAGCCGCCACAACGGCTCGGGCGGCGATCCTTCCGACGCGGCGAATGGAAAGGCGCAGTCCGTCACGCCCGCACGCACGGCGCCCGAGACCCAACGACTGGCGACATCGCTACGCAACCTGCGAGGCGAGGTCGATTCACTGCTCGCGCTGGTAAGTTGATCGCGCCGGCATAAGCGCGCTTCACGACTCACTGTCACACCGCCCTTGGTCCACGCGGCCGGGCGCTCTCGGCCTTGGCCCTGGCCTTGGCGCTGTGGAAGAGTGTTCCAGTGCGCAACCCCGCCCGTCATTCGCGGTTGCCACTGGCGTTTTCTTGCGCCACCTCCTAACCTGGGAAGCGAGAACTTGGCGGATGAAGGATGGGGGGATATGTCAAAGGAATTACTCGACGCAGCGGCACTCCACGAGGCGATCGAGGGACTGGCGGCAAAACTGGTCGACCACGCCGACGCCGCCGACAAGGTCGCGCTGATCGGCATCCGCACCCGCGGCGTACTCATGGCCGAGCGTCTGCGGCGCGTGTTGGCCGAGAAACACAATTGGTCCGTGTCGCTCGGGATTTTGGACATCACCCTTTATCGCGACGACCTCTCGACCATGGCCCCCCACCCCATCGTCGGCCAGACCGAGATCGACTTCGACGTCGACGGCAAGACGATCTATCTGGTCGACGACGTGATCTATACGGGTCGCACCGTTCGCTCGGCGATCGACCAGATCGTCGATTTCGGTCGGCCCAGCGCCATCCGTCTGGTCGTGCTGGTCGATCGCGGCGGCCGCGAGTTGCCGATTCAGCCCGACCTTTGCGCCCTCAGGGTCGATGCGGGCGAGGATGAGGTCGTCAAGGTCTGCTTCGAGCAATCCGACGACTCTGAGCGGGTGCTGCTGGCCTCGCGCAACGATTTCCGGGTCCAGGAGGCACCATGACCGGGCCGCCGCGGGGCCGCCTGATCGTCATCGAAGGGATCGACGGCACCGGTAAAAGCATGCTGGTCGCCGCCCTGGCGCGGGCTTTGTCCTCGGGCGGCGTCGATGCCGCTACGTCGGCCGAACCCACCGACGGGCGCCACGGCCGCAAAATCCGCGAACTGGCCGCCACCGGGCGACACAACGTCACTCCCCAGCAGGAAGCCGAACTCTTCCTGCTCGACCGCCGCGATCACGTCGATCAAGTCATCAAACCCGCCCTCGCCGCGGGGCGCACCCTGATCCTGGACCGCTATTATTACTCGACGATGGCCTACCAGGGTGCCCGCGGCCTCGACCCGGCGCAGATCGAGCAGCGCAACCGCGCCTTCGCTCCCGAGCCGGACCTGCTCGTGATCCTGGAACTCCCGGTGCAAGAAGCCCTCGAACGCATCACCCAAAAACGCGGCTCGGCCCCCGATCACTTCGAAGGTGAGGCTTACCTGGAAAAAGTTGATCAAGGCTTCAAAACGATTCACCACCCGAGCATGCTGCGCCTCGACGCTCGGGCCTCAACCGAGGAGATGGTTGGTCGAATTCTCGCTGGGCTGGAGCGCGCTTAGGAACCATCCGGCGCGCCTCCCGGTGGGCCATCACTTACCCCGCTCCCGGCAGCTCCTCGTCGGGGGGCGGGATGACTTCGGCCAGGTCTTCGGGTTTGCCGTAGCGGTTCAGATAACGATCGCGCTCCCAACGCCAGGCCTCCTCGGGGATCGTCCGGACGCCGCCGAGAGCCTGGGCGAGGACCAGCGTCATGGCTGACTTCTCGATGACCTGACACGCCGCGACCGCTTCTTCCAGGCTGCGTCCCCCGGCCATCGTGCCGTGGTTGCCGAGCAGGACTGCACAGGCATCGGGGCCGATGGCCTCGAGCACGGCGGCGGTCATCTCGAGGTGTTTGCCCGAGGGGACGTGGCGCGAGCACTGGACCTCGCCGCCGATGATCTCGGCCATATCGTCGGACAGGACGGGGATCGAGCGGCCGGCGCAGGCGCAAATCGACGCCCACGGCGAGTGCGTATGGATCAGTGCCCCAAAATCGGGCCGATCCAGCATCAATCGACGGTGCATTTCGCACTCCGAGGTGGGCAGCCGATGGCCCCTGGCGATCCGGCCCTCCCAGCCGACCACCACCAAATCCTCCGGCCTCACGTCGTCGTACTTCATGCGCGAAGGCGTGACCAGGACGCCGTCCTCGACGCGCACCGAGACGTTGCCGCTGGTGCCGATGATGTAGCCCAGTTTGTCCCGCAGCCGCAGGCAGGTCTCGATTACCTCGGTGCGCAGGTCGATCGTGTCCCCAAAAGGCTGGGCCTCCGGATTTGCCATGCCTATCCTCCGCGCGGCATCGATCCGCTCACCTCATACGGTGGTCGTTAATCTCCTGGCGAGCAATCCCGTCGTCTCCGGCCAGCCCATCAGGGCGTTCATGGCCTGGATGGCCTGGCCGCCGGCCCCCTTGGTCAGGTTGTCGATGGCCGCCAGGACGATCAGCGCGCCCCCGTCGCGGTCGACGACGGCCGCCAGGTCGCAGAAGTTGGTCATCATCACGCCAGCGGTGGTCGGCGTCGCCCCCCCCGTCAGCACCCGGATAAACGGCTCACCTCGATAGTAGTCCCCATACCACCCGTCAACGTCGGTCTGCCGGACCTCGCCCTTGAGCGAAAGCGTGATGGTGAGGAATTCGCCGCGCGTGATGGGGATGAGGTGCGTCGTGAACGTCACGCGCAACGGCCGGCCGGCGAGCCGTTCCAGTTTTTCCTCGATTTCGGGCCGATGGCGGTGGCAGCCCACCTTGTATGCCTTCAGCGACTCGTTGCACTCGGGAAAATGGTAATCAGGCCCCGGAGCGCGACCCGCGCCCGAGACCCCGGTCAGCGCATTGATCACGATGCCGTCCAGCTCAAGCTCGGCTTCATGGGCCACGAGCGGCGCCAGGGCCAGCAGCGCCGCCGTCGGGAAGCAGCCGGGGATGGCCACGGCCGGCGAACCCGGAATGTCCTCGCGGAACAGATCGGGCAGGCCGTAAGGCGTCCTGTCGTTCAACTCGGGCGCGAGATGTTTGACGTTGTAGACCGATTCGTAGCGCGCGACCGAATCGAAGCGGAAATCGGCCGACAAGTCGATCACCTTGATCCCGGCTTCCACGAGCTGGGGACAGTATTGCTGGGCCACGGTGTGGGGCAGAGCCAGGAACACCAGGTCGCACCGGCGCGCCATCGCCCCCAGGTCGATCGGCTCGATCTCCAGGTCGATTTGCCCCCGCAGGGCGGGGAAGTAGGCGGCGGGCGGTTCAGGCGCTTCCACTCGACCCATCAGACAGGTCAGCCCGACTTCGGGGTGACCCGGAAGCAGCCGCAGCAACTCGCCCGCCGTATATCCCTTGGCCCCTAGTATGCCGACTTTGATCATCGATGACCTCTCGCTCGCCCACGGCGAGTGGCCCTATCATATGCCGCCGGACCGCTCAGTTTCACGCTAAAAACCTCACGGTCCAACTCGTGGCGGGGCTGACCGTCTCCTAAAACGAGCCGACCTCGCCGCCGGGGGTGGCCTGAATGCACAAACGGCCCCCGTCCGCCAGGGGGCGAACGAGGGCCGCTATTGAATCCCATAAAGAGGTGTCGAGGAGCGTGGACTCACCGGCGTGGTCGGCCCATCGCCCGCGCCATCCCCGATGACCGGTCAGCCAAATTCCGCGGATTGCAACCTAGGCCAGCGCCTGGCTCAGCTTGTCCATCAGGTCATCGGCCTGGCGCGATTGCTCGGTCAACTCGACGATTTTGTTCTCAAGTTCCCGGCAATGCGACTCCAGTTCCTCGATTTTCGATTCCAGTTCCTCCATCTGGAGCTGCTGGTCGCGGATGACTTCGTCTTTCTCGCCGGCCTCTTGTTTGATCTCTGAGACCCGTTCCAGTATTTGGTCAAGACTCATCGTGGTCATCTTCCATTCCTCCCGAACTTTGGGTGCCGTATACACCCCGCCAGCCAGATAGAAGGCTGCACTGGATTTTCGTATCGTCAGGATTATACGTCATCTTAAGGCCAATGACCACAAAAGTCTAGGGCCCTGTCGCCGTCCCGATGCCCCCTGGCCGCCCCAGATATTGGGATCTCGTTGACTTACGCCCCTATGCACTGTAATAAAACATGCTCGGCGTGATGCGTGCGCGGTCCAAGGCCCAATTGCACCGGGTGCCCGTCACCCAGCCGTCTTTGGCGGTGCGCCGCGGTTGCCGATCCAATTCAACTCATGAGTCACCCGAATGCCCCCCAAATACTATCTCCCTGAACTCACCCGCAACCCCGTCACCCGGCTTCGATACCGCTATCGCGAGCATCGCGAACCGGTGCCCGACGCTCCCCAAAACGTCCAAATCCAGACGATCTCGGGCTGCAACGCCAATTGCATCTTCTGCCCCAACAAGAAGACCGAGCTCGAAATCCCGGTCGGGCGGCGCATGGATTGGGACCTCTATCGCTCGATCGTCGATCAAGCCGTCGAGCTGGGCGTGCGGCGCATCTCGCCGTACCTGATGAACGAACCGCTGATGGACCCCGAGTTCCCCGAACGCGCCGCCACCATCGCCAAGCGGAAGAAACCCTGGCAGTTCAGCAAGGTCAACTCGCACGGCGGGATGCTGAGCGAGCGGATGGCCAAGGGCATCCTCGACTCGGGGCTGGACCGGATCAACTTCTCGGTCCATGGCCTGGACCCCGAGATCTATCGAGAGGTCATGAAAATCCCGCTGCAAAAGACGCTCGACAACATCGACCGCCTGCTCGAACTCAAGCGCGCGGGCGGATACAAGAAACCCCGCATTCGCGTGGTGATGCTCCTCACCAATTACATCGAGCCGCAAATGGACAAGATCAAGGAGTACTGGAACGGACGCGGCGTGAAGATCAACCTGAACCAACTCGAGAACCGCGGCAGCCACAAGGCGATCAAGAGCGACGAGATCGCCGTGCGCGAGCTGCAAAACTTCGACTGGTGCAGCCGCATGTTCGAGCAGATGTATATCCTCCACGACGGCCGCCTGGTCCAGTGCTGCGCCGACTGGGAACAATCCGCCGTCATGGGCGATGCCAGTAAATTTGACCTACGCGAGATCTGGAAAAACCAAACCTACCTCAACTTCCGCCGCAACTTCCTGACCGGCAACGTCAAAGGCACGATCTGCGACGGCTGCACCAAGGACGGGGCGGGGAGTGAGTTCGATGATTGACACTCGCCTGCGCTGAATCTTAAAGAAAGCCGGTGGCGGAACACAGAGACCGCCGAAGAGGGGCGGCATCATGTTCATGAATCCATCATCCATAAGGCAGTCAATCACGCCGAAAGCGTCCAACTTGTTCAATGTGATTCGCCGGCCGTCTTGCGCAACATCAACACGCCCGAGGATTACCAGGACATGCGTTGATCTCCGCCGCGCGCACAGTTCTGTAATCGCGGCGACATCCGACCCAAACGATCGAGTCCTCACTCCAAATCCTTCAACTGTTTATCACCAGGTAACGTCGCAGAAGTGTTCTAGACGCCGTGGACATCCGTCACAAGGACAATGTTAAACGGGAGATGGCCAACGACCGGATCAAGCGTCACGGCCCGGCGTCATGGTCCGGCGTCACGGTTCGGGCTCACGGGCCGGATAAGCGTATCGAGGACGACCAGCGGTTCGGGGCCGGACGGCTTGATGGTCGCGTGCATTCCGCGTGGAATTCCAAAGTGGTCATGTTCGCCGACCTCGCGCTCGGCAGGCCCGATTGAGACGATGCCCCGCCCTCGCGTCACGCCCACGATGGAGTAATCGTCGGGCGCGAACGTGAATCCGGCGGGTCCGACGCGCGTCAGGTTCAGCTCCAGGCCGCCGCTGTCGGGACGGCCGGTCGCCGTGTGCGGGATGAGCGTTGTTCTCATCGTTGACTCGGCCGCTTCCGCCTCGACGATGCGCCGTTCCAGGTAGACCATGTGTTCAAACGGCGGGTCCTCGCGCTCGACCGGCGACAGGTCATCCACGGAGCGCGTTTGCGCTTCCACGTCCAGGAACACGCCCCATCCGCCGTGGAGGAGTGAGCCGAAGATGAACGGGACATGATGGATTTGCTCGCTCGTGTTGACCCAACCGTGGTCGGTCTGGGGCGGGATCGGCATGGCGTAGCCTTCGTCAACGGGGGCGCGGGCGTTTGCGAGCACCGTGAGGCCGTGGGTCGGGTTGTAGCCGAGGTGGATCTCAACACCGTGGAGATGACGGTGCAGCGGCACGTCGCGCGCCTCGCCCCCCAGGTAGGCGAGGTTCCACGAATGATGATCGCCATAGACCAGTGGAACGATGATGATGCCGAGATTGGGGACGACGAAGCTCCCTTGCTCGGGGGCCTCGGTGTCGCGCGCGAGGTGAATCCCACAACTCGTTGTGATCGCCTCGATGAACCGGATGAAAAGCTGGCCGATCCGCATGCATTCGGGATCGTGGGATTCCTGGTGAGCACGCTGGAGGCTATCGATGACGCGCAACGCGCCGTGGTGATAGCGGTGGAGCGTCGAGATCACGGCCCTGAAGTCCATGGGCACCGGGTCCATGCCCTGGTTGGCCAGGTCCGTCAGTGCCTCGGTCGCCCGCGCGCGATAGGCGGCCGAAAGAGGGGCGGAGGCGGGACGCGCCAGCAGTGCCTGCCCGGTCGCGTGAAAAGTTCCGATGGTGTGCAGGCGGAAGGCGTAACAGTAAAGCCGCGCCAGGTCGATCTCTTCCGGTGTGACGGCCTGGGGGTCGCGGTGTTTCTTATGGCACGCGTTGGCCTTTTCGATCAACGACCCATAGGCCGGATGCATTTTGAGTTTCATCGGATCCCCCGCGGGGTGCTTGGGTCGGATGCGGTTGGGAACATCGACGCGCGCCTCGGACCGTTTCACGCCGCACTGGCTGCTTCATCGACCATCAAACGCCGGAGCCGGCAAGATTGATGATGATGCCCCCCTCCCCGCGGGTGTTTTGTACCACTGCGTACCGATTGAACTCAACCGTCTTGGCCCTCTCAATAACCTTGAAGTCTCTACTTGAAATCGCAGACCACGATGGACGGGGAAGCGCCGTATTACGATGCGAGCAACGGAACGCTTCGGGTGGGAGACCTGTTGGCAACTTGATTGGGTCCGTCCAATCCGTGTTCGATGATTCAAACCCCCACCGCTTCGGCCATTTGACGTGGCACATGCTCGCGGAACCCTCCCAAAATCGAATCCGCCGTCACGGCGTCCGCCTCGGCCTCGAAGTTTAGAATCAACCGATGCCTCAACGCCGGCAGCACACCCGCCTCGACGTCGGTGTAGCTCACGTTGAATCGCCCATCGAGCAAAGCGCGGATCTTCGCGCTGAGGATCAGGGCCTGCGCACCGCGTGGGCTGGAGCCGTAGCGGACGTATTGCTTCACCGGGTCCGATGCGAATTCGCCCTCGGGATGCGTCGCCAGCGTCAGGCGCACGGCGTAGTCCTGGACGTGTTCGGCGATGACAACCTCGCGCGCCAGCTTGATCCAGTCTAGCACCGTTTCGTGTTTCATGATCACGCCGAGGTCGGCTTCGTCCTTGCCGGTGGTCCGCGTCAGGATTGTGTTGAGCTCTTTGCGGTCGGGCAGGCCGAGGAGGATTTTGAAAAAGAATCGGTCAAGCTGGGCCTCGGGCAGCGGGTAGGTGCCCTCCATCTCGAGCGGGTTCTGGGTGGCCATGACGAAAAACGGCGGCTCCAGTTCCAGGTGCGTGCCGCCGACGGTGACGCGCTTTTCCTGCATCGCCTCGAGCATCGCGGATTGGGTTTTGGGCGTGGCGCGGTTGATCTCGTCGGCCAGCAGGACGTTGGTGAAGATCGGTCCCTTCTCGAACACGAACTCGCGCCGCCCCTGGGGCGTCTCGTTGATCAGGTGCGTGCCGACGATGTCCGAAGGCATCAGGTCGGGCGTGAATTGGATACGCGAGAAGTTTAAATCGAGCACGCGCGAGAGGGTCGAGACCAGCAGCGTCTTGCCCAGGCCCGGCACGCCTTCGAGCAGGCAGTGCCCGCCCGAGAAAAGCGTAATGAGCACTTGCTCGATGATCGGATCGTTGCCGACGATGACTTTCTGGATCTCTTGGCGCAGCCGGGTGAAGTCCTTCTCAAATTGCTCGGCCTTCATTTGGAACTCATTCATCTTTGCCTTCTCCTTGCTCGGGTTTCTCCAACCGGCCTCTCGCTCGCTTGCGCGCGGCGAGGAGTTGGCCGGTGTAGGTATCTTGTTTTCTGGTTTCCTTTTTTGCGGAGGCGGTTGCGGTCCCTTTGGCTAGAGCGGGCTGGGTCACCTTGCGCGGTTCGGCGGCCGCCAGCGGCGACCTATCGATCTTTACCTCGCGCAACGAGGCGAGGAATGCCTCGCGGTCGGCCTCGACCGGCGCGCCGCGCGAGCGGACCTGCTCCTTGACCTCGAGTAATTGATCGGTCGGCCCCACGGTCGCCGTCCTTCGCACGCGCAGCCGCGCGGCCAGCCAGTTTCCCGCAAACGTCAGTCCCTCCGCGATGTCTCCCCAACCGATGATCACGCGCCGCATGAAGACGTCCATCAGCAACACGAACAGAGCGGCGGTCAACAGGACCGGCCACAGCGGCCGCGGATCGCTGAAGCTGGTCCGGTCGTGCGTGAACACGGGGCTGTCGGCTTCGAGCACGTCCCCGCCGGTGATGTCCGCGAGTTCATAGAGCAGGGCCTCGTTCGAGCGCGAGTTCTGGAACTCGGGCGAATAACTCAACGTGGCGCCGCCGGTCAGCAGCTCGCCCTCGTCGGTTCCGTCGCCGCCGACGCCGATGGAGGTTGCCCCGAGCATGTAAGCGCCCGCCTCGTCCGCGTCGAACGTTCCCTCGTATCGACCGGGCCCCGTCTGACGCAGTTCAACGGGCTCCTTTTCGAGCGAAGGCGCGATGACGGAGCCGGCGATGTTGAGAAAGTTGCGGAATTCGCCCTGGTTGTCCACCGCGTCGACCGTGATCCTGCCTTGCGAGCCTTCAACGTCCATCCGTATTTGGTAATTCTGATTAAAGGGCGCCCGCAGCGACCAGCGGACGGTCTGGGCCCAGAATTTCGCGTACTCCGCCCAGGTCGTCCAGGCCTGCGCCCAACGTTCCTTGGCGTCCGAGGTGAACGCGAGCGTCTTGCCCAGCCCGTGACGCCAATGGGCGTAAAGAGGATCGCCCTTGTGCGTTTCCAGAGGGATGTCGGCCAGACTCTTGGGGCTGGTGGCCACGTAACCCAAAAGCTGGGGATAAACCTCGCCCAGCCCGATCAGCGCCGCCGAGTATTGCTTGCTGACCGGCGCGAACGGCTCTTCGATGAGGAGCGATTTGCGCACCGTGGCGGCCTCCTTGATGAAGATCTGCGGCAGGTTGTTGTAGGAGGTCGGGTTATAATAATTGCCGCCGCCCAGGCGGGCCAATTCGCGCATGACCACGGTGTCGCGCGGCGAGTGTGGATTGATGCAGACGGTGCTGATGCTGATTTTGGCGGCCCTGATTTTCTTCGCCAGCGTGGGGTTCGGCGTTTGCGGATCGCCGTCGGAGATGACGACGATGTGTTTCACGGAAGCGCCGCTATCGACCAGGGCTTCGTAGGCCATTTGCAGTGTCCGGTCGAAGCTGGGCATGTCGCCCCAATCCACGTTGGCGAGCAACCCCCTCATCCGCGACTTGGAGCCGACCGGTTGCAACGGGAACAGCCAGCGCTCTCCATCGCGCCATGAATAATACATCACGCCCATCAGGTCGCGGGGCGAGAGGACGTCGAGCGCCGCGTCGACGACTTGCTCGGCCCAGTATTGGCCTTGCGGGATTTCGACGGTGTGGACGATGGGCACGAGCGCCCCTTGGGGCATGATTTTCTCGTTCTTGATCTCCATCTCGACCGGCAGGACGCGCTCGATGGGCGAGTCGTTGTAGCCGCCCGCGCCGAAGCTGTTCTCGCCGCCGATCATCATGAACCCGATCCCCAGGTCGTGGACGGCGCGTTCGATCATCAGCAGTTGATCGCGCGTGAACTCCGAGGCATGGACGTTGTTGAAGATGATCGAGTCGTAACTTTGCAGGTCGCGCAGGCTGAAGGGCAATCCCTCGGGCGGGACGACCTCGACGTTGATCTTTTCACTCTGGAGCATGGCGGGCAGCATGGCGCTGGGATCGAGGTCGCCGTCGACCAGCAGCACGCGTGGCTCGCCCTCGCCGTAGGTAAACCCATAGGCGCGGTTGTTCTCGGGGATCAGGTCGTCCTCGACGTCGAGCTGGACTTCAAACGTGTGGAAGCCGGCCTCGCGCACTTCGGTGGGGACGACGAAGACGTTCTTCTTGCCCGCTTCGAGCTGGACCACCTCGTGGACGATCAGGTCGCCGTCTTGATGGATGCTGAGTTTGCCCTCGGTCGCCTGGCGCGAAGTGGCGATGATCTTCAAGTCGAACGGCTCCTCGAGGCTGACGCGATGCTCGACGATCGCCTTTTCCACGATGATGTCGTTGCGGTTCACGTAGCGCAACGGCACGACGTCGACGGTGATATCGGAGGCGGCGGCGGTGCGGGCGGCGGCGGCGACGTCGCCGGCGTTCTGATTGCCGTCGCTGAGCAGGACCACCCGCCGCTGGGCGCCGCCCACGAAACAGGCGCGCGCGAGTTGCAACGCGTCGGCCATGTTGGTGTTGGAGCGGTCGATGACCGACTGGAACTGGTCGATCTCGATCGCGCCGGCCCGCGCCGGGCTGTGTTCGACCGAGGCGTTGGCGCCGAAGACGATCACTCCGGAGCGATCGTCGGCCTTCATGTCATTGAGCTTCTCGCGGACGTAAGCCAGGGCGTGCTCGCGCTGCTCGGCGGGCAGGCTGTCAGAGCCATCAACGAGGAAGAAAACGGTCAGTTCCTTCGAGTGCCGCGCCACCCGGGCCCCGGCCAGCGCGCCCACGAAGAGCAAAATAAGTGCCACCCGCAACCCCACCGCCACCCGCCGCCGCGCGGGCGAGAGCATCTGCAAGCGCCGCGCCATCAACAGCACATGCGCCAGCACCGGCACGGCAATCAGGAGGAGAAGGGGATGGGCGAACTGAAGTTGCATGGTCCGCGATCAGATCAACTTTGTACATTCAAAGCGTGAGTAAACAACACACAAGAAACCATTGGGCTTATTTTTCATTACAATTAAACCTCTGATCCGTGCACATCCGTAAAATCCGCGTCCCATTCTTCCCCGCCCCCGTCTCTACGACTCATTAACCCGAACACGATCCACCAGCCACTGCGCCGGAAAAACCTGCACGCGATGATTGTTCGTGTCGGCGACGTAAATCCGGTGGTCCGCCCCCAGGGCGACGCCCCAGGGGGCCGCGAAGTCGCCGGGCGCGGAACCGGGCCGGCCGTAAACTGCTTTCGGGTTTCCCCGGGCGTCCAGGCACTGGATTCGGTTGTTCCCGTACTCGATGACAAAAAGCTCTCCTCCGGGGCCGAGCGTGACATCATAGGGATAATTAAACTCCCCGGCCTCGCTTCCAACGCCGCCCCACGTCGCCAGGTGTTCGCCCTCGGTCGTGAACGTCTGGATGCGATGGTTGCACGTGTCGGCGACGATGATCCGGTCGTCGGGCGTCCAGACGAGTCCCAACGGTCGCTGGAACCGGCCGTCCTCCTGACCGAAACCGCCCCACTGATCGAGGAAGCGTCCCTCGCGATCGAATTTCATCACGCGGTCGGTCAGGCCGTATTCGCTGAGGTAAATGGTCCCTTCGGCGTCGACGGCGACGTCGGTGGGATAGATCATGCGGCCGGGCTGGTCGCCGTATTCGCCGAATTGATCGACCAGCCGGCCGCCGAGCGAGTAGCGCAGGACGCGGCTGTTGTGCGTGTCGGCGATGAGCAACGTCGTGGTCGTCGGGTCGGTTTCATCGAAGACGATGCCGGTCGGCGTTCCGTTGTCGATCTTGGGCAGTTTCCAGGAGATCAGCTCTTCGCCGCCGGGCGTCAGGATGATGACCCGGCCCGTCTTGTCGGTCACGGCGACGCGCCCGTCCGAAGCGACGGCCAACCCACGCGGCGAAGAGAAACATCCCGGTCCGCTTCCGCGCCGACCGATGACCAGGGCCGGTCCGTCGTTTTCCGCGTTCGATGCCTCATTCAACGTGCAGCCGCCGAGGAAACACACCGGCATGGATAAAGTAATAATGAGGGTTAAACTAAGACCGAGCGGATGGAGAGAAGGGCCAGGCAAGTTTTCGCCAGTATCTTCATCAAGACGAAATTCGACGTTGAACACATGCGAGGTCCGAAGGAGCCGTTGTCCCCAGCCGCTCTCCCAGCCCTCGGGCTTTGCGCGGTTCCCCCGCTCCCCTACTCCTCGGGTTTCGCGAGTATCTCTCGCTCGCTCTCGGCGGCGGGGGTGGCTTCTTCGGCGCCGTCGCTGTATTTAATCGCGTCGTAGTAGTCGCGGATGAACGACCGCATTTCGAGCGGCATGGGGTCGTTTTGGATGGTGTCCTCGGCCTGCTGGGCGTATTCGACGCGGAGCGTTTCGAAGTCGGTGGATATCTCGCCGGGCGTCTGCTGGCCGGGGACTTTCAATCGGGCGATGATCTTGCCCGGTGTCATCTGGCCTTTGATTCTCCTTTTCTGGAAGCCGACGGCCCCCTCTTCACCGGGCCGGACCGCGCCGCTGCCCCCTCCCCCTGAGCCGGCCCCGCGCCCGCGATTGGAGCCGGGCCTCCAGCTACCGATTCCCGAGCAGCTTGAACACAGTCCGTCACCCAAGCATGTCCCGCCGCACTTGCCGCACTTTCCCGGTTTGCTGCACAGCACCGCCTTGTGTCCGTCCATGTCGTAACTGATCTTGTCGAGGGCATCGAGTTCCTTGAGCAGGGCTTCCATATCGAGCATGCTCGAGGCGGCGTCTTCGAGGCCGGCCAGCGCCGAGTTGAACTGGCCCTCCGACATCATCTGGGCGGCCCCCGCCAGGCACTTGCTCAGCTCCGATTCCTTGCCCATCTTCATCGATAGAGCCTTAAGCTCCCGCTCCAGCGCCTTGCGCTCCTGTTCGGAGAGCTGGCCGCTCTGGAGTTTCTTCTTGAGCTCCTGGAGGGCCTTGGCCGCCTGCGCGAAGTCGCCCTTCTTCATCGCCTTCTGGATCGGCGCGCTGAAGCGCCCGGCACCCTTGGAGTCCATGCTGGCGGCCTTTTCGAGCTTCTTGGCGAGCTCCGAGCGACGGCTTTGGAGCTTTTCGGTGAGTTTGTCGGCGCGGGCGGCGGCTTGTTCGCGCGTGATCTGGCCCTCGCGCAGTTGCTTGGCGAGCTTGTCGATCTTGCGCTCGACGTGCTCGGCGACCCTCGGTTTGGTGGTCTCGTTGATCTTCTCGGCCATCTCCTCGAGCTCCTTGCTCGCCTCCTTGCGCAGGGCCTTGGCGGTGATGGCTTTCTTGGCTTGCTCGTCCTCCTGGGTCTTGGCGAGCAGGTCGAATTGCGGCATCAGAAACCAAATGAGGGTAAAGGTGGCCGTCGGGGCCAGTGCCCAGTTGACCTGGCGGCCGAGCCGCATCGGGAAGGTCCGGGCCGGGCGGATCGAGTGGGCGTGCTCGACGGCGTCGCCGAGGACGGCGACTTCGGCCTGGTTGCGTGGCTGGGCGACCTGCAGCGCGGTCGAGAGCCGCTCTTTGAGCCCCAGGACCTGGTCGGCCTCGATCGCCGCCTGCATCAACTTCATCCGGCCCACGCACGCCCAAATCAGCAGCCCCGCGCCCCCGGCACCGAGGACCCACGGGAAGACCCCGTCGATCTCGAACGGCAGGATGACCAGCCGACTGACCAGGACGATCAACGCCAGGGCCAGCGCGGTCCAGCCGACCGCCAGCAGGGTCTTGCGGCAGAAATCGATCCAATTAAGCCGCCTACGGACCGCTCGAAGTTTCTTCAAGAGCTGCGGGGCCATGGTTTTGGACTCCTTCTGGTTTCAAACGAGGGTGCTGGGCCGGCGCGCGCCGGATAAAGTTATGGTTTTCAAGGGTTCATTGAACCACTAATCTTGTGGCCGGGTCAATCGATTTGGGGAACGACGACGCGGACCCCTGAAACTTTTGAGGGCATCCGGCGTCTTTAAATCGAGGGCGATACAGACCTCTGCTCCCATTGGCGGACCCACGGGCCACAAACCCCTGTGAATTGGACGTCGCGGCAGGCGGAAAGTTGCTAAAAAGTTGGGAGTGGAAATGAAGGCCGAGATCAGGGTCCCGGGGGCCTCTTGCAAAAGGGAACCTCCAAAAATCCGGTTTGCAGTCGTCCCTACGGGACTCCAATTCGTTATCGGTTTGATTTCCCGCCTTCGCCGAGGCTACGGCGGGCTGAAAGCAATCGTCCCTGCCGGGACTGAATTTTTGGAAGCGCCTAAAAGTGAATGCGGGCTCGCGTCCTTCATTTGCTTGGTCGCGGCCCTTCTCACGGGATTGGTCCCGACACTGACCGGCTGTGGAGGGGACGCGGGCGGAGACTGGGTCGTCGTCTACACCGCCCTCGATCAGATCTACTCCGAACCGATCCTCGAGGGGTTCGAGCGGGAGACGGGGATCGAGGCGCGGGCGGTTTACGACACGGAGGCGGCCAAGACGACCGGCCTGGTGGCGCGGCTGCTGGCCGAGCGCGAGCGGCCGCGTTGCGACGTGTTTTGGAACAATGAGATCATTCAGACCCTGCGGCTCAAGAATGAGGGGCTGATCGAGCCATACCGGTCGCCCGGGGCCGAGGCCGTCCCCGCGGGCTACAAGGACCCCGAGGGCCATTGGACCGGTTTCGCCGCCCGCGCCCGGGTCTTGGTGTTCAACACCGAGGAGTTGAGGCGAGACCAGGTTCCCAACACGATTCTGGACCTGCTCGACCCGCGGTGGCGTGGGCGGGTGGGTATGGGCTACCCCCTGTTCGGCACGACGGCGACCCATGGGGCGGTGCTTTACGCGGGGTGGGGAGAAGAGCGGGCACGGGAGTTCTTCGCGGGGCTGGCGGCCAATGAGGTCCAGATCATGGAGGGCAACGCGACGGTGTGCCGGGCCGTGGCCGACGGAGAATTGCCGCTGGGCCTGACCGACACCGACGACGTCAACCTCCAACGCTCGCAGGGGCGACCGGTCGACTGGGTGCTGCTCGACCACGAGGGCCGGGGCGCACTGCTCATCCCCAATACGCTGGCCCTGATCAAGGGGGCGCCCAACGCCGAGGCTGGGCGCCGCCTCATTGACTATCTGCTGACGCCCGAGGTCGAGACACGGCTGGCCGGCTCGCCGTCGGCGCAGATCCCACTGATCCCCGCGGATGAGACCGATCTGCCCCCCGTCGTGGCCGATCTGGCCGCGCGCCGCTTCATGGACCCCGATTTCGAGCGGGCCGCCCCTCTGCTGCCCAAAAGCGCCGACATGCTCAAGTCGATCTTCGCCCGGCCATGAACTCGCCGCCGCTCGACGGCCACCCAGCGTTGAACCAGGGGGCGGGCTGGGTCATCCCGGCGGCGTTCGTGCTCTTCATTGTGCTGCCCGTGCTGGTCTATTTCCTGGATCGGCCCTCTGAAGCGCTCGGGGTATTGAGCGATGCAATTCAGTCGCGGGACGAAGCGGTTCGGCTGGGCCGGCTGCTCGGGCGTAGCGTGTGGATCGCGGCCCTGGCGGCAACGCTGGGCACGGCCATCGGCGTTCTGTTTTTTGTGGCGTTCCATCCCTTGTCAACGACGCGACGTGCGGTTATCGGGTGCGCGGTTGCGGTGCCATTTCTCGTCCCGGGTCAGATTGTGGCGATCGCCTGGATTCAGGCTTGCGGGCGGGCGGGGTGGCTGACCCGCTTGCTGGCCGATGCGGGGCCGTTGGGGCCTCTGGCCGGTGGGTTGCCCGCGACCCTATACTCGACGGCTGGTTGCGCGTTGATCATGGCCCTGCACCTCTATCCCATCGCCCTGGCCCTGGCTTGGTTGGGCTGGCGGGCCACGGCGCGCGCCCCGTTGGAAGCGGCCTCGACGTTGATGCCCGCGGGCCGGTTGTGGTGGACGCTCCTGGCGGGCTGGTTCCGGCCCTGGCTGCTCGTCGCCTGGCTCATCCTTTTTATCCTGTGCCTGCTCGATTACTCGGTCCCGCTGCTGCTGCGCCGCCACGTTTTCACCGTCGAGATCGTGAGCGCGTATGACATCTATTTCGACGCGGCTCAGGCGCGCGGTCTGGTGCTTCCGTTGTTGGTGATCTCCCTGGCGGCGAGCGCGCTACTGGCCCGGCTGTTGGTCATGAGGCGATGGCCGGCGTTGGGGCATGGATCGGACCGCTTGCCCACCTTGCCGCCGCTCAATGCCGGAGTTCGGCGCGTTTTCATCGTTTGCGGCTTGATCGTGGCCGCGCTCGCCCTGCTGGTTCCTTTGGGGACGTTGCTCGGGATGGCGGGCGGTTGGGGTGCCTATCGCAACGTGTTCATCAGTGCCCGCGAGCAGGTTCTGACCAGCTTGTGGTGCTCGGCGGGGGCGACGGTCGCCTGTCTGGTGCTGGCGGCGGGCTTGGCCGTGGTCGGGATGTGGCGGCCACGTCGCGTCCATCGGGGGCAAGTCATGATCGGGGCGGCGATGGTGGTACTCTTCGCCCTGCCGGCCTCGGTGGCCGCGATGGCGCAGATTGGGTTCTGGAACCGGGCCGCGGGACCGGCCCTGGCCCGTGCATTTTACGACAGCGGGCTGATGCTGCCGCTCGGATTGGTGACGGTGACGCTGCCGGTGGCGTGGTTGGTCCTGCACGCCCGGATGCGCCAAACGCCGCCGGTGCTCGTCGAGGGCGAGCAACTCCAGCCGGTCGGCGCGGCCCGCCGGTGGTGGGAGTTGACGGCCCCGCGCCTGGGACGGCCCGTACTGGCCGCCGCCGCACTGGTCTTCGTGTTGTGCATACACGAGGTCCAGGCCTCGATCCTGCTCGCCGCGCCGGGCCAAGCCACCATGTCGATCCGCTCGATGACGCTGCTGCACTACGCGCCCGACAGCCTGGTGGCGGCATTCTGCCTGATCCAGCTGGCGATCCTGTTGCTGGGGCTGGCACTGCTCTGGGGGGCGGGCTATCTTGTGAGAATCGCGCTCGGAAGGTGGGCACCCCATCATGCCATTGATTGAATGCCAGGGGGTCTCGTGTCGGCTGGGGGGCCAAGTGGTTCTCCGCGACGTCTCGTTCTCGGTTGCCGAGGGAAGTTGGGCTTGGCTCTTGGGGCCGACGGGGAGCGGCAAGACGACCTTGCTGCGCGTGCTGGCCGGGCTTGAAGCTTTGGACGCGGGTACGGTGGGGATCGACGGCCAATTGGCCAGCAACCACGAAGTCACGCTGGTGCCCCATCGTCGCGCGATCGGCCTGATGTTTCAGGAGCCGAGTCTTTGGCCGCATCTGGACGCGCTGGCAAACGTGGCCCTGGGGTTGCCTCGCGGGGTGAAATCGCGCGGGCGCAAGGCGGCGGCGCGCGAGTGGCTGGAGCGGTTGGGGGCGGCTGAGTCGGCCGGGCGATTTCCCGACCAGCTCTCGGGCGGCGAGGCCCGGCGCGTGACGCTCGCCCGCGCGTTGGCGGCGCGCCCGCGCATCCTGCTCCTCGACGAGCCCACGGCCCATATCGATATCCACCTGCGCGAGGGTCTGATGCGTCAGGTGAGGCACCTTCACGAGGGATTGGCCCTTACCACCTTATGCGTCACGCATCAGATCGAGCCGCCGATGCAACTTAGCGACCGGGTTTTGTTACTAGAAGATGGGCAATTGCGTTTCGCCGGCCCGCTGGGCGAGTTGGCGGGGGCATCTGGTTCGCCGTACGTCGAAGTGCTCCGGCGGTCCATCGATCGCCTCGGACCTTGAAAATGACGCGCGATTTCATTTGGGGGGGAGCCAAGCATGGCCATCCGCGTTTCTAAGCGATCAGTGCGGCAAACGCCATCGCTCATTCGACTCCGGGCGAAAACTCGCTGGTTGACCCGCTCCGTGGCGGTCGCCGACACCCGAACCGGAACAACCGGCACCCAAAGCGTCAGCCGAATCGGCGTTCAACATCGACGTGCAGATCGGTTATTGCCCCTACTAAACGCCCGTCAAGCAACAGCTTTGGACGCCGGTGTGGGTCGAGGTCCAGGCCCGTGAGGGCGATCTGCGCGGCTGGATCAGCCTGGCGCAGGATCGCAACCCCATGAAATCGATCCTGACCGTGGAGGTGCCCGAGGGGACGACCAAGCGCCTGCTGACCCATTACAACTTCGAACCGCATCTCATGCCCCAATTGGAATTGGAACACCGGTTCCAGGGGGAGCGGCGCGATGGATTTTCGCACGTGTTCCGCATCGCCGATGCCCGCGATCAACACATCCTGATTCTGGCCGAAGGGCCCGGCGGATTTCAGTTCCTCGGGCGCCAGGGGGTCGAAACGAAGCGTGCGGACCAGGACGGTATCTACCACGGCGCGGTCCAGGTGCTTTACGGCGATGTCGAGCGCATCCCCGAAGACCCGATCGCGCTGGAGCCGCTCGATGCCATTGTGTTCAACACGCGGGAGGTCCGCCGCCTGACCCAGGCTCAGTGGGAAGCGATCCAGACGTGGGTCGAGGCCGGGGGGAGGGTGCTGGTGGCCGGCGGCAAACTCCAACCGTTTATCGAGCAATCGGTGCTCGGCGGGGCGTGGGGGATCGATCTGGCCGCGCCTCAACCCGCCTCTCTGACGGCGACGTTGGGTCCCGGGGCCGCGCCCGAGGGCAAGGCGGATGAATTTCTGGCCAGTTGGCCGTCCGGCGAGGGGAGCGAGATCGTCCTGGGAACCGAAGAGCGGCCCTTCTTGATCAGCCGGGCGGTTGGGCAGGGGGCCTTCCAGGTCTGCGCGGCGGCCTTGGAGCCGCCCATTCTCGAGGCCATCCACGGGGTACGCGCGCCGGAGTCGCTCTGGCCGCGGTTGATCGAGCGTCACTGGACCCAAACGCCGTTGGACTTCGCCGCCCGCGAGGCCGAGGCGCTGATCGGCCATGACCTGCAATGCCCCTACAGCTTTCGGCTGGTGGGGGCTTCATGGGTCTTTAAGTATCTGGCGTTCTATATCCTGCTGGCCCTGCCGCTCAACTGGTTCATTTGCGGGCGACTGGGGCGCCGCGAGTGGGCGTGGCCGGTGGTCGTGGCGTTGGGGTTCGCGTACTACGGGTATCGCAGCGGGCTACAGTCGCAGTCGAGCGACTTTACGATCAATCGGGTGACGCTGGTGCGCAAGGTGGCCGACAGCAACACGGCGCGCGCGGCGGCGTTCAGCTCGATCTATTCGCCGCGACGCTTCCGTGCAGACCTGACCCTGCCGGGCGCCGTCCTACCCCCGCCGGATGAGCACCCAAACGCCGGGAATGGGCCGGGGCGGTTATGACCAAGACCTGTACGCCTCGATCGACCTGGACGTCTTCTTTGGATCGGCGGTGGGGCTTGAAGGGTTCTTCATCTATCCCTGGTCGGCGCGTAGCTTGCGGACCGATTTCACCGTCGAGTTCGAGGGCCGGATCGAGACGCGCGAGCCCTTGGGATTGAAACACGGTGAGATGACGTTTGAATCCGGCGGCATCGTCAATCGCACGCCCTGGACCTACAAGAAATGGTGGATCGCTTACCGGCACGGTCTCTGGGAGGGAGTAACCGAGTTGGCGCCCGAGGAGTCCATCGACCTGCGGGCGGTCGCTCGCGCACAGGATAAACGAAGCCTGGACGCGGTCCGAACGACCATCGCGGAACTGTTTATCGATCCCTACAAACAGCAGTCATAAAATCAGAACGCTCCGCAATGGATGTATCAACAGGTCGACACGCAGTGGCGGCGGCTTGCTCGCCAACCGCAGGTCAATAACCAATTCTTCTTCATGGGTCGGGTGGATGAGGCGCTCTCGCCGCTGACGACGTACCTCAAGGCGGACCACGTCGCCGGCGTGGTGATCTATGAACAGCCTCTAGACGCGGCGCCGCGCGGGGCCGCAAAGCCGATGTGGACGGCCATGCTCGTCGATTCGACTCCGAACACTCAGATGCCGGGTTTTTACCATAACCCCAACTTCGACGTCGGGGACTCGGGCGTTTGGTTCGATCTACGGGAGACCGACGTTTGGATCATCCCCGACCGGCCGATACGCGAGGGACTGGAGCGTTCGGCGACCATCAAGCTGAAGATCGACGGAGGAAGAAGCGGCGCGGTTCGGGGCCAGGACAATCAGTATTACAAGCTGGTCGGCTGTTCGGTCCAGATTTATAACCGTCGCGCGGAGAGTTGGGAAGAGACCGAAATCCTGGATATGGGACGCCACAAGATCGAGCCCATCGCCGATTACCTGCATCCGGCGACCTCGGCCCTGTTGGCGCGGATGCGCGCGGAACCCGATGAATTGCGCCTTCGCGTCAGTCCCAAAAGTGAAGATTTGGATAGCGCCCCAATAAAGACCGGCAAGGAAATATGGGGCTCCCAGAGCGTTATAACCCAGGGCATGCCGGGAATGAATCAGAATTGGCAAATGCGCGGCATCGTGAGCAACCTTCAATTATCGGACCTCGAAGTCACCCGGGAATAAAGGAGCGATAATGATCGAAGTCAAGGCGTTTACGAAGAAATACGGCCCGTTGGTGGCCGTCGATGACCTGAATCTGTCGATCGAGCCCGAACACATCTGCGGGTTCATCGGCCCCAACGGGGCGGGCAAATCGACGACGATCCGTTTCCTGGCCACGCTCAGCCCCGCCACCGCGGGCGACGCCTCGATCGACGGCTACAGCGTGCGCAAGCACCCGCGCGACGTGCGCCGCATCATCCGTTACATGCCCGAGGAATTCGGCGTCTACGAAGGAATGCGCGTGTGGGAATACATCGACTTTTTCGGGGCGGCGTTCGGCATCAAAGCGGCCCAGCGCAAGGGGGTCATCGACGACGTGCTCGAGCTGGTCGATCTGACGCACAAGCGCGACGACTACGTCCAGAGTCTCTCGCGCGGGATGAAGCAGCGGCTGTGCCTGGCCAAGTCGCTCGTGCACAACCCCAAGGTGTTGATCCTCGATGAGCCGGCCTCGGGCCTCGATCCGCGGGCGAGAATCGAGATCAAGGAGCTGCTCAAGGAACTGCGCCGCATGGGCAAGACGATCCTGATCAGCTCGCATATCCTGAGCGAGTTGGCCGACCTCTGCGATTCGGTGGCCATCATCGAACGCGGCCAGCTCTTGGCGCACGGGACGCTCAAGGACATCAGCCGCAAGTTGCGCGAACATCGCCGCCTGGAAATCACCCTGCCCGACACCTCCGAAAAACTAACCCAAATCCTCAACGCCCACCCCGACGTCATCGACTTCGAAGAGATCGGCGGCCTCTACACCGTCAACTTCACCGGCGACAACGAGGCGATCATCGAATTAAACCAGAAGATCGTCATGGATGGCATCGGCCTGCTCACGATCCGTGAGCAGGAGACGGATTTGGAGGATATGTTTATGCAGATTACGACGGGGGCGGTTCAGTGAGGGTTCAGGGTGATACGTGGTTTAGATGTTGTTCGGGCCCATGACGTCCGCGGGGTATGAATGGGATGCCAATTAAAGGCGCCTCTAGAAATTAAGTCCCGGCAGGGACGATTGCTTTCAGCCCGCCACGTAAGTGGCGGGAAATCAAACCGATAACGAATTGGAGTCCCGTGGGGACGACTCAAGCCGAATTTTTAGTGATACCCTCTTGTTAAGCCTTGGCTTGACGGCGTTCTTCCCGTGGCGCGCCGGTTGTCATCTGCGAGATCGGGACGTCGCTAGAGAAACGCCAAACCGAGAGGACGCTCATTGTTCGAACCGAAACCAGCCTTCGCCCCCGCGGCGAATCCCGCGCCACGCGAGCACGCAAGCCAAGGTCAATAGCGCGAGATTATAAAGAGGCACGAGAGAGAAAGAATACGTCACAACTGCATTATTCACCTCCACCGAATCGGTCGCCCAGATCAAACCGGCTGGCAAAGTCACAAGTTCGGCAACCGCGAGCAAAGCGTAAATCAGAAGGGCGGTGAGGATATTGAGAAGCGTCAGCGTCCAGAGTTTTGCGCATCGCGGGGCCCAGAACAGGCACGTAAGAAAGGCCATGAGACAGAAGCCACCAATGGCCCCGGATACCTGCGAAGATTCCACCAGAGTCATTAGAGTCGGTAGACCCTTGTGGAATGCCGTGCCTTCGGTGGAACCCAGATAAAAGCCAAGCGCAAACAACCCGACCACGATCACTGTCGATAGGGCCCAGCTCAAACGCATCTTCCGACGAGCGGCCCTATCGAAGAAGGCCCACGCGTCAAGCGGCGTCACGCGATGGCCCGGGTAACGGGCCCAGGCAATCCCCACAAGAAAAGCCTTGCCCATGAGAATAACAGGAATAAATGCAAAGCCGACAATGCTCAAAATCGCCGTCAAGACGCCTAATGCCATGAGAAACGAATCCTTCTCTCCCGTGGAGTGGCCCCATCGATTCCCGAGCCGTAACCCGTGTAGAATAAATTGACGATTCGCTATATTTCAACCATAACGAGTCATGATTTTATGATTCATTGGGTAGTTTTATAATATCCGTTGGGTGATGCAAGGATTTTGGTGTTCGCGTCCGATTTGGGAGTCAACGCCGCTTCGATGAAGGGTTCCCCGTCTCGTTGATGATCTCTTCTCGGTTCTCGTGCTCGTGCTCGTGCTCGTAATCGATGTTTTCCAGACCCGTTCTCATGACGGATCAGGACAAAAACAAATCCGATTACGAGCACGAGCACGGGTTTGACACGTCTTAGGGCCTTGGCATACAATAGTGGAGGGAAACCTTATGTTCCACGGAATGGGTTAGGGATCCGAGATAGGACTCACGTGCTTCGCGAATCACAATACATCCTGCGACAAGTCAACATCGCGTTGGACCTGGCGCTTTGCGTGGGGGCGTTCTTCGTGGCGCATGGGATTCGGACGTTGCTGAGCGTCTATGTGCTGGCCGGGTCGATCAAACCCTCGACCATGGATTATTACGTCTGGCTGTTGCCCGCGGCGCCGCTGGTGATCGTCCTGGCGCTTGGCATCAACGGCGTTTATCGGTCGCTGCGGCTGCGGACGCGGACGCTCGATCTGGCGCGTTCTATCGCCGTGGCCTGCCTGGAGGGAATGCTGGTCCTGTTCGCGATTGATTCGATCACGGGTTCACTGTTGAGGCCCGAACAAACCGACCGCACTTCGCAGGCGATGATGCTTATCCTGCCGGTTGTCTGTTTCATTTTTATTCTGGTCAAGACGCATCTGGTGCGGCGCGCGCTGACGGCGGCGCGGCGGCGGGGATTGAATTATCGCAACGTGATCCTGGTGGGGTCGGGGCCGCCGCTTGAGGAATTCGCCGGGATGATGGCGTCTCACCCGATTTGGGGCCTCAAGATCGAAGGGATCATCACCGACCGCGAGGAGTTCCAGGGCGAGGCGTTCGACGCCCAGGCCGTGCCCGAAGCATCCGAGGGCCGGCCGGTGCTGGCCGATCTGGAGCGCGCGCCCGAGGTGTTGTGGTCGACGCCGGTCGATGAGGTGATCTTCGTTCCCAACGCGGCTTCACTCGGCCGGCTGCGACCGCTGATGGAGATTTGCGAGGAGATGGGCGTGCGCATGCATCTGCCGCTTAACTTCTTCGCCGCGCGGATCGCCCGACCCGTGGTCGACCGCTTCGAGGACGTCCCGGTTCTCTCATACTGGCCGACGCGCGACATCGGACCGTCACTGCTTTTCAAGTACGCGTTCGATCGCGTGGCCGCGCCCGTCCTGCTGGTCCTTTGCTCGGTGGTCATGATTCCCGTGGCGTTGGCCATCAAGCTGACGTCGAAGCGGGGCGAGCCGATCTTCTTTGGTCAGACCCGCTGCGGGCTGAACGGGCGGCTGTTCACCTGTTGGAAGTTCCGCACGATGCGCAGCGGCGCCGAACAGGAACGCGAACACCTGGAGCAGCTCAATGAGCAGCAAGGCCCGGTCTTCAAGATCCACGACGATCCGCGCGTGACGCGGGTCGGGCGCCTCTTGCGCAAGTTCTCGATCGACGAGCTGCCCCAGCTCTGGAACGTGATCCGCGGCGAGATGTCGCTGGTCGGCCCCCGGCCGCCGCTGCCCGGCGAGGTCAAGCAATACGACCGTTGGCAGCGCCGCCGGCTGTCGATGAAACCGGGGATCACCTGCCTGTGGCAAGTCAGCGGACGCAACATGCTCCCCTTCGAGACCTGGATGAAGCTGGACCTGCAATACATCGATAATTGGTCGCTGCTGCTTGATTTCAAGATACTGCTGCGCACGGTTTACGTGGTCGTGACGGGGTACGGGGCGATGTAACGCCACCGAATCTTTTTGCGTCGGCTCCCGGCTCTCGTCCCTCGTCCTCGTAATCGATGTTTTTCTCGCGCAACAATCGAGGCGGAACTCGATGATACGGCTGATTTCGATTACGAGGACGAGAGCCGAGTATCAACAAGAACGTGAACATACCCGGTTCACCCGCGAGTGTGCGCTTTCGCTTGACACCCATGAGCGATCGCGACACGATGGCGAGCGGTGGGATTCATGCTTGCGCGGCGGCGGATGAGGATCATCAAATGGCTTGGCGACTCGGCGACCATGTTGTTCGTGGAGAGTTATTCAACAAGAAGAATTACTGTGTCCACGGCTGGATCGAACTCAGAGGCCGCGAACCGTTTGCATTTGAACTGACCGGCAATTGCAACGCCGATTTGGCGGGCGGGCACATTTGTTTCGAGAACAAAACGGACCCCGAGACCGTGGAGCCCGACTCGGATCCCGCTGATCTATCCTCCCTGGCCTCGCATCAGATCGGACCGACCGGCGTCATGACGGCGGCCCGCAAGGTCAGGGTCTTCGACTGCGCGCCGGCCGAGTTTTTTCGGCGCAGCAAATTGGGTGAGCCGCCGCCCACGCGCTGGGTGCGTTGTCTCTTCCTTGAATGGTTCAGCCAGAACGGCCGCGTCGTCGTCGAATTGCCCGATCCAAAAATCGAATTCAAGCGATTCCAGCGGATCCACCATTTTTCAACGATCACCCCTTATTCGGAGACGGGATCGGAGGACGAGGACTCATCCGCGGGCGGTTTCAGCGCCACTTCGATTCGCGTCAACGACCAAGGTGAAGTGGAAATCCGTGACGAAACGCCGCCCGAGTCCGCCCCGCAGGCCGATGACCTCAAAGATCCCGACGAACTCCTTTCCGAGGCGCTGCAACAGTGCTTGGATGCGCAGGCATGGGTCGTCGACCAGGCGGTTGGCGGCGGGGAAACGGAGGATAGGATTCTACATGAAACGGAAATGATCGATCGATTGATTGAGAAAAGCGATGGGGAGCTTATCGGCGCGATCTTTGATGAGCCAATGCGGCTGCCTCCGCCCGACGAACTGAGCGAGGAGCGGGCCGAACAGGTGCTCAAGGCGCTGCTCGCGCACCTGGCCATCTATGGCGTCGGCCTGCACGTCTGCGAACATTTTTCGCCGCGCGACGCCTATCGGCTGCTTGTCGAGGATATCTGCTGGGAGGAAAAGGTTTCCACGGAACTGCGCCATACCCAATGGGTGCAAATGTCCATGACGTCGGAATACTGCCCGCAATGCCGGGCCGAGGCGGAGCGCAAGTTCAACGAAGAGCCGCCGCCGGCCGGAAATGAATCCGACGAGACCGACTGAACCGGACCGGACCGTTCACCCGCTTCAGGAATGAACGGCATTGCGTCCCCGTTGCCACCACAATCTAATGGACGATCCGCACGTTCTTGCCCTAAGGCCTGAAGTCAGGGTTCGACGTGATCAATATCTTGTCGATGACGAGCCCGTCTTCCCGCATCCATATGTTCAACGTATGAATTCCTTTGTCCGGCACGTTGATGGGCGTTGGGCCTCCGATCCGGGCGTTTTCCCAGCTATACCTGTTCTTGAACGCGGGGATGGTTTGGTCGGCGGCGGGTGGGTTGCCGTCCAGACCGGCATAGCAGATGTGGCCCTTTTCCTTGCCGTATGCCCGTATCCAGAGATAATGCGGCCCCGTCTTGGCGAAATCGATCCGGTAGTCCAGCCGGGGGCTTGACGTGTCCAGGTCTTCCTCGAACGTCGCGTCCATATCCGGCAGGGCCTGCATCCCCGCGCCGCGCGAGAGGCCGTGGGGCTCATGGACCACCCGCCAGGCCGATTGCTCCCTGACTTCGCTGTGATGATAGTCTTCGGCCTCAAAGATGATCATCCCATCGTCGGCGGGGCTTTGCCGGTAAATGGGTTGGAATTCAGCCAAGCTCGTTACGCTTCGTACGTCGGAGGGAAGCCCCTCGCGATGGGGCGGATCGGCCATCTTGATTTGAAATCGATCGATGATGCGGTTGGCCAAGAAGCCCCAGTCGTCCCAACGGATATGGGCGCCCGAACGGATTCTGACGCGATAGGCAAATTCCGCTTCCAGCGCCGTGACGGAATCGATATAGGTCGGATCGGTCTGCCAGCCGCTGTCATCGCCGCTGGGATGGCCGGTTAGCTCCTCAAAATAGTATTCGACCGGCCCGGCGACGGGGTGATCCGCCTGGGCGGCCACCATGGCGATGTTGAAGCCGTCGACGGCGAAAGGCTCGACCCGCCATTGAGCGCGCTCCGGTTGGGGCGGCGCGTTTAACAGGGCCGCATCCGCGAGCTTCCAGTACACGGAGTACCGTTGGTGATGAGCTTGATAAACGGGCGCGAATATGACTTCCTTGCCGTTATGAGTATTGACCGTGCGGTAGCGCAAGTTTTGTTTATCAATTTTCCTGATCCATATTGATGGATCCCTCGAATCGGCCAGGAGCACGGGCACCGGCTGGGATTTTTCTTTTTCATAACACTGGTGATGCGCCTGGCCGCAGACGTCGCTTTCGGGCAGAAACTCATCCCCCCACATGCCGGCCAGGACAAGCGGGCCGACCATGAAACCGACGATGCTCTTGTCATCGCGCGCTTCATAGAGGCGGACTCTCCCTCCAAACTCAATTTGAATCTTATCGCCGTCTTTCCAGGTCCGCGTCAGGGTCAGATAGCTTTGCGGCTTGGCTTCGACGTTCTGTTTCTCGCCGTTAATATAGACCTGTGGCTCCCCGCCTACCCAGTAGGGAATGCGCAGTTTCAGGGACAATCGTTGTGGGTTGTCCGCTTTGATTCTCAGCGTCGTCGCGGATATGTTGGGGAAATCAGTTTCCTGTTGCACGACCAAGCCCTTCTCTTTCCAATCGAGGACCGAAGCGATAAACAGGTTCACCCATAGCGCATCGTCCTTGTGATAATAGATCGAATTGCCGTACTTGGAATGGTTCTCGATTCCCGTTTTCACGCAACACCACATTGAATCGTAGGGCGTGCTGTAGACCTTGAAGTCGCCGGGCTTGAGCGCGCTGAAATACGCGAAGTGGCCGATGGCATCGGGGTCTTGAGAGGCCAGGATGTGATTATAAAGGGCCCGTTCATAATAGTCCATGTAAGCGGCGTCGGGCCGCCACGAAAAGAGATGCCGGGTCAGTTTCAGCATGTTGTACACGGTGCACGATTCGTTGGAATCCCAATCGAGAAAAGCCGCCTCTTCGCCGGGTCCCCTGAAATACTCGTGGTGATCCACTCCGCCGGTGATGAATGAACGGGTATTGACGGCGCGGTCCCAGAAGAAGTCGCAGATGTTGAAATAGCGCTCCAAACCGGTAAACTCGTGCACCACCGACGCTCCGATGACTTTGGGAATCGTCGTGTTGGCGTGCAGGCCCTTGAATTCGTCGCGCCGCTTCGCCATCGCGTCCATGTCGCGTTTGTGATCGAACCGCTTGGCCAGGTCCATGTAATCGGTGTTGCCGGTCAGGGCATAGAGCCAGGCCATGGCCTCCATGATGCCGCCGTTTTCCATCTTGAGCATGGTCTGGAACTTTTCGTCGTCCATCCGGGCGTACCGGACCGTGAACCAATCGGCGTACTTGGCGGCGACCGTGAGCGCCTTCGGGTAGTCGGTATGGACGTAGGCGTCGATCAAACCGGCCATGATCTTATGGGGAGGATAAAGGAAGTTGGCCAAACCGTTGACGCCGCCATGCCAGGCGTCCAGTTCCTCGGCGGCGAACAGTTTCTCCTCAAGCTTCTCCTTGGGGTTGCGAACGCCGATATATTGACCGCCGTTGGCCGCCTGCACGCGAGCCAACTCATCCACCATGTAATGGGCGCGCCGCTTCAATTCTTCGTCACCCGTGCTGGCATGCATCTTGGAGATCGCCGTCAGGTAATGCCCGGCAAGCGTACCGCTGCACCAACCGCCATAGGTTTCATTCCGTCTTGGCTCCTGGCCTGAATTGTTAAAGATAACTGAAAGCATTCGATCCGGATCAAGGTCCAACAGATATTTGCGGTCCAGTTCCATCGCCTCCTTGAATGGACCATCGAGCAATCGGACCTGGCCGAGGTCGAACGGATAGGCCTGGAGTTGGATCGCCGGCTGGACTTTTGCCCTGTCGTAAATGTCGGCGCCCGCGTTTGCGGAGATGCATAATGCGCCGACCAATAGGACGACGGGTAATGTACGGAACCGGGATTGAAGCCGGCGTATGTCTACTCGATGCGTGCGACGAATCCCACGCATCGTGCCATGTGGGTTGAGGGGTCTCATTGGAAGAAGCTCTCCTTTGATGCAAGAGTGTAATGCTCTTTACGGCGCTCCTTCAACTCTATTGTCTCCCTTGGATGAACAATCCGGGAAGTCTTCCGAGTCGACATTTTGACTTGCATTGCGTGGATATTCCTGTTGTATAGGGTGTCGGGCAATAAGCAGAACCTTGACCTGGCGGTCCCGGCCTGTCGGGATGGGTCGAATAAGGTTGCGGTGAGGTGTTCGGGACGCGGGAGATGGAGGTCGATTCACATGTTGACTCAACAACGCTGCGCTAAACTTCTCCTTGCCGGTTTGGGCGTGATCTGGCTGGTCCATCCGGGAGCCTTGGCCGACGATGCGCGGACCGTTCGACTGAAACTCGGAACCTATAACGTGGAATACTTCTTCGACCACCATGACGATCCCTACACGGACGATGACAAGTATCCGGCGAAACCGGAAGAGGCGCTCGCCGCCGTGGCGGAGACGATACGGTCGATCAACGTCGATTTCCTCGCCCTGCAGGAAGTCGAAAACCAGGGCATGCTGGACGATTTCAACCGGCGCTTCCTCCACGAGATGGACTACCGCTTCGCGTGGGTCAACCAGCGTTCCGGTGAGAAGGCCATCAATCTTGCATTTCTCTCTCGCGTGCCGATCGGAGACCTCACCGTCTACGCTTTCGATGAGTTTTCGCTGCCTGGGGAGGTCCGACGTTGGTCTTTTGTCCGCCAACTGGTTCGCGTGACGCTGGAACCCAGCAGGGGCGTGACGCTCCATGTGTATATGGTGCATTTCAAAGCCCAGTCGGGTTCGACCGCCGACGATCCGAAGTCGGCCAAGTGGCGCCTCGCCGAGGCCAGGCAAGTTCACGCCCGAGTCGCCGCGCTGCTGATGGATGATCCAGCGGCGTGGGTGGCGGTCATTGGGGACGTGAACGATCTTCCGGACAGTCCGCCGTGTTTGGCGCTGACACGGCCCGAGGACGGCATGGCCCTGATCGACGCGCACGCGGGTCTCCCTCCCGAACAGCGTGACACACTGCTCCGGCAATCCTCCTATCAAGTGGTGGAACCCCATCAACCCGTCGATTACATTTTTGCCTCTCCCGGACTTGCGGAACACCTGGTCACCGCATCCGTGAGCACCCCCCTTCCGATGGATACCAAGGCCTCCGACCACCGCCCCCTGACCGCCGCATTTGACCTCCCGCTCGCGGGCACGGACGGGGCCTCGACGGAGCAAGAGTAAACCTTACATTAAAAATGGACCGGCCTTTATCTTCGTATCCGCGGACTGCAGGAGAGGTGTTCTCTTGTCCCCGATTGGCCTCATAGCTGGGCGGATCTTGGCCCATTGTGACGCAAAGGCTCGATTTTACCGAGTTCGGAGTTCAATTCCGTTGACGTGACTGCCCGTCGAGCTTAGAATTGCAAAGGAAGCTGATAGGTCAGCGGAGAGTCGGCAGCTATTTGTGAAGTCATGGATGAAGGGAGGTATCCCTGGGGAGAGTTTTCACATCGAGAAGGTAGAATTTAGAATTTGAAAGCAAGAGGGAGTTGAGCATGAGAAATCCGATCGTTATTCGATATGCAACGTTATGGGCTATTGCATTGCTTTGCTATTCACCGTTTCGCGCGACGGCCCAGTTCCGCGATGATTTTGACGGCGCCGCCATTGACACGTCGATCTGGACGGTCCACACCGAACCGGACTTTTTGATCACACAGGCCGGCGGGGTTGTGACCTTTGACGCGGACGACGTTTCTGACCCCAGCGACGGGAATTTTCTGGACGATAATTTTGACAACCAATGGGATAAGGCCTACATGGTCAGCACGCCTTTCCCGCGGGTGCTCAACTCCATCCCCACGCAGATCAGTTTTGAGGCGACCGTTCCGGTTCAGTCGACCGCCTGGTATATCGGAGTGATGCCCGAGGGGACGAACCCCGCCATCGATCCGCAAAACAAATACGCCTATGCATGGCACTATTTCTGGTTGGGCGGGGGGAACAACTTTTTCACATTTCATGGTGGACCGACCTGGTTCAATGCGGTGGCTTCGCCGAATCAGAACCCCGAAAACGGCCAGTTTCGGATCACGTTGGACCCGGTGGCCGGAGCACTGTGGGAGATCCATGATGGCACGGATTGGCAGCCGCACTGGGATCAACTTGGCGACGGCTCATTCGACACGTCCGCGAATTACCAGATGTTGATCAACTACGACGGCGATGAGAACGATCTGGTCGTTGACTATGTCGAGGTCCAGGTCGGAGGCATATCCGCTGTCAATGCGGCAGGGAATTGGGTGTTCTATTAATTGCTTGTTGTCTGATGCGCAAAACGATTAATGTTGAATAATAGGGTGTCTGAATAGTGGCCCAAGTGGGACCGATCGCGCTCGTCATCGAATCTATTCAAGTTTAGGGCTTTTTGATCTCTTCTTGGCGCTGGCGTTCGAACCGTAACGCTTGAAGGAGCGTTCGCAATTCGTCACGCGAGTTCGACGATTCTCGAATCACGAATCAACAAATCCTAGGGATTATAACACTAAACGATGAGCAAGTCAGTGGCCCAGACCATTATCCCGACCGGCGAGGCGACGGGGATCATCCCGTGCGTCGGCCGGGATGAAAAACCCCTGACCGTGATCGGTACCCAAGCGATCCGTGAGGGGTTCGGTGAGAACTGTATCACGCAGGCCATTAACTCGCGCCGGGCACCAGGGGTCCGCGACTTGGTGCTCAATCCCGACGCCCACATGGGATACGGCGCGCCGGTCGGCTCGGTGCTCGTCTCGCCCACGCACATCTACCCCGGCCCGGTCGGCGTGGACATCAAGTGTTCGATGAGCCTATTGCAGCTCGATCTGCCGGCCGAGGAGTTGGCCGACCGCCGCTTGCGCCGGGCCGTCATGAACGCGATCTGCGAGCGCACGCCGACCGGGGCGGGCAAGGGCCAGCGTTCGGTCCCCAAGTCGCGGGCGGTCAGCCTGGAGTGGGGCCGGCGGGCGGTGATCGAGGGCGCGGCGGCTGAAATCTGTCGCGAACTGGGCGTCCCCGAAGAATGGGCCATCCGCTGCGAGGACGCCCATCACGTGGGCCACGACGGGACCGCCGCGGCCTTGGGCGTGAGGCTCGACCACCTGATCAGTGCCGGTCATTTCCCGAAGTTCGAGGAGAAAGTCCTGCAACTGGGCTCCTATGGGAGCGGGAACCATTTCGGCGAATGCGAGGTCGTGCGCGTGGCTCCCGGCGAGGACATCGCGCGGGTCGCCGAGGTCTTCGGATTGCGCGATGGGCACGTCGCCTTCCTCTCGCACTGTGGTTCGCGCGGGTTCGGCTTCAACTTGGCGAACCACCAGTTTCGGACGCTGCGGGCCAAATTTGAGCGCGAGGGCATTCCACTGCCCGGCGGGGACCGCGACATGGTCTACGCCGAGCTCGGCACGCCCGAGGCCGACGATTACCTGGACGACATGGCACTGGGCGGCAATTTCGCGACGGTTAATCACCTGCTGATCAACGCCCTGGTCCTCGAGGCCTTTCAGGAGGTCCTGCCCGGTGCTAAGGGGCGGCTCGTTTATTTCATCAGCCACAACATCGCGCGGCTCGAAGAAGCCGAGGGCCGCGAGGCGTGGGTCCACCGCAAGGGGGCCACGCGCGCCTTCCCCGCCGGGCATCCGGCACTGGCGGGTACGCCGTTCAGCGCGACCGGCCATCCGATCCTGTTGCCCGGCAACCCGCGCGACGGCTCGCGCATCATGATCGCCGAGCCGGGGGCGAATCTCAGTTGCTACAGCGTCAACCACGGCACCGGCCGCGCGATGGCCCGCCGCCAGGCCTTCCGCACGCTTGATCAGAAGGCCGTCGATGACGAGTTCGAGGCCTGCGACATCCTCACCAACTCGCGCCACTACCCGCGCGACGAGGCACCGGACGCTTACAAGGATTTCAACGAGGTCCTGCGCTCGGTGGAACTGGCCGGCCTGGCCCGCACGGTCGCGGCCCTCCGCGCGCGGTTCGTGATCAAGGACGGCGACAAATCCCATGGCGGCGCGGCGTGAAGCTGGTAGTATCCTGATGATCCACGCGGAATCCAAGAAGAAGGATGAACACCCTACCATCAAGGGCAAGCTCTATCAGCACGAGCTTGCGAATCTGCAGACCGATCTGGTCAAGCTCCAGGACTGGATCAAGCATAAGGGGTTGAAAGTCGTGATCCTCTTTGAAGGTCGCGACGCGGCCGGGAAAGGCGGAGTGATCAAGCGGATCACGCACCGGCTGAATCCGCGCGTCTGCCGCGTCGTGGCCCTGGGGACGCCGACCGAACGGGAGAAACCCCAGTGGTATTTCCAGCGTTACGTGGCGCGCCTGCCGGCCGCCGGCGAGATGGTCCTGTTCGACCGCAGTTGGTATAACCGGGCCGGAGTCGAGCGGGTCATGGGCTTCTGCACCGACGATGAGTATCAAGAATTTCTCCGCTCGTGCCCGGAGTTCGAGCGCGCGTTGGTCCGCTCTGGAATCATTCTGATCAAGTATTGGTTCTCGGTGTCGGATGAGGAACAGGAACATCGGTTTCAAGACCGCATCAAGGACCCGACCAAACGCTGGAAGCTGAGTCCGATGGACCTGCAATCGCGCGCGCGTTGGCTCGACTATTCCAAGGCGAAGGACGAGATGTTCGCGCATACCGACATCAAACAGGCCCCGTGGTACGTTGTCCCCGCCGATAACAAGCGGCGGGCGCGGCTGAATTGTATCAGCCACCTATTGAGCCTTATCCCTTACAAAGAAGTGACCAGTGAAGACCTCGAGCTGCCGCCCCGGCAAGAGGACAAGGGATACGTCAGGCCGCCCATGGCGGACCAGACGATTGTGCCTGAGGCGTATTGAGAATCGACAACCGGATTGCCAGACCCCAACCTGGATTACCACATGGTTCTCATCGACCCCCAAACGGGAGAGGTGAAGAAGCGCTAGAACTCAAAACGGAATCGGGAACATGCAGGCCGAGCATAAATTTATGAGGTTTATCCTTCCGGCCCGGGCCTTCGCCGCCGTCGAGGCCGGGACCCGACAGTGGTTGATCGAATGCCCATGCGGGCACAAACGCGACCTGTGGGACGCCGGCGGCGTGCGCTACAAAGCCTGCGGCGAACCAAGACAGTACGGCAAGTGTGCCGAATGCGGCCGGGGCGCCTGGCACAAGGTCCGCAGGAAGACCGAAGCGGAGAAGCAATATCAGTGGGGGGATTAGCCAACGGGTTCGGCCGACACTCACGGGCCGATAGCCGAAACTGAAATCACAGCGATGGAGAGAAGATGGACCTTATCGCGCTTTGGACCCTAAAGGGAAATCGTAGAATGGTTATCCGCCCAATCCGCTCATCACGCCGGGGGAGCCGGCTGGGAGTTTTGCCGAGAACCTGGCCGCTCGTCCCCTTGATGATCGTGTGGGTGTGCGCCTGTGACCACAGTGGGACGGTGCCGATGCAGCGGCGCGAGGCGCCTAAGACGTAGGGTTCCGGGCCCACGGCGGTCTCCGATGGCGAGCGTCTGGGCTTATCATCGCCCGCCGCCGAAGGTAAGGGCTCCAAATTGAATTGGACCGCGCCGGCCGGCTGTCGCCGGGTACGCTTTATCCACTGATGTTACAGCCGCGGGCCCCGTTGGCCGAATGGGCTCATCTCGCGGCGTTGGAACGGTTGCACGACCGGGCGGCCGAACCCGCGGCGTTTCGCCAGGCGGCGGAGGAACTGATTGGCGCAATCCGCGGCGCCGCCACCACGCTGGGACAGTATGAGCACATCGGGCTGGAGGTCTTCTTCTACAAGGCGAAGTTCTTCCGCTGGGCGCTCGTGCTGTACCTATTGGGTTTTCTGTTGGTGGCCGCAAGCTGGCTGGTGCCGCGCAGCCGCTGGCTGGGGCGGGTCGCGGTCACGGGGGTGGTCGTTCCGACGCTGGTTCTGATCGCCGGGATCGCCGTGCGCTGCATCATTCGCGGCCGACCGCCCGTGACCACGCTCTACGAGACGACGTTGTTCATCCCGGCGGTCGCGATCGTGGCGGCATTGGCGGCGGAGTGGCTCAATCGTAAGCGCATCGCGTTGGCGGTCGCCTCGGTGCTGGGTTGCATGGGGATGTTTCTGGCCAACAAGTTCGAGCTGCGCGGCTCGGACACGATGGAAAGCATGATCGCCGTTCTCAACTCTAATTTCTGGCTGTCGACGCACGTTACGACGGTGACGATCGGTTATTCGGCCGGGCGGTTGGCGTGCGCCATCGCGCATATCTATGTCATCGGCCAGGCGGTGGGACTGGGTCGGCGCAAGGACTTCATGCGCTCCGTGGCGCGGATGACGTACGGGGTGATCTGCTTCGGGACGTTGTTCTCGTTTGTAGGGACCGTGCTGGGAGGGGTCTGGGCCAATTACAGTTGGGGCCGGTTTTGGGGTTGGGACCCCAAGGAGAACGGCGCGCGGATGGGCGGCTATCTGCGTGACCTGGGGACGGCGATCGCGGCGATCTTCGGCGGCGTCATCGTGGCGTTCTCGTGGTGGGGCTGCATAGCTATGGCCTTTTCTCGGGCGTGAAGACGACGCTGTACACGTATTGGTTGATCGAAATAGGCGTGATTGCGCTGGGCATGATGACGGCGGTTCGCCTGCATCTCCAACGGCGTCTTGATACTTCCATGAGTCCACATTTGCAAGCTGGAGCTGAGAAGTAAGGGCCGCAAAGCGTCGCGATCATGTGCGCCTCTCCTTTCCATGGTTTGAATTGGGGGCCGGGATCTTACGCGGCTAACAAGCCCATTCAACATGGAGAGTTGCGCCTCAAGGTTGAATGCAGGGCTTGCATTTATTGTCGTCAGCGCCGACAATATTCGTGGACTTGCGCAAACGCGGGACTATCGCCCGCTGAACGAGGAATCTCAATCTGAGTCAGGAGCAAAGGATGCGGAAGGAAACCCGCCGGGTTGCACTGATGGCCGTCTTGTTCCTAGGAGCCCTTATGGCTCCGAGCCAGGCCCAGGAACAGCCCTTCAAGGGCCAGACGATCACGGTCCTGGTGATCAACAACGGGGAGCAGGGCGCCATCTCGGGCCCGTTCTACTATTGGCGTGATGAATGGGAGAAGATGACCGGGGCGAAGCTCCAGATCGTCGAATTCCCCTTCGGCGAGCTGCATCAGAAGATCTTCACCGACTTGATCATGTCCATCGGGCGCTATGACGTTTTCATTATCTGCGCCGCCGAAGTCGGAGAGCTGGTCTCGGGCGACTTCATCGTCCCCATCGACGACTACTATGATGATGACCGCTTTCCCCAGTGGCCGAAAGACGCCCCGCCCTCGATCGAGATGCTCCATAAATGGGGCGACACCTGGTATGGCGCGTTGAACGACGTCGACGGCCAGGTTCTTTATTATCGCAAGGACATCCTGAGCCGGCCCGACTATCAGGCGCGCTTCAAGGAGAAACATGGTTACGACCTGACGGTCCCGCCCAAGACGATGCAGCAGATGTACGATATCGCGGAATTCTTCAACGGCTGGGATTGGAACGAGGACGGCGAGCCGGATTCGGGCTGCAGCATGCACTTGAAGGTCGGGGCCCAGAATATGTTCCAATACATGGGCCTGTCGGCGCCGTTCGCGGTCCTGCCCGGCGAAAAGGTGGACAACATACACCATACCTATTGGTTCGACTTCGAGACGATGAAGCCCCTCATCAACGAGCCCGGGCACGTCAAGGCGCTTGAATTCCTAATCAAGCTGCACAAGACCGGACCCGCCGCCCAGATCAGTTGGGACCTGAGCGAGGCGTGGGATTACTTCCTGCGGGGCAAATCCGTGATGACACCCTCGTTCGGCGACGTCGCGTCGCTGGCCCAGGAGCCCCGACGTTCCAAGATCCAAGGCAAGATCGGGGCGACGGTCCTGCCGGGCGTGATGGAGGTCTACGACCGAGGCCAGCGGAAAATGATTCAACAAGAGGCGCCCAACGTGGTCGGGAACACGACCGGTTGCTCCTGGCACGGCGTGATTTCCAAACTCTCGAAGAACCCCGAAGCCGCTTATCACCTGCTCGCGTTCCACGCCACCGAACGGGTCTCGAAGTGGAACGCGCTGCTGGGCTGGACGGGCGTGGATATCGGGCGCCAGAACCAGCTCCTCGAACCCTGGGGCCCGCAAAAAATCGAGGAATACATCAACGTCGGCGGATGGAACCGGAACGACGTGGTGGAGTTTACGCGGGCGAGTATCGAGAACTTCGGCGCCGAGACCACTCTACCCTACCTGCGCATCCCCGGCACGCCCGAGTATCTCCATGCGCTCGACGTGCACCTCTCGGAGGCGCTTACCGGAATGGTCTCGGCCCAGGAAGCGCTGGACCGCGTGGCACGCGATTTCGAGGACATCACCGAGAGGCTGGGGCGTGAGGAACAATTACGGCTTTACCGCGAATCGATGAACTATGAACAATAGCCGTATTCCAAACCCGACCCTTTCGGACCTCCACGCGCCGCCACCCACGGACTTGCGGCTCCCAAAGCACAGGTAATGCCCCTTCGATCGGCCAGAGACAGGATCAAGTATCTATTTTTGCTGCCCGCCGTCTTCTGGACCTTGGCGTTCACGATCTATCCCCTCGGCCGTTCATTGTGGTTTAGCTTTCTCAATTACCGGCTGGGGCGCGATCCGGTCTTCGTCGGCCTGGACAAGTTCGCCAAGGCGTTCACCGACTACCGGGTCCTCAATTCCGTCAAGATCACGCTGATCTACGTCCTGGTCGCGGTCGCGGTCGAGATGATACTGGGCATGTGCTTGGCGCTGCTCTTTACGCGCCGGATTAGGGGTCAGACGGTGCTGCGCGCGATCCTGACGTTGCCGCTGTTCGCCACGCCGATCGCCGCCGCGTACCTCGCCTTGACGATCTTCTATGAGGAAGGCGGTCCGCTCAACAGCATGTTGGGGCTGGTCGGGATCAAGGTTCCGTGGCTTTCCGATCCCTCGTGGGCGCTTATCTCGATCCTGATGCTCGAAATCTGGCAGTGGACGCCGTTCTGTTTCCTGGTCTTCCTGGCCGGGTTGCATGGCATGTCCAAACAAATCTACGAGGCCGTCGCCCTCGACTCGACCTCGCAGTGGCAAATCTTCTGGCGCATCACGTTCCCGATGATGCAGCCGGTGATCATTATCGTTTTTCTGCTCAGGCTCATCGAGGCGGTCAAGGTGTTCGACTATCCGTTCGTGCTGACCAAAGGCGGCCCGGGGACGGCGACCGAGGTTTATTCAATGTTTGTCTACCGGACGGGCCTGCATTTCTTCGATCTCGGCTACGCCTCCGCGCTCGCCTATCTGTTGCTGGCCGGCGTGATGGTGATTGTGTTGCTGTTCTGTGGCAAGATGCGAAGCATCTATGAATGAGGCGAATAACTAAGCGAAAAGATAGGCGGCCCGGACAAGTGAAACGAAACCATCTTCAATACCTGAAAATAGCGCTCGCGCTGGTTTTCTGCGCGTGGGCCGCGTTTCCGTTTTATTGGGCCATCGTGACCTCCCTCAAGCCGCGGCTTGAGACGTTCACGGTCTCGTATCTCTCCATCCCGTTCCTCCAGTTTACGCCCACGCTCTCGAACTGGGCCGAAGAGTTGCAGGTCGACAAAACGCGCCTGGGCCTGTTCAACAGCACGATCGTCGCGACGTGTAGCACCGTGTTGGCGCTGGGCCTGGGGACGCCGGCGGGCTACGCGCTGGCCCGCTTCCGTTTCCGCCGCATCAAGAACAAGGACATCCTGATCTGGTTCCTCTCCCAGCGCGTCCTGCCCCCCGTCGTGATCGCGATCCCCTTCTTCCTCATGATGAAAACGGCCGGCCTGCTCGATACCCGGCTGGCGCTCATCCTGGCGTATACCACGTTCAATCTCCCGTTCGCGATCGTCATCATGCGCCAGATATTCATGGAATTCCCCGAGGAACTGGAAGAGGCGGCGCTGGTCGATGGTTACGGCCGCTGGGGCGTGTTCCTCAAGATCGCGCTCCCGCTCTCGACCCCCGCCCTCATCTCGACGGGCATCATCTGCTTCTCGTTCGCCTGGAACGAATTCCTCTTCGCCATGGTCCTCTCCTCGCGAGACGCGATCACGATGCCCGTCGTCATCGCGGGCGCCGAAGATTCAAGAGGGGTCCAATTCTGGTACGTCGCGACCCGCGCGCTGATCGCCATGATCATCCCCGTCCTGCTCGCGCTGTGCGCGCAACGGTTTATCGTCCGGGGGATGACGTTCGGCGCGGTCCGCGAGTAAA